>JAPLPF010000148.1 GCA_026400325.1 Rhodobacterales bacterium
GTCCGGCACGCCTGCCGCTTGCTGATCTGTCGGAGCGGGGGTTTCACACCCCCAAGTCCAGGCCCGGCCACGGGCCAGGCGTTCTTCGCGGAAACCCTCCACTGGAGGGTTTCTTGTCGCTTATCACCCCCCGTGGGATATTTGAGCCAGAATGAAAGACATGCTGGAGTGGTCGGCCACGGATCTCTCGCGGGCGATCCAAGCACGCAAGGTCGCGCCGTCCGAGGTGATGGCTGCCTGGCTGACGCAGGTTCAGGCAGAGAATGGTGCGCTGAATGCGCTGGTCTCGATGCGCGACCCCGATACGCTGATGGCCTAGGCGCGGGCGCTGGATGATGCGGCGCCTGCGGGATGGCTGCATGGAATTCCCTTGGCGGTGAAGGATCTGGTGGCGACGAAGGGCCTGCGCACGACCTGGGGGTCGCCACTCTGGGCGGACCATGTTCCGAAAGCGGACGATCTGGTCGCCGCCCGTCTGCGCAGCGCGGGGGCGGTGATAGCGGCCAAGACCAACGTGCCGGAATGGGGCCAGGGGTCGCATTCCTTCAACCCGATCTTCGGGGTGACGCGGAACCCCTATGACGTGACACGCAGTGCCGGGGGGTCGTCAGGCGGGGCAGCGGCGGCGCTGGCGGCACGCCTGGCCTGGGTTGCCGACGGATCTGACATGATGGGGTCCTTGCGCAACCCCGCCGCCTTTTGCAACGTCTACGGGTTCCGGCCGACCTGGGGTGTCGTCCCGCAAGATGCCGAGGGCGATACCTACCTGTCCACCCTGTCGACCGAAGGCCCGATGGCCCGCACGGTCGAGGATATCGCGCGGCTACTGATCGTGCTGGCGGGCGAGAACCCCGAGGTGCCCTTTCCGCGCGCCCTGCCCGATATGCTGCCGGGCCTTGACCGGGGGGTAAAGGGCCTGCGGATCGGCTGGCTGGCCGACTGGGGCGGGGCCTATCCGATGGAGCCGGGGGTCCTGTCGCTGTGCGAAGACGCCTTGCGCCAGCTGGAAGAGCTCGGCGCTGTGGTCGAACCGATACCGCCACCTTTCCCGGCGGAAAAGCTGTGGTCCTCCTGGGTCACTCTGCGCGCCATGCTGAACGCCGGGGGCAAGCGGGCGCTTGCAGACGACCCGGCCAGTCGCGCCATGACCAAGCCCGAGACGCTGTGGGAAATCGAGCAGGGCCTGGGACTGACAGCGCAGGCCGTCCACGAGGCGAGTGTCATCCGCAGCCGTTGGCACGCCCATGCCGCGCAAGCTTTCCAGCGGTTCAATGCCATGGTCCTGCCGTCAGCCCAGGTCTGGCCTTTCCCCGCCGAATGGCGCTGGCCGGAAGAGATCGCCGGGCACAGGATGGACACCTATCACCGCTGGATGGAGGTGGTCATCCCGGCCAGCCTGATCGGACTGCCCGCCCTTTCGGTGCCCATCGGCTTCGGGCCAGCGGGTCTGCCGATGGGGATGCAGATCATCGGTCGGTCAGGCGACGATGCCGGGGTGCTGGCCATCGGTCAGGCCTGGCACCGCGCAACCGAATGGCCACAACGCCGCCCGCCTCTGGCAGCCAACGCGGTTTCGCGCTAGGGCTTTGCCAAAAGGGGGGATCATGCGGGTTCTCGTCATCGGTTCCGGTTCCATCGGGCGGCGGCATCACGACAATCTGCAGGCGCTTGGGGCCTCGTCCCGGCTGGTGTCCTGGCGCAGCGAGGGGATCGGCGGGGCGCTGGCCGCGATGACCGATGCCAAAGCCGTGGTGATCGCAACCGCGACCGACATCCGCCTGCCGCTGATCAAGGCAGCGGCGGCGCGAGGGCTGCCAATCTACGTCGAAAAGCCGCTCGCCTTCCGCCCGGACGAGGTGGACGCGATTGCCGAGGTTTCCGCGCCCGTCGCCGACCGATCCATGCTGGGCGTGATGATGCGCTATCACCCCGCGGTGCGGGCGCTGGCGGCATCGGACCTGTCCGACGTCTTTCAGTTCGCCCTGACCATTGGCCAAGACGTCACCCAGTGGCGGCAGGATTGGCGGTTTTCCGAAAGCTACGCCGCGCGGGCGGAAGGCGGCGGCGTCCTTCTGGACCTTTGCCATGAGCTGGACCTTGCCGCCTGCCTGTTCCCCGGTCTGGAACCTGCGCGCGTCGAAAGCCTTGGCCATCCTGCCTTTCCGGGCGTGGATTTTGCCAGCCGCGTCTCGCTGCGCCGTCAGGGCCTGGTCGGCGATGTGTCGATGGACTATCTGACCCCCCTTCTCCACCGCCGCACCATGCTGCGCGGGACCGAGCGGATGCACGACTTCGACTTTGCCGCCCAGTCCTATCAGGTCACCGAAGGGCCTGGCGCGCGCGGGCTGGACCTGCCGCTGGAGCGGAACGCGATGTTTCTGGACGCGATGCGCGATTTCCTGGCCCTGGCTTTTGGCACCGAAACCTCGGGCAACCCGTTGATGCCGCGGCTGGACCTTTGCCTCGATTCGGCCCGGCTGGTCGCGCGGGCCTGGGCGATGCGCAGTTTTGTTGGCGCAATCTCGAAGGAGATCCCATGATCCTTGGTCACATCGGCGCGCGGAAGGGCTCGAAGGGCGTTCCACGGAAGAACTTTCGCTTTATGAATGGCAAGCCGTTGATCGACTGGTCCCTGGACCAGCTTTTCGCGCATCCGATGGTCGATGCGGTGGTGGTCAGCACGGATGACGAAGAAATCTACGATCATGCGGTGGCTAAGGGGGCGCTGAAGATCGGCCTGCGCCCGCCGCACCTCGCGACTGACACGGCAGGCAAATGGGGCGTCTGGCAGCACGCGCTGGAGGCATCCGAGGCGCTGGTCGGGCCGGTCGATGCCTTCCTTGACCTCGACTGCACTTCGCCCCTGCGGCTGCCCGAGGATATCACCGCTGCGCTGGACCTGTTTGCAGCCAAAAGGCCCGACATGGTGATGAGTTGCTGCGAGGCGCGGAAGAACCCGTATTTCAACCTTGTCGAGCCCGATGCGACGGGTGCGCTGCATGTCTCGAAACCGCTGCCGGGCGGGGTGGTCGCGCGGCAGCAGGCGCCGGTGGTCTATGAACACGCGGCCTCGACCTATGTTGTCGACCCTGCCTATCTGAAACGGTCGAAGGGGCTGTGGGAGGGGCGGGTCATCCCCTACCTCATGCCGCCCGAGCGCTGCGTCGACATCGACACACCCTTCGATTTCCGCCTTGTCGAATTCCTGATGGAGGAGGCCAACCATGGCTGAGCAACTGAACGGCCGCACGGTCTTCATCACCGGATCCGGGGGCGTCCTCGGGTCGACCTACGTCCGCCGGATGCTGGCCGAAGGGGCGCGCGTGATCGCGTCGGACTTGCCGGGACATCGGGCGGACGGCCTGGTCGAGGCGCATGGAAGGAACGAAAACTTCCGCTTCTACCCGCTGGACGTCGCGAACGAGGATGAGGTGACGGGCATCTTCCAGCGCATCCTGAGGGATGGGTGGGAGCCGAACGTCGTCCTGAACAACGCCGCCATCACGGGTGAATTGCTGATGGGCGCGGGGCAGCCCTTCCCCGACTTTGCCGACCTCAAGGTCAGCGACTGGGAGCGGACGATGCGGACGAACCTGACCGGGCCCTTCATGGTTGCCCGGCAGATGGACCGGGATATCGTCGGGAAATGGCCCTGCACGCTGATCAACGTGGCCTCGATGTATGCCCTGAACGGGGCGCATCATCGGATCTACGAGGGGATGCCGTTCAAGAACTTTTCGGCCTACGGGGTGACGAAAGCGGGCATCCACGGGCTGACGGTCTGGCTGGCGGGCTACTGGGCACCGCGGGGGGCGACGGTGAACACGATTGCACCCGGTGCGGTCTTCAACAACCATTCCGACGAATTCCAGCGCCGGGTTGGCGAACTGATCATGCTGGACCGGATGGCAAGGCCGGACGAGATCGCGGATGCGATGCTGTTCCTGGCAAGCGCCCAGTCGGGCTACATCACCGGGCAGATGATCAACGTCGACGGCGGGTTCAGCGGCTGGTAGCGGCACCTTCGAAGTGCCGATCAGAGCGTCTGTGAGTTTTCTGCGAAGATTTTCAGCCGCTGCAGGGCGGTCAAGGTGCGCTCTGTGGCACCAGAATGGGCCTTGAAGAACCTGTCGATGGTCTGCGGTTCCGGTCCGGGCCAGTCGGTCAGCGCCGCAGTCAAGGCCGCGGCCGTCTCCACCCGCAGGCAGACGCCCGCAGCGATAGCCTCGACAGCAGGATACTCGATGGTCTGGATCTCGGGCCCGACAATCACCGGGCGCTGCAGGGCCAGCGGCTCGATGATGTTATGCGCCCCATGGCGTGTGAAACCGCCGCCCGTCACCACGCGATCGGCCAAGGCGATGTAGAAATACATCTCGCCAAGCGAATCACCAAGCAGGATGTCGGGGGCGGCGTCCGGATGCGCCCCGGAGGAGTGCGCCCCACCTTCAGCCGCTGCCCACCGGAGCGAGGGGAGGTGATTGGCACCAAGCGACGGGTCAAGGACTTCCGAGCGTCGGATTGTCCTTAGTCCGCGCGCGGCAAGCAGCCCCGCGACCGTGTCAAAGCGTTCGGGCTTGCGTGGAACATAGACGACAAAAGGCCGTGACGGGTGACAAAGGGCGGCGGTGATGGCGTCAAGGTAAAGGTCATCCTCGCCCTCGACCGCCGAGGCAAAGGTGATGACCGGGCGGTCGCCGGACAAGGTCGGTCGCAGGGCGGTCGCGGCAGCAACAAGGTGCGACGGGACCGGCTGATCAAACCGCAACTCTCCGGTCACGCTGATGTTGGACACACCAACGCTGGCGAACCGTTCCGCCTGCAGGTCGGACTTCACGAAAGCCCCGGCATAGCCTTGCATGAACTTGTGACGAAGACTCAGCTTTGCATCGCGCGTCATTGATTTTGTAGGATATTGCGCGTTGCACATGAAAAGGGGAACCCCTGCGCCCTTTGCGGCAAAGATCATCCGGGGCCAGATCTCTATCTCCATCACCAGGCCCACTTTCGGGCGAAAGGAGTTGAAAAATCCCGCGTAAGCCCATGATGTCTCGAAGGGAACCCAGACGGCGGCCATTCGGCCAGCGGCGATATCGACGGCAAAGACACGGGTGGCTTCGCGCCGACCGGCCGGGGTGAAATGGGTGGTGACGACATGTTCGCCCCGGTCGAGACAGGCGCGGATCAACGGAACGGCCGAGCGCATCTCGCCAAGGGAAACGGCATGGACCCAGATCGCGCCCGGAAGGCGCTCGGGGTAGCGCCCGAAGCGTTCGGCGAGGTGCCGACTGTAAAGCGCATCCTTTCGGCCCCGCCGCCAAAGGTAGATCAGGACCACAGGCAAGCCGAGGTGCCACAAAAGCGACCAGACGCGAAGAAAGAGCCAAAGCTTCATCGGGCGGCCTGCAGCGCAAGAAGGTCGGCTGCCAGGGGTGCCAGACTATCCTGGGCTGCGTCGGACAGGCGCTTTGCGCGGGCCGCCATTCGGGAATGATCGGTGGCCATCGCCGCGGCAAGCCCCTCGGGAAAGACCGGCAGGGCGGCCCCTGCCTGGTGCAAGGCCGCGAAATCGCCCGCGAAGTTGGCAATGCGGGGGCCGTGCAGGATGGCGGACCCCAGGGCAGCGGGCTCCCATGGGTTGTGGCCTTCGGTGGCGCCGTGGGTGCCGCCAATGATGCAGACCGGGCAAAGCCGATACCACAGGCCCATCTCGCCAAAAGTGTCGGCAATCCAGACGTCGGCAGTCGGACCTTCGCCTGCGCTGCGCAAGGTTGCGCTGTGCCCATGTTCGGCAGCGCGGGCGGCAATGTCCGGTCCGCGGTGCGGGTCGCGGGGGGCGACGATCAGGAGGGGTTTCGGGTGCGGGGTCCGAAGGGCTGTGAAGACGGCCGCCTCATCCTCGGGGTGGGAAGAGGCAAGGAGGACGACCGGGCGACCGACCAGCAGCGCGCGGGCGGCGGCAAGCGCCTGGGGGTCGGCCTGCAGCGGCGGGGCGGCGGCCTTCAGGGAACCGCTGGTGCGGACGTCTTGCGCCCCAAGGGCGGACAGGTGCCGGGCAGTCACCTCATCCTGTGCGGTGACAAGCTGGAACCGGGCGAAAAGGTCGGCGTAAAGGCCCCGCCAGTGGCGGCGGCGCGCATAGGCATCGGCGTTCATGCGCGCGTTGACAAGGGCCAGGGGGATGCCTCGCGAAGCGGTGTCGATGACCGCACGGGGCCAGAGGTCCTGCTCGGCCCAGATCGACAGGTCCGGCCGCCAGTGGTCAAGAAAACGCCCCAGATAGCCGGGCGCATCCAGCGGCAGAAACTGGTGGCGGGTGCGGGGCGGCAGGTTCTGCGCAAGGACCAGGGCCGAGCCTTTGGTGGTTGAGGTGACAAGATAGCTGGTGGCCGGGGACTGTGCGGCCAGGGCGGCAATCAGGCCGCGCAGGGCAAGCGTTTCGCCCAGGCCGACGGCATGAAGCCAGATCAGATGGCCATCCGGGCGCGGCAGGCCCGCTTCCCCCAGCTTTTCGCGCCAGCGGTCGGCAAGCTCCTTGCCTTTGGCCAGTCGTCTTTGCAGCAGGACGGGGGCGGCCAAAGGGATAGCGTGGCTTGCCGCGAGATAGGCGCGAAGCTGCAGGCCCAAGGGCAAGACTGGGGGTGGGGCTGGGGGCCTAGCCGATGTCACGGAACGCCTTTTGCAGGCTGAGGAACCAGAACGCCGGGTCGGCAAGGGTGGCAACAAACTTTTCGGCGGCTGTGCCTTGACCAAAGCCATCATGCGACGGGGTTTCGCGTCCCCAATGGGTTTTCAGGAACCCCAGGATCGTCGCACGATCCGCAGCCTTGCAGGCGAGGACCGACGGGGCGTCCGAGCGGTTGGACTGCCGCGTGCCGATGTCAAGCGAGGGCAGGCCAAGAAACGGCGCCTCGCGCACCCCGGCGGAGGAGTTGCCGACCATGCAGGCCGCATTCTTCATCAACTCGCTGAAATGGGCAAAGCGCATCGAGGGCAGAAGGCGGAAGCGGTCCTTCGGAAGGGTGTCGAGGGTCGCGAAGATGGCGTCGCTGCCGGGGTCGTTGTTCGGGGCGATGACCACGAAATTGCGGCCACTGGTGGCAAGGGCCCCAAAAAGGTCCTGCGCCTGTCGGCCGATCGTGTCCTGTTCGCTGGTCACCGGGTGAAAGGTCACGATGCCGTAATCGGCAAAGGGGATGGCATAGCGGTCCTGCACCTCGGTCAACGTGACAGCGGAAGGGCGGGCGTGGAAATCCAGTTCGGGCGAACCGATGACGTGGATTGTCTCGGGCGGCTCTCCCAGGGCGCGGACGCGGGTGGCGGCAGCCTCGGACGAGACGAAATGGTGCGTGCAAAGCTTGGTGTTGCAGTGGCGAAAGACCTCGTCGATCGTGCCCGACACCTCGCCTCCCTCGACATGGGCTGACCGGACATAGTTCGTGGCGGCCACCAGAGCCCCGGCCAGGGCCTCGATCCGGTCACCGTGCAGGATGATGAGGTCAGGTTTCTGCGCAGTCACGAAGGCGGAAAATCCAGTGACGGTGCGCGCAAGGATAAGGTCCTGAGGGTCGCCTTCGGTCTGGTTCGGCACCTCATGGACAGTGACGCCGGGCATCCGCCTGACCTCGTTCCGGGTGAGGCCATAGCGGTCCATCATGTGCATCCCGGTCACGAAGAACGTCACCCGATGGCCCGCATCCCGCGCGGCGGCGGCAAGGGGTTCCAGCTTGCCGAAATCGGCGCGGGTGCCGGTGAGGAAAAGCAGATGACGGGTCATCGGGCGGATGCGCCGTGGGTGGGGGGCAGGTCGATGGGATCGGTGGTCAAACGGGGCTCCATCCGGCTTTGCTGCAGTTCGGCCAGTACATCCGGCGGCGGCGGGGGCAGGTCACCGGCTGCCACGGCGCGCAGGTACTGCCAGCGCATGCCGTTGTAAACGATCAGAGTGCTGGTCTTCTTCATGTAGGCCACCCCCAGCAGGCGGATGGCGGCAAAGCCGAAGACGGCCGGAAAAGGCAGCCATTCCATCAGACGTTTCATATGTTGCAGGGCGTCGCGGCGCCAGTCATCGCTGTCCTGGTAGCGGTCCAGAAGACGCTGCCCCTGATGCAGGTCCGCCGGGTTTTCATAGGCCGCATAGGCCAGGGTCCGGTGCAGAAAGCTGTTGTTCTGCTGCGTCAGGCTGGCCAGAAGGCGTGACCGGGTCGCATCGCCCTGCCCGCCAAGCCCGGCCTGGAACATTGCCTGCGACAGGCCCTTTTCGCCATGTTTCAACACGACCCGCTTGGTGTCGGACAGGCGCATCGTTTGCCAATAGCTGCGAAACGCCGGGCTTTGCAGCGCCTGCCCCTTGAAGTGCAGCAGGAACGACTGGTAGTGCCAGCGCCGCCGGGACCGCCCGGCCCGCTTTTCAAGTGCCACGCCCGAGAACGGGGCCGGGTCAGCCTCCAGATCGTTCAGCAAGGTCGTGCCCTTGTCGATGGGCAGCCAGATGCTGTCATTGACCAGCAAAACACTGTCGCGGGACGACGCAATCTCGCCAAGACAGCGGATCCCGTCACGATAACCACCAAAGTCATAGCCCCGGTTTGGCCGCGGCAGGACCTTCCAGCACAACGGCAGAAGCAGGTCGCGGTCCGACGCGCGCAAGGGCGCGTTGACGACCACAAGCACGGCATACCCGGCGCCGTCCAGAAACCGGCAGGTTTCAAGGACCGACCGCGCCATCCCCTGCGGCTGAAAGGTGACCAGCACCGCGACCTTGCCCGTCAGGGGCATTTCACCAGCAATCGCCGCAGCTTGCGGGTCGAAGTCGCGGTCATGGGCCGCTCTTGCCCGGGCATCCAGCGGTGCACGCAGGGCGTCCAGCCCACGATGCAGGACGCGCGTCCCTTCGCGGCGAAGCTTCGTCATCGGTCGCGGCCATCCCACCTTGCGCCAGTCACCCTCTTACCAAGAACGGCCGGACCATTCCAGCGGTGCCGACTTGCACCCGGGCAAGCCTGCCGATACCCTTGAAGATTGACAGGACAGGCCCGCGCATGACCACCACCACTTGCATCTGCCTCAAGTTCGGCACGCGCTACGGCCCGGAATACGTCAACCGCTTGCGCAGCGGTCTGGCGCGGCACAGTGCGTCGCGCCTGCGCTTTGTGTGCATGACCGACGATGCGCGCGGGCTGGATCCCGGCATCGAGGTGCTGCCCCTGCCGCAAGAGCCGTTCCACGACCGGATGTTTGCGGCAATGCAGGCAAAGGGGCTGAAAGCGCCGTTCCAGAAGATCAGCCTCTTTCGCCCCGGCCTGATCGAGGGGCTGGAGGGGCCGCTGCTGGTCCTGGACATCGACGTGGCGATCACCGGCAATGTCGATGTGATCCGCGACTTTGCCCCCGGCAAGATTGCCATGCGCCGCGAATGGCACGCGCGGTCGGGCCTGCCCGCGCTTGGCCATGGGTCGGTCGAGAAGATCGAGCCTGACCGCCACCGCTATCTTTACGACCGCATGGCGGAAAACCCTGAGGAGGCCCTGGTCTACGGCGGCGGATCAGAGCAGATCTATACCTCGCGGCTGGCGCTGGACCACGGCGATTTCGCCCCCCTGCCCGAGGCTTGGGTCGTCAGCTTCAAATATGACTGCCGTCCGGCCAAGCCCTTGAACCTGTTTGTGGCACCGCGCCTGCCTGCCGATGCGCGTGTCGTGTGCTTTCACGGTCGGCCGAAGATGGACGAGGCGGTGCAAGGGTACCGCGCAGGCCTTGCCTCGACTAAGGCCTGCGGCTGGCTGCGCGATGCCTGGATGGGGACAGCGGCATGACCGACGCGCTTGATGACCTGCCGGTCTGGCTGATCAACCTTCTCCGCGCGACCGGGCGGCGGGAAAAGATGGAGGCGCAGCTTGGCCCCCTTGGCCTGCCCTACACCCTTTTTCCCGGCGTTGATGGCCGGGCGGAAGAAGCGCGGCTTTTGGCCAACACCGACGTCGAAGCCTTCAGGCGCAACATGGGGCGCGAGATCCTGATCGGCGGCATCGGGTGCTATCATTCGCACCTTGGCGTCTGGGAGGAATTCCTTGCCACGGGCAAGCCACATGCGCTGGTGATGGAAGATGACGTGGTCTTCCACGACGACTTTCTGCCCGCGCTGCGGCTGGCCCTGCAGGCCAAGGCGCACTGGGACCTGCTGAAACTGAACCGGATCCGCGCCAAGCTGCCCATTTCACAAGGCAGCATCGGGCCTTACCGGCTGATGGCTTATCTTGGCCCCAACACCGGCACGGGGGCCTACCTCATCAACCGCGCGACGGCGGCAAGGCTTTTGCCCGCAATGCGCCGGGTAACGCGGGCGACCGACCACGAGATCAACCGTTTTTTCGTGCATGACTTCCGTCTGCGCGGGCTGGAGCCGTTTCCCAGCCATGTCGATGACGGCGGCCAAAGCCTGATCACCGGCGCAGGCTTTGCCGATGTGCAGAAGTTCCCGTTTTTCCGAAGGCTGCCGCATTACCGGCTGAAGGCCGGAAACTACCTGCGCCGGTTCTGGTGGCTGGCACGGCGGGGCGAGATCTGGCCCCGGCACCGCGATCTTCTGCAAGGCGCCCGCCCGCCGAAGTAACGGGGCACGGGCCCAGCGCGCAGTCGGCTGGGGCTACTTCAGATCAGCCCATTTCAGCTGCGTGTTGCGGGTGACGGCCCTGGTCAGCCGCATTCCCACAACCTTGTCAAAATCATAGCCCGCAATCTCGCCGGACCCGGGGCGGCGGGCCCAGATGTCGGCCTCGGTGATGACATGGCCCTCGGCCAGGTCACGGTCGGCCACTACGGAGGCGCGGGCAAAGCGGTAGACGGGTTCTTCCGCCTCGGTGCGTTCCTTGGGATTGTGCAGCGCGGTCCAGATCTCGCGGCTGCGGTCAATCAGAAAGCGCAGTTCGGCCGGGTCCATCGAGTTGATGATGTCGGGGCCTTTGCGGTAGCGGGTGTCGGTGTAGTGCCGTTCCAGGATCGAGGCACCAAGGGCCACGCTGGCAAGGGCCATCTCGGGGCCGATGGAGTGGTCGGAAAAGCCGACGACGGCCTTGGGGAAAGCCGCGCGCAGGTCGGTCACGCCCTGCAGCGACACGATCTCGGGCGGAGAAGGGTAAAGGTTCGTGCATTCCAGAAGGGCATAGTCGATCCCGGCAGCGTCAAGGATGGCCACTGACCGGCGGATCGTGTCGATGGTCTGCATGCCGGTCGACAGGATCACCGGCTTGCCCTTCTTCGCGATGTGGCGAATGAGCGGCAGGTTGTCCGCCTCGCCCGAACCGATCTTGTAGGCCGGCACGTCAAGCGTCTCCAGAAAGTCCGCCGCGGCCCGGCTGAACGGGGTAGAGATCCAGATCATCCCCAGGCTTTCAGTATACCGTTTCAGCTCCGTCTCGTCCGCCAGGCTGAGGGCGCAGCGTTCCATCACATGCCAGATCGACACATCGGCATTGGGTGGGAAGATCGACTTCGCCTCCTCGGTCATCTCGTCTTCGATGATGTGGGTCTGGTGCTTGACCATCTCGCAGCCCGCGCCCGCCGCCAGCCGCACCATTTCCTTGGCGACGGCCAGGCTGCCGCCATGGTTGATGCCGATCTCGGCGATGACGAGGGGCGGATGGGTCGGGCCGATCTCGCGGTGGGCGATCTTCATCAGGCGTCTCCATGGCTTTGGCTCCCGTGCTGCATGACGGCTTGGCGGCTGTCAAGAAGCCGGGCGGGCAAGCAGCGCGGCAAAGCCGGGATCACCGGCGCGCCAGCCGTGCCAGGCGGTCACGAATTTCGGGCCGGACCAGCCCTTCGCGCGGCGGGTCCAGCAGGGTGCGGCACAGCATGGGGTCGGGTGCGGGCCTGCCGCCGCCGCCCCAGGTCAACCCCTCCAGCACCGCCGCAGCCTCTGGCGGCAAGAGGTCGGGCAACACCTGACCGCTGATCCGGCCCCAGAGGGCGGTCCAAAGGCGGCCAACGGACCAGGGGTTATAGCCGCCCCCGCCCAGGACCAGCACGCGGGGGGCCAGCGGCAGAAGCCCGTCCAGCGCCTCAAGATAGGCCCGGTTCGACAGGGCCAGGCGCGACAGCGGGTCTTCGGCCAGACTGTCGGCCCCGCATTGCACGACCAGCGCCTCGGGCCGGAACGCGGCCACCCGGGGCAGGATCAGGCCGTGCAGGACCGCCCGCGCCTCGCTGTCGTTATAGCCGCGCGGAACCGGCAGGTTGAAGGCGCTGCCCCCGGCCTCATCCTCCAGCGCGCCGGTAAACGGCCAGCGCCCCTCTTCATGGACCGATATCATCCGCAGGCCCGGATCGCCCGCAAAGGCGAATTCCACCCCATCGGAATGATGCGCGTCCAGATCGACATAGGCGATGCGGGTCAGACCGGCGCGCTGCATCACCTTGATCGCCAGCACCACGTCATTGAGGTAGCAAAACCCGTTCGCCCGCCCCGGCAACCCGTGATGTGTGCCGCCGCCCGGCACATGGATCACGCCGGGTGACGCCGAAAGAAGCTCTGCCGCCAGCATCGTGCCGCCCGCCCCGGTGGCGGGCCGGCGGAAGACCTGCGGGAAGACCGGATTGGACAGGGTGCCAAGGTGATAGCGGGTCCGCATCTCGGGCGTGGCTTCTCCGGCCACCTCGGCCGTCTGCAGGGCTGCGATGTAATCGCGGTGATGCCAGAGGGCCAGGGCTGCGGGCTTGGCGCGCGGACTGGCGCGGAAATGGTCGGGCGGCAGCCAGCCAAGGGCGCGGGAAAGGTCCATTACGGTCGATACCCGGGGCACGCGCAGGGGATGCGCCGGACCGTAGGACGATCCGCGATAGATCTCTGACCCGATGAACAAGGGCGCTGCAGCCAGGCGCGGCCCCGCCGCGCGGGGCGGCGGGCCTGCGATCACGGCAGCATCGCCTCGATCCGACCCGCGATTTCGGCGCTTTCCGGCTTAACTTTCGCGCCCCAGGTCCCGGCAATCGACCCGTCAGGCGCGATCAGAACCTTGTTGAAGTTCCAGCGCGGCACGAACCCGGTTTCCTTGCGCACCCAGGCGTAAAAGGGATGCGCCTGCGATCCCCGGACATGGGTGATCTCTGTCATGGGCAGGGTGATGTCGAAGGTCAGCGCGCAGTATTCCTTGACCGCCGCTTCATCGGCAAGTTCCTGGTTGAAGTCGTCCGAAGGGACGGCAAGGATCAGTGCCGCGTTACCGTACCGGTCCTGCAAGTCCTGCAGCGCATCGAACTGCCCGGCATAGCCGCACATCGAGGCGGTATTGACCACCAGCACCGGCTTGCCGCGCCAGTCGGCAAGGTCGATCTCGCCCCCGTCGATCGAAGCGAAGCGGAAACTGTCCGCTGCAGTGGCCGGAAGGGCCAGGGCGAATGCCAAAAGAACCGCCAGGATCACGCGCATCTCGATGCTCCCTTGCCCGATTTCGTGCATGAGAGATAATCCGGAAAGGCTGGCGGTCAATTGCGGTTGATAATCCTGTAATTTTGCTGTGATCCATGCCATATTGACGGTGAGGTGGCAGAGCATGGGTCAGATCCGGGAACCGGTCGGCCAGGGTGGCAAGACATATGGGCTGGCGTGACAAGATGGCGGTACGGGGTGCCGAGGGAACATCCGGGGTCCGGATGCAATATGGCGCCTTGTGCTGGAGGGCGGCCAATGGCCCGTCCGGGGGGATTGAAGTCCTGTTGATCACCAGTCGCGACACCGGGCGCTGGATCATACCCAAGGGCTGGCCGATGCCGGGTCTCGCGCCCGAAGCAGCGGCGGCGCAGGAAGCCTGGGAAGAAGCCGGCGTCGCGGGTCAGATAGACCCGGTCTGCCTGGGGCGTTACGGCTATCAGAAGATCATCACGGTCGAAGCACAGGTGCCCTGCGCGGTCGGCGTCTTCGCGCTGCAGGTCCTGCACCTGGCGGACGCCTTCCCCGAGGCGCTTGAACGTCGTCGTGCATGGTTTGTCCAGCAGGAGGCCGCCGATCTGGTTCAGGAACCGGACCTCGGTCGCCTGATTGCTGCTTTTGCTCCACCCGCGGCCGGACGGCAGGCCCCGATCATAGGCGAATAGCCGGGCATCGGCGAATAGTCGGGGCGCGGATGCTGGTGCGGCCATTGACGTTCCGGCCGCCATGCTTAGCTATGACCTTGTCGTGACCGCAGGATGACCGCGATGATCCGCTACAGCCTGAAATGCGAAGCCGGGCATGGTTTCGACAGCTGGTTCCAGAACGCCGAAGGCTTTGCAGCCTTGCAGGGGGCGCGGCAGCTTGCCTGCCCGATCTGCGGATCGGCGTCGGTCGAAAAATCCCTGATGGCCCCCAGTGTCCAGCCTGCCCGCAAGGCGCAGACAGCTGATCTTGCAAGACAATCGTCCGCGCCCGCCTTGACCGAACCGCAGTCCGAACTGGAAGCTGCACTGGCCGCGCTTCGCCGCCAGATCGAGGAAAACTCCGAATACGTCGGACTGAACTTCGCCGCAGAAGCGCGGAAGATGCACGAGGGCGACGCACCCACGCGCGCCATTCACGGCGAAGCGCGCCCGGAAGAGGCGCGGGCGATGATCGAGGACGGGCTGCCGGTCGCCCCCCTGCCCTTCCTGCCAGCGCGCAAGGTCAACTGATCGGCCAGGCCCGGGCGGATTGCCGCCGCCTGACCAAGCTGGACACGGGGCCGCAAACAGTGATGCCTGGCAGCAAGCAGACTTGCGTCCAAAGTCGGCAGGATGCACCCTCATTCAAAGTTGTCCTGGCCGAATCCCGATGCACGTCACGGGTGAGCCAGCCGGAAAAATGGAGCTGAACATGACCAACGCCAGCCAACACCTTGACACCGCTTCGGCCGAGAAACTCTTGCTGCGATACCTCGCGATCGACGGCGTTACCGGCCAGGAAGAGCAGATTGCCAACGCCATTCGCGATGATCTGATGGCGCTTGGCGTGCACGCTGCGTCGATCCGGTTCGATGGGGTTGCCGCGAAGATCCCGTTGCCGACGCAGACCGGCAACCTGATCGTGGACCTGCCCGGCACGAAACCCGGGCCGCGGCTCTTGTTCTCGACCCATCTCGACACCGTGCCGCTTTGCGCCGGGGCCAAGCCGCGCGTCGAGGGTGACCGCATCGTCGGCGATGGCACGACAGCACTTGGCGGCGACAACCGCACCGGCTGCGCCATGCTGGTGGCACTGGTGGAAACGCTGATGAAGCACAACCTGCCGCACCCGCCGATGACCCTTCTGTTCACCGTGCGCGAGGAAAGCGGCCTGCATGGCGCGCGCGAGCTGGACCCGGCTGACCTCAATGGCGCGGTGATGTGCTTCAACGTTGACGGCAGACTTGCATCCGAGCTGATCGTCGGCGCCGTGGGGCAGGAGAACTGGGAAGTCGCGATCACCGGCAAGGCAAGCCACGCCGGCGTGGCACCCGACAAGGGCATCTCGGCCACCCTCGTCGCCGCACTTGGCCTCGCCGAGACCAAGGCCGCCGGCTGGTTCGGCAAGATCGTCAAGCCGGATGGCCATGGCACGAGCAACGTCGGCATCTTCGGCGGCCGCGACGGGGCGGCAGCGGGCGATGCGACCAACGTCGTCACCGACTATGCCTGGCTGAGGGGCGAGGCGCGCAGCCCGAAAGAGGAATTCACCACAGCGATCACCACGGGAATTCGCACCGCGTTCGAAAAGGCGCGGACCCAGGTGACCGATACCGAAGGCGACATGGCCGGGATGGAATTCACCAGCGTGAAGGCCTATCCCCCCTTCAATCTGGGCGAAGATACCGCCGTCGTGCGCCATGCCGTGAAGGCGGTCGAGGCGATCGGGCTGAAGCCGGTCTTCATCTTCTCGAACGGCGGGCTGGACGCCAACTGGCTGGACAAGCACGGCATTCCCACCGTCACCATCGGCGCCGGGCAGTACGAGATTCACACGATCAAGGAATACGTCCATCTGCCGGAATATGCGCAGGGCTGCAGGCTGGCGGTCGAACTGGCGACGATGTGATCCCCGGCTTCGGGGGAACGGAAGGGGGCCGTCTCGGCAAGCCTTTTGCGCGGCGCGGGACGGCGGCCTTCGGTCAAGGCCTGTCTTGACGGAAATGGCGGTCGATGCCCGGAAGGGGTTTCGCGACAGGGACAGGGATCGACCACTGTCCCGACGACGCCCGCAAGCCATTTCGACGCTGCATATGGCGCCATACAGGCAGCGTCTGGTTCACAGTCACGCGTCTTTTTGCCAACCCAGGGTTTGGCCTGGCGCTATCGGGTCAGCGCGACAGTTTCCCCGGCCCGCAGTGCGACAAGGCACAGGTTCTGGCTTGGCCCGCTGATGCGACCGTCACCCTTCAGACAGTCCATCAGCCGGATCAACCTGCCCCTTCTAGGCCACCGGGTTCAGCGCGCTGCGGGGGCCGGGGACGCTGCCGCCATCCCCCTGCAGGCCGCCCCGGTCCGGCCATTTGGTGTCCAGCCTTTGGGCAAAAACCCATGCTCCGGAAGGCACGCCCTTGCGCTGCACGCGCGGCGTTGGGGCTGTGGCGAGAACAGGTGATGCCGCGATGATCCCCCGCTGTACCATCCCGCCGAAAGAACCGGACAGGACGCGGTGAAGGGGCCGACGGGCGTTCTCTTTCAGGCCCTTCTTGATCTGCCCCGCGAACAGCCGCGAGACATTGGCCCTCGTGACCTCATTCGCTTTGGTCACATCGGCATGCAACGGAATGGCAGATGGTTTCGCCCAAGGCGGACTGTGGGCGACCAGACGCAAAGGGCAGCCTTGTCACACCCGGAGAAGCGCTCTGATAACCGCCTGCGGGTAAGGGGAAAAGCGCAGGCTTGTCAAAGCCAGCCTTGATATTTCTATCCGATGTGAAGGCCAGCCTTGACGCAACTAGTAGATGTAGCGGATCTGGTCGGTCCAGAAGCGTTCCATCCGCCGCAAAGAGGTGTTGATGTCATCCATCCCGGAGGCGTCGATCAACCCGCGACGTTCCATTCCTTCGGCATGGCGGGCGAAAAGGTCGGACAGAAGCCCCCGCACATGGCGGCCCTTCTCGGTCAGCCGCACCCGCACCGACCTTCGGTCGATTTCGGACCGCTGGTGGTGCATGAACCCCAGTTCCACCAGCTTTTTCAGGTTGTAGCTGACGTTGGAGCCCTGGTAATAGCCGCGCGATTTCAATTCGCCGGCCGTCACCTCGTTCTCGCCGATGTTGAACAGCAAAAGCGCCTGGACCGAGTTGATCTCGAGAATATCAAGGCGTTCGAATTCGTCCTTGATCACGTCGAGAAGCAGGCGGTGAAGCCGTTCCATCAGACCAAGGTTGTCAAGGTAGCAGGACAGGAACGCCCTTTGCGATCCATCCAGCACCGGGGCATGTTGCGTCATTTCGTTACTCCACCGTACGGTTCCCGGTAGAATCGGCACAAACCGCAAACATTCGGTAAACTTGCGGCGAACTTGTCTCAGCTTTTCGCGGACAGGCGGCCTTGGGCGAAGGCGGCGATGCGCGCGACAAGCGGGGCAAGGTCTGCAGGCGGCGCAACTTGCCCCAGCACCCAGGTGATCAGGTCCTGGTCATTCTCGGACAGAAGCTGGTCATAAAGCGCGAGGTCGCCTTCGCCAAGCCCGGCAAGATTTGCGTCGGCGAAAGGGCCAAGGATCAGGTCCATCTCCTTGGTGCCACGCCGCCAGGATCGCATCGACAGCCGTTTCAGGCGCGCTTCGGCCATCTCTTGCATTGCCCCACCATTCCAGCTTGAACCGTCCGGGGGCGAACCCTAAGACAGGCAGCGAGTGACTTCCACCCTTGAAAGGGGCCGCTGATGAGCTTCCTGTCCGACACGCTGGCACGGGTCAAACCCTCGCCGACCATCGCGGTCACCACCAAGGCCGCGCAACTGAAGGCCGAGGGGCGCGATATCATCGGCCTTGGCGCGGGCGAGCCGGATTTCGACACGCCGCAGAACATCCGCGAGGCGGCAAAGCGCGCCATCGACAATGGCAAGACCCGCTACACGGCGGTGGACGGAATACCCGAACTGAAGGCGGCGATCTGTGCCAAGTTCCTGAGGGAAAACGGGCTGACCTACACGCCGTCGCAGGTGTCGGTCGGAACCGGCGGCAAGCAGATCCTGTACAACGCGCTGAT
Source organism: Rhodobacterales bacterium (assembly GCA_026400325.1). Lineage (GTDB taxonomy): Bacteria > Pseudomonadota > Alphaproteobacteria > Rhodobacterales > Rhodobacteraceae > Tabrizicola. The sequence goes on from JAPLPF010000148.1 coordinate 18,168, forward strand.
GGCGACCTGCAATCCGGGGGATGAGGTGATCATCCCCGCACCCTATTGGGTAAGCTATCCCGACATGGTGCTTTTGGCCGGGGGCACGCCTGTGCCTGTCGTCTGCGGGATCGAGACCGCGTTCAAGATGACCCCGGCGCAGCTTGAGGCGGCGATCACACCCCGGACCAAGTGGTTCATCTTCAACTCGCCTTCCAACCCCACCGGGGCCGGCTATACCCGGGAGGAGCTGAAGGCGCTGACCGATGTGCTGATGCGTCATCCCCATGTCTGGGTGATGTCCGACGACATGTATGAACACCTTGTTTTCGACGATTTCGTCTTCTGCACCCCGGCCGAGGTCGAGCCCGGCCTTTATGACCGCACCCTCACCTGCAACGGCGTCAGCAAGGCCTATGCAATGACCGGCTGGCGGATCGGCTATGCGGCAGGTCCGGTGGCGCTGATCAAGGCGATGGGGACGATCCAGTCGCAATCGACGTCGAACCCCTCGTCGGTCAGCCAGCATGCAGCGCTGGAGGCGCTGTCCGGCCCGCAGGATTTTCTGGCCCCGAACCGCAAGCTCTTTCAGGGCCGCCGCGATCTGGTGGTGTCGATGCTGAACCAGGCCAAGGGCATCCGCTGTCCAAAGCCCGAAGGTGCGTTCTACGTCTATCCCGATATCGCGGGTGTCATCGGCAAGGCCACGCCTGCAGGCACCGTCATCTCGAATGACGAGGTGTTTGCCACCGCCCTGCTGGAGGAAACCGGCGTTGCCGTGGTCTTTGGCGCGGCGTTCGGCGTGTCGCCCAACTTCCGCGTCAGCTATGCCACGTCGGACGAGGTGCTGCACGAGGCCTGCACCCGTATCCAGCGGTTCTGCGCGGCCCTTGTCTAAGGCCCTCGGGCAAAGGTCCCGGCCTTTCGATCCGGGTTGACGATTGCGCCCGGCTGCGAAAGGAATGGTGTCATGCGGGGCGGGTGTTGCGTCCTGCCGCTGCACCCAACGGAGTCTGGCACGCGCGATGACGGCTGATCTTCCCGACTACTATTTCCGGGTTCGCGAAAACGGGGCCGTGGTCTTCCGGCTGAGCACCGAAAACCGCCAGCGCCGGATCGAGATGGACGAGATCGCCACCGTCAACGTCAAGAACGGGACCATCAAGCCGCACGGCGATGTTGCCCTTTCAAAGCCGGACATTGCGGCAATCGAAAGCTGGCTGGCGGCGCGCCAGGCACAGCTTGCCGCCCGCGAAGTCGATGACATCCTGCGAACGGTCGATCACCTGAACCTGACCACGCATTGGGCGCAGTCGCGCGCGACCGGGGCGCAGCTTGATGCGGTGACGGACGCGCTGCTTCTGGCGATGCATGACTTGCGCACCGTGCTGGTGCGCAAGAAGGCCGACCGTCTGGGAAAATCCGACTAGAGCCTCGTCGTTCGGCCTTGTCTCCTCGTCGGACGACCGGCGAGGAGTGACGACGTCAACGACGAGAGGTTGCGCAGGTCAGATCTGCTTTTCCGGCATCTGCACGCGCAACCCGTCAAGGGCTGCCGACACCTTCAACTGGCAGGTCAGCCGCGACCGGACCGGATCGGGGTTCCAGGCGAAATCCAGCATGTCCTGCTCCATGCTGTCTTTCTTCGGCAGGCGGTCCACCCAGGCCGGGTCAACATAGACATGGCAGGTCGAACAGGCGCAGGCGCCGCCGCAGTCGGCCTCGATGCCGGGAATGCCATTGTCGCGCGCGCCTTCCATGACAGTCAGGCCGTTTGCGACCTCGACCACATGTTCCTTGCCGCCATGTTCCACGTAAGTGATCTTCGCCATTCTCGTCTCCCGGGATCGTCCGGGACGACATAGGCTAGTCCGGGAGGTTTTGCCAGAGGGTCCGCGACAAGGACGGGCTTGCCTTGCAAGGCAAATGTTCTACTATTGTTCCAATGCTTGATGCCAGACCCCCTTTCACCACACGGCCCTGGCCGCACCCGCCCCGGGCGCTGCAGGCCGGGCGTCTGCATGAGCCGCCCGCAGGGGCGCGGGTCACGGTGGCCGGGCTGGTCCTTGTGCGCCAGCGCCCCGGCACGGCCAAGGGCGTGATCTTCGTCACGCTTGAGGATGAGACGGGCACCGCGAACGTGGTGGTCTGGGCCAATGTCTACGAACGCTTTCGCCGCGCGGTGATCGCCGGGCGGCTGCTCCGCGTCACGGGCAAGCTGCAGCGCGAGGCGGGGGTGGTGCATGTGGTGGCCGAAATGATCGAGGATCTGTCGCCGCTTCTGGACCGGTTGCTTGACCCCGCCTTTCGGCACGCCGGCTTTCCGGTTGACGGCGTGCGGGCGGGCGACCAGCCCTGAGGGCCTGCCGGCGCGACCGGGCCTTGCGCAAAAGAAAAGGGCGGCGGGTGGGCACCCGCCGCCTTCATCCCGGTCCCGAAGGGCCGGAAGATCACTCGATCGACAGCGCCACAAAGCGCGGATCGCCCCCGCGACGGATCAGCAGCAGGATGGACAGGCGCCCGGCCTCTTTCGCCTCGGCGATCCGGTCCTCAAGATCCTGCAGCCGGACCACACGGGACTGGCCGGCTTCGGTGATCAGATCCCCTTCGCGCAGACCCTTGGTATAGGCTTCGGATGCGGGGTCCACCGCCATGACCATCAACCCCTCGACCGATGCGTCCATCCCAAGGCGGGACCGGATGTCATCATTCAGCGCCGTCAGCTTCAGGCCAAGCGACTCCATCTCTTTCGGGGCCTCGGGTGCCGGGGCAGAGGCAGGCACCGGCGCGGCCTCGGCGTCTTCCCGACGGCCCAGGGTGACGGCAAGCGTCTCGGTCTGGCCTTCCCGCTGGATGATCACGGGCACCGCCTCGCCGATCGGGGCATCGGCCACGCGGCGGGTCAGATCGCCCGCGTCGGCAACCGGCTGATCATCAAAGCGGGTGATGACATCGCCGGCCACAAGGCCCGCATCCTTGGCCGGTCCGTCCGGCACATCGGTGACAAGGGCACCCGAGGCTTCGGCAAGGCCCATCGCTTCGGCCACGTCCGGGGTCACGTCCTGGATCCGCACGCCAAGCCAGCCACGCCGCGTCTCGCCAAACTGCTGCAACTGGGCGACGACCTTGGACACCACATTGGATGACATCGAAAAGCCGATCCCGATCGACCCGCCGTTCGGCGACAGGATCGAGGTGTTCACCCCGATGACCTGCCCGTCCATGTTGAACAGGGGCCCGCCCGAGTTGCCACGGTTGATCGCGGCATCGGTCTGGATGAAGTCGTCATAGGGGCCTTGCTGTTCGCGACCGCGGGCCGACACGATCCCGGCACTGACCGAGAAACCCTGACCCAGCGGGTTGCCCATCGCCATGACCCAGTCACCCACACGCATCAGGTCGGAATCGCCGAAGTTGACGAAAGGCAGCGCCTCTTCGGCTTCGACTTTCAGCAACGCGATGTCGGTCTTGTCATCCGTGCCCACAACCTTCGCGGTCAGTTTCTTGCCCGAGAAGAATTCGATCATGATTTCGTCGGCGCCTTCGATCACGTGGTTGTTCGTGACGATATAGCCATCCTCGCTGACGACGAATCCCGACCCAAGCGCCTCGGACCGCTGCGCGCCGCCCTGACCGCCAGGGCCGCCGAAGTCATCGAAGAAATCCTGGAAGGGGCTGCCTTCGGGCACCATCGGCCCCCCGTCGGCGGGGGCGGCGATCAGGGCCGAGGTGGTGATGTTGACCACCGACGGGCTGATCTGGTCAGCCAGATCGGCAAAGGTTTCCGGCGCACCGAAGGCGTCAGCCTGGGTGACGGGGGATACGCTGAGGCCAAAGCCCAGGACAAGCGCAAGAAGCGTGCTTGACCGAAGGGCTGTGCGGATTGAGGGGGTGAGGTCGGGCAATCTGGTATCTCCTGTTCAACGCTCGGGTCAACGCTGCCAGTTTTCTCCGGCTGGATCGTGACTGCTGAGACGACAAATACTGAAGCCGCCGCGCAATGCAAACGCTGTGACAGGGTCTCAACCGGATGTGAAAGTATTTGTCATCCCGTGCGCGAAAGCCAGACCAGAAAGACGCCCAGCGCCAGCGACCCAAGGCCGATGAACCGGCGCTGGTCCTGCCCAAGCGACACGAGAAACCGCAGCGCATCCTCGATACGGCGAGGGGCCAGTGCAAGCACCAGCCCCTCGATAGCAAGAACCAGCCCGATTGCCAGAAGCACAACGCTCATGGTGCGGCAGGCGGGGCCGCGGGTTCGGCTGCAGGGTCGCCAAACGTGGTGCGGGCTGTTTCGACCCCATCCACCCCGGCACCGCGCAGGTACGAGAAGAACTCGCTGTCGGGCTGCATGACGATCGACGAGTTGTCGCCCTTGAGCGCGGTTTCATAGGCGCTGAGCGACCGGATGAACCCAAAGAATTCGGCATCGCGGCCATAGGCTTCGGCCAGGATGCGGCTTCGTTCGGCATCAGCCTCGCCGCGCACGACATCGGCCTGGCGCTTTGCGTCTGACGTCAGTTCGACTTGCGTCCGGTCGGCTGCTGCACGCACGCGCTGCGCCGCTTCACCACCCCGGGCGATTTCGTCTGCGGCTTCGCGTTCACGTTCGGCCCGCATCCGCGCGAAGGTCGCCTCAAGGTTCTGTTCGGGCAGGTCGGTGCGGGTCAGGCGCACGTCGATGATCTCGATCCCGAGGTTGGATGCCTGGCGCCGGGCGATATCACGGATCTGGTTCATCAGCGCGGTCCGGTCTTCGGACAAAACGCGGTTCGATGGAACCGAACCCAGCACTTCCTGGATCGCGGGATTCACGATCCCTTCCAGCCGCCGCAGCGCCTGCGCTTCGGCCCCGGTCCCGGTGGCTTCGCGGAACTGCACGAGATTTGTGATCCGCCAGCGCGCGAAGGCGTCCACGACAAGGCGGCGGTCATCCAGCATGGTGACTTCGATCGGGGTCGTCGGCAGGCCGAGGATGCGGTCCTCGTACAGGACGACTTCCTGGATGAACGGCACCTTGAAGCCAAGCCCCGGGTCTTCCTTGACCTGGGTGACCTGTCCGAATTGCAGGACAAGCGCCTGCTTGCGTTCGTCGACGATGAAGACGGACGACAGCGCGATCACCAGAAGGATGGCCGCCACTGGAAGAATGTAGATCGCACGCATCAGTTCGTCCCTCCCGCCGTCGATCCGGCGCCCTGCGGCGCGGTCATCCGGCCAAGTTCGTTCAAGGGCAGGAACGGAACCACACCCTGCCCCGCCTCGCCACCCGAGACGCCATCAAGGATCACCTTGTTCATCCCGCCCAGCACCCGCTCCATCGTTTCCAGGTGCGTTGATGTACTCGTTATAGACCGAGATGAAGCGTGCCGCCTCACCCTGGGCCGAGTTCACGGCCTGGGCGCGGTAGGCCTCTGATTCTTCAAGGAATTGCGCCGCTTGTCCCCGTGCGCCGGCGGTCACGCGGTTGGCGTAGGCGTCGGCTTCGCTTTGCAGCGTGTCACGCTGCTGCTGGGCGGCCTGCACTTCGCGGAAGGCGTCAAGCACTTCACGCGGAGGCTGGGCGCGCTGCAGGTTCACCCGGATCACCGAGATACCGGCGTTGAAGCTGTCCAGCGTCGCCTGCACCTGGGTCTGCACGTCGGCGGCGATCACGCCCCGGTCCCGGTTCAGGATCGGCGAGAATTCGGACCGGGCCACGATGTCGCGCATGGCACTTTCGCTGACCGCGCGGATCGTGTCCTCGGGGTCGGCCAGGTTGAAGAGGTATTTCTCGGGGTCGGCAATGTTCCAGACCACCTGGAACCCGATGTCGACGATGTTCTGGTCGCGCGTCAGCATCAGGCCGGTCGCGCTGCCGTTTTCGCCCGTGCCGATTTCGGTCGTGCGTTCACCGGTCACCTGCACCTTTTCATAGCTTACCACGGGCCAGGGTGCGAAGTTCAGGCCGGGATTGCCGATGCCCGAGCTTTCGCCCAGAAAAAGCTCGACCGAGCGTTCTTCGGGCCGCACCGTGTAGAAGGACAGGAAAGACCAGACCGCCACGGCTGCCAGGGCGCCAAGGGCAAGGCCCTGTCTGGTGATCACTGGTCCACCGCCGCCCGTCCCACCCGGCCCGCCGCCGCCGCCATTGCCGCCACGACCGCGCCCGCCCATCAGGACGCGCAGCTGTTCCTGGCCGCGTTTGACCAGCTGGTCGATCTCGGGGATCTGCGGACCGCCTTCGCCCCGGCGTCCGCCACGACGGTCATCGTCGTCGCCGTTGCCCTTGTTCCGGTCGTCGCCGCCAGAGCCGCCACCGCCGCCCCAGGGGCCGCCACTTCCTGCCATGGATAAAAACCTTTCCTGTCTTCTGTTGCCTTAGCTGGTCATCCCGGGCCGAAAATCAAGCCACGAGTTGCCGCAGTCAGGCCGTTCTTGTGGGTTTGCGCATCGTTACCAGCTCTTCTGCCATCGTGGGATGGACGGCGCAGGTGCGGTCGAAGTCCTCCTTCGTCGCCCCCATCCGGATCGCGATGGCGGCCAGCTGGATCATCTCGCCCGCATCGGGGGCCACGATGTGGCAGCCCAGGACCTTGCGGGTGGCCTGGCTTACGATCAGCTTCATCAGCACCCGGTCGGGCTGGCCGGCGAAGGCGGTCTTCATCGGGCGGAAGGCGGTGGCGTAGACCTCGATCGGTTCCTGCGTCCGCGCCGCCTCTTCGCCAAGGCCGATCGACCCCATCTCGGGCTGGGTGAAGACGGCCGAAGCGACCAGCTCGTGGTCGAAAGCCGTGGGGATACCGCCGAATACCGTATCGGCAAAGGCATGCCCCTCGCGGATGGCGACCGGGGTCAGGTTGATCCGCCCCGTCACATCGCCTACCGCAAAGATCGACGGCACAGCTGTCTGGCTGAAGCGGTCCACCACGATCTCGTCCTTGCGGCCGATCTCGACGCCAAGGCCCTCCAGCCCCAGCCCTTCGGTATTGGGCTTGCGACCGGTGGCATACATCACCAGGTCGAACTCGCGCTCGCTGCCGTCGGTGGCGACGGCGCGGATGCCGCCGGCCGTCTTTTCCAGCCGCATGACATCGGTGCCGCAATGGATCCGGATACCCGCCGCCTGCATCGCGGTGGCGACATGGCCGCGCGCCTCGTCGTCAAAGCCACGCAGGATCTGCGCACCGCGGTAGAACTGGCTGACCTCGACGCCAAGCCCGTTCAGGATGCAGGCGAATTCGCTGGCGATATAGCCTCCGCCGACGATCAGTGCGCGTTTGGGCAGGGCTGGCAGATGGAACATCTCGTTCGAGGTGACGGCAAGGGCTGCCCCCGGAATGTCGGGCACGAACGGGCGGCCACCGGTGGCAATCAGGATGTGCTTGGCCGTGAACGCGCGGCCATCGGCAAGCTGCACCCGGTGCGCATCCAGCAAGGTGGCGCGACTGTCGTGGATCGTGACACCCGCCTTGATCAGAGTGCTCCGGTAGGCCGCTTCCAGACGGTCAAGCTCGGCCTCAAGGCGGGTGCGGAAGGCGGTCCAGTCAAAGGCGGCCGGCCCGACCTGCCAGCCATAGGCGCGGGCGTCGGCAAAGGCTGCCGGAAATCCACTGGCAAAGACCATCAGCTTTTTCGGCACACAGCCCCGGATGACGCAGGTCCCGCCCATGCGGCTTTCCTCGGCCAGGGCCACGTTGGCGCCCCAGTCGGCAGCCGCGATGCGCGCCGCGCGCACCCCGCCCGAACCGCCGCCGATGACAAAGAGATCGTAGTCGAAGGCCGTCATCCGTTCCGCTTTCCGCTGTCGTCAACAGTCATGCACAGGCTTCGTCAGCCTGCCAGAGCGCGTTGGCATCGCCTGTTCGCCGCTTAGTCCCCAAGATCGGTGAAAACGTTGGCGTCCAGCGTCATGTCCACCGCCGCATCCTCGACCCGGCCTGAATTGATGTCGCGCACTGTCACCCGCCCGTCGCCGTTGCCAATCACCACAACATCGCAGATATCGATGAAAAGGCCGTTTTCCACCACACCCGGAATCTGGTTCAGCACCAGCGCAAGTTGCCGGGGATTGCCGATCCGTTTCAGGTTCAGGTCAAGGATATAGTGGCCTTCGTCGGTCTTAAGCGGCCGCTTGCGGTTCAGCCGCAGCGTTACCTCGCGGTTGAGGACATCCAGGCTGTAAAGGGTTTCCTCGATCAGGGCCTTCGTCGTCTGCCAGCCGAAGGGAATGACCTCGACCGGTAGCGGAAAGGCACCAAGCTGCGCCACCTCTTTCGCCGCGTCCGCGATCACGATCATCCGGTCGCTGGCCGTGGCCACGATCTTTTCCTGCAGAAGTGCCGCCCCGCCGCCCTTGATCAGGTTCAGGTTGGGGTCGAACTCATCGGTGCCGTCGATGGTCAGGTCCAGCCATTTCACGTCATCCATGCCGACGACCGAAAGGCCCAGATCGCGGGCCAGGGTTGCCGTCCGCTTGGAGGTGGCGACGCAGGTCACCTTCAGCCCTTCGGCCTTCACCCGCTCGGCCAGACAGCGCACCATCCAGGCGGCCGTAGAGCCTGTTCCCAGGCCCAGCTTCATCCCCGACTCGACGAAATCGACCGACCGGCGCGCAGCGGCGTATTTGGCCTTGTCGATGGGCGAAAGCTCGGCAGTCATGGCAGCACTCCCTTCTTTTGCCCCGGCATAGCGCAAAGGTCCGCAGAGGGCGAGAGGGTTGTACCATCAGATGCGGTGGCGTTTACCCGTGGCCAGTTTGTTTTCGCCCGAACGGTTCGGCTGCTCTTTCACGTTGCTTCGTCAAGGCCCCTCAAGGCGGCCGCAAGCTCCCTGGTCGTCAAGGCCCCGTCGCCATCGCCATCCAGCGACAGAATGGCGCGCAGCAGGGTCGCCTCCTCCTCATCCAGCGCGCGCAGGGCAGCGGCCTTGCCTTCGGCCGCGATCTCATCTGCGTCGACCTGGCCGTCGCTGTCGGTATCGGCCGTGATGAACAGCCGCTCCAGCCGCCCGCGTGCCGCTGCAGACGCTGCCGCCTGAACCACCGCAACTTCCTTGCGGCTGACAGTGCCGTCAGCATCCAGATCCTGCGCGACAAGCCTGCGCAACGCCGTGGCCCTTGCGCCAGCCCGCGTCAGCGCGATGTGATCCTCGATGCCGGCCAGCGTCAGTGCACCATTCTGACCAAAGCCGGCAATCAGATCCGTCACCTCGTCCCCGAACCGGACAGCGTTGCGGCGCATTTCTTCATCCAGCGCAGTCTTCGCGTCCTGGGCCAGCGCATTTTGCGCCCACAGAACCAGCCCAAGCACCATTGCCGCCACGATCTTGACCATTCTCACCCTCCTTGCGGGTCGCGGTTGCGTTCCTGCCCAGAGTGTCCGTCCGCAAGGTTGACAGCAGGTTAACCACGCCCGCCACCGCGCCAGGACGGCGTGTGATTTGCGTCAGGGGGTCGCTTTTCGCCCAGCGACCGGGCAGGATTTGCCCCACGGTTGAAATCGGCACTATCCGGGGTTTCCCATGTACACGCTGCACTATGCGCCCGATAACGCGTCGCTGATTGTCCGGCTGGTGCTGGACGGTGCCGGCATCCCCTATCGCACGGCCCTTGTGGACCGGAAGACCCGCCAGCAGGACAGCCCCGCCTATCGCGCCCTGAACCCGGCTGGCCTTGTGCCCGTGCTGGAAACGCCGCTTGGCCCGATCTCGGAAACCGGGGCGATCCTGCTGTGGCTTGCCGACACCCACCACCTTGGGCCCGCGCCCGATCACCCGGAACGGCCCCTGTTTCTGAAATGGCTGTTCTTTCTGTCGAACACCGCCCACGCCGACCTGCGGATGATCTTCTACCCGCATCAATATGCCCCCGCCGACCGCTTCAGGGCGCATCACGAGATCATCTCGGCCCGGATGCGGCAACACTTCGCGCTTCTTGATGAGGCCGCGCGTGAAACCCCCCGGCTTTTCGCTGCAGCAACCCCGCTGGGCGCCTACACGGTTACTCTGACCCGCTGGTCGACCTTGTACCCGACCGATGCCCCGGCCTGGATGGACCTTTCGGCCTTTCCCGCCCTCCAGGCCCTGGCGCGTGCGCAGGAGGCCCGGGTCGAAACACCTGTCATTGCCCGGGCCGAAGGGCTGGGACCCCACCCCTTCACCCGGCCCGAACAGCCGACCCCCCCGGAAGGCAGCGTGCTGTGAGTTACATCCTGTATCACGTCCCCGACTGGGGCTCGTCCGTCATCCGGCTGGTGCTGGAGGAGATCGGCGCGCCCTTCACGATCGCGCCGCTCGACTGGGATGCCGGCGATTTCGACAGCCCGGCTTTCCGTGCGGTGAACCCCCTGGGCCTGGTCCCGGCCCTGCAAACCCCCGACGGGCCCGTCTTCGAGACGGCGGCGATCATCCTGTGGCTGAACGCCCGCCACGGTGGTCTTGGGCCTGGCCCGACCGACCCGGAACGTGGTGCCTTTCGGTCCTGGCTCATGTTCACGTCAAACACCCTTCACCAGACTGTCCTGACGCTGATCCATCCCGACCGGGTGGCAGGGGAACAGGTGCAGGACATCGTTCAGGCCCGCGCACTGGAGCATCTGAACGAAGATGTCGCCCAGCTTGAAGCGATGATCGCCAAGAAAGACCCGGACTGGCTTTCCCCCCGCAAGCCAGGCGCCCTGGGCTATTACCTTGGGATCTTACTGCGTTGGGCCATGTACCTGCCGGAAGACCCCGGCATGCGCTTTTCGCTGCGCCCCTACCCGGCCCTGCGGGCGGTGCTGGCAGCGCATGAGCGGTTTCCGGCAGCCCTGCGCACCGCCAGTTCCGACGGTCTGGGCGACACCCCCTTCACGGCGCCGGACGGCGCGTTAGAGTAGACCGATGACCTTCACCCTGCACCACGCCCCCGACTTCGCCTCGACCATCGTGCGCCTTGCGCTGGAAGAGCTTGAGCTTCCCCATACCCTGGCCATTGTCGATTTCGACTCTGGCGCGCTGGACAGCGCGGAATATCGTCGCGTGAACCCTGTCGGCCTGATCCCCGCGCTGGAAACCGACGATGGGCCGATGTTTGAAACCGGCGCCATCCTGCTTTGGCTGGTCGACAAGACCGGCCGCCTTGGTCCCGGCCCGAACGACCACGACCGCCCGGCGTTCCTGTCCTGGCTTTTCTTCACGTCAAACGCGCTGCATCAGGCGGCGCTGGCGATGTTCTACCCGCACCGCCCGGCGGGCGAGGCGAACACCGATGCCGCCCGTGCCACCGCGCATGACCAGGTGGTGTCCCGGCTTGGCCTGATCGAAAGCCTGATCGCCAACCAGCAGCCGCGCTGGCTGTCTGCAGATCACCCCGGCGTGCTTGGCCTCTACATCGGGGTTCTTGTCCGCTGGCTGACCTCGCTGCCACCCGAGCCGTACCGGATCAACCTGGCGGAGTTCCCGAACCTGCGCGCGGTCCTTGTGGCCCTGGAACGCCGTCCGTCCGTCCAGCGCGTCGCAGCCGACGAAGGCCTTGGCGACCAGCCATTCACAAAGGCAGGTGCCTGATGTTCCTGTCCGTCTTCGACATGTTCAAGGTCGGGATCGGCCCGTCCTCCAGCCATACCATGGGTCCGATGGTCGCCGCCGCACGGTTCCTTGACACCTTGCGCGCCTCGCCCTTCCACTTTCACGGTCTGCGTGCCTCGCTTCATGGCTCTCTCGCCTTCACCGGGGTCGGCCATGCGACCGACCGCGCCACCATCCTTGGCCTTGCCGGCTTTGCCCCCGACACCTACGACGCCGACAAGGCCGACGCCGCCTTCGCCCGCATCCGCGACACCAGGACCATCGAGGTGCCGGGCCTGCCCCCGATGGCCTTCGATCCGCTGAAGGACCTTCACTTCGACTTCGGCCCCGCGCTTCCCGGTCATGCCAACGGCATGATCCTGAAGGCGACAGACGCGCAGGGTGACGTGATCCTGCAGGAGACCTATTATTCCATCGGGGGTGGGTTCGTGCTGACTGCCGCCGAACAGGCCGAGGCGGGCGGCACCAAGTCAAAGACCCGCGCCGATGTGCCCTATCCCTTTGAAACCGCCGCCGAAATGCTTGAGATGGCCGCAAGATCCGGCCTGACCATCGCCGCGATGAAACGCGCCAACGAGTTGCGTTTTCGCAGCGCGACTGATCTTGACGCCGGCATGGCCCGCCTCTGGCAGGTGATGAACGACTGCATCTCGCGCGGGATGGAAGGGACCGGAATCCTGCCCGGCGGCCTCAAGGTTCGTCGCAGGGCCAAAGGGATTCATGACGCCCTGATCGCCGAACGCGGGCTGAACATGACCGCGCCGCACACGATCAACGACTGGATGTCGCTTTACGCGATGGCGGTGAACGAAGAGAACGCCGCCGGGGGGCAGGTTGTCACCGCGCCCACCAATGGCGCCGCCGGGGTGGTGCCGGCGGTTCTGCGCTACTACCTTGACCATGTCCCTGGCGCCTCGACCGCACGGATCGGCGACTTCCTTCTCACCGCAGCCGCGATCGGGGGCCTGTGCAAGCACAACGCCAGCATTTCCGGTGCCGAATGCGGTTGCCAGGCCGAGGTGGGTTCCGCCGCTGCGATGGCCGCAGGGGCGATCTGCGCCGTCATGGGGGGCACGCCCGCCCTTGAGCACCACCTTGGCATGACCTGCGACCCGGTGAAGGGCCTGGTGCAGGTGCCCTGCATCGAAAGGAACGGCCTGGGTGCCATCAAGGCCGTCTCGGCGGCAAGCCTGGCCTTGCGGGGCGACGGGCAGCACCTTGTCAGCCTTGACGCCTGCATTGAAACCATGCGCCAGACCGGCCGCGACATGCACGAAAAGTACAAGGAAACCTCGCTGGGCGGACTGGCCGTCAACGTCCCGAACTGCTGAGCGGAAGAAAAAGCCTGCGGCGGGGATGTTCTCGGACGAGAAAGCTGTTTTCACTTCCCCATGCACCCCAAGGGGTTGGCTCAGGGGGCTTGCGGTCGGAACGCCCCGATCTTCCGGGCCGGTTGCGCGCCCTTCGCGCGCTGAGGCGAGACCGGGGATTTGCGCGGCACGCGCGCGATCCGGCACCCGTGCCCGTCCCAGGGATGTCGCTTTCAGACTGTCGCCCCGACGCACCCCGCGCTAGGCAGGACCATGACCAGGGACACCACGCTCCGGGGCATCATGCTGATGTTCCTTTTCTGCCTTCTTGCTCCGCTCTTGGACGTTTCCGCCAAGCTGGCGGCAGAAAATGGCGTACCTGCCGGGCAGATCACCGCTGCCCGCTTCTTCGTGCAGTGGGGGCTGATGTTGCCGGTCCTCTGGCTGATGGGCCTTTCACTTGCCCTGACATCGCGGGCACTTGGCTTCATCTGTCTGCGGGCGCTGTTCCTGCTCTTGTCCACCTTTTCCTTCGTCTCGGGCATCGCTGTCATGCCGATTGCCGATGCCCTGGCCATCGTCTTTGTCGAGCCGTTCATCCTCCTTCTGCTGGGCAGCATGATCTTTGGTGACAGTGTCGGTCCGCGCCGCATCGCAGCCTGTGCGGTCGGCTTTGGCGGCGCCCTTCTGGTGATCCAGCCCTCGCTGGCGGCCTTTGGCCTCGTGGCGCTCTGGCCGCTTGGAACGGCGGTCTTCTTCGCTTTCTACATGCTTTCCACCCGGGCGATCAGCGCCTACATGCACCCCGTGGCCATGCAGTTCCACACCGCCTGGACCGGGTTTCTGATGTGCCTGCCGATCCTTGCCATAGGCAGCGGTTTCGGCATCGGCCCGCTTGGGGTCGTCTGGCCTTCGCCGGTCAACTGGTTGTGGCTTTTCGGGGTGGGTTTCTGGGCCGCCGTCAGCCACATGTCGATGACATACGCGCTCAAATACTCGCCGTCGGCGACCCTCGCCCCCTTGCACTACTCCGAGATTGTAGTGGCTGTCGCCCTTGGCTACCTGATCTTCGGCGATTTCCCGAACCGGATGACCTGGGCCGGGATCGCGATCATCGTGGCCTCTGGCCTGTACATGATTCACCGTGAAAGGCTGTCGGCACGACTGCGCCTGCAAGCCCCCTGATCGCCGCATCCAGCCAGCGCCTTGGCAGGATCACGAGCATGCCGTCCGAAAGGAATTCCAGCGTCACGCGGCGGGAAACCACCCGGTTCGAGGTTCCGATCTGCCCGTTCGGCGCGAAGGCCAGCCCCTCGATCGGCCATTCCAGCCCGTCGCTTCGACCGCTGACCTGCGCCATCGGAAACAGCGACAAGGTCGCCCCGGGGGCCAGGTCAAGGGTCAGCCGCGACGGGGCGGCAAAGGCAATGTCCTTCGGCCCGATCAGAATGCAGCGCCGGTCCGACCGGGCCACAAGCGTGTTCATCGCGGCAAGCCCGTGGCAAAGCCCAGCGCAAGCACGAAGGGTGCCGTAACCGACCGCAGCGCCTTGTCAAAGTCGGTCGTCGCCTGTTCGCCCAGCACATGCTGACGGGCTTGCGGAATCTCGGATCGGGCACGGTTCGACAGCGAATCGAAGTCTCCGATGACTGCCTCCGGCATCACCCCAAGCCGCAAAAGCGCATCCGCCCCCCCGTCCGCGGCCACTGGAACCGGCGCGCGCGACAGGCAAAGCGCCAGGTCCCGACGTCCGACAGGCCCGCCTCCAACCAGGGTAATCCCGCCCTCTGACTGGACAATCGGCGATTTCATGTAAAACTGTCTCCAATTAAGGCAGGATTCTTGATGCCCGGCCACAATCAATCCATCAAATTACCTACGTCTGTCCATGGATTAGGACATGGTTTGCGTAGAATGCTGCCATCCGATAGGCGAAAGGCTGTCCCGTCATGACGACTGAAAGCAAGATCCTGACCGTTTCCTACGGAACGTTCAGTTGCACGCTTGAGGGCTTTGACGATCCCTTCAATACGATGAAGGCGATTGCCGAGTATTTCCGGGACCTTGCCGCCGAGGATCGCTATTTCGGCGCAGAGCCGCCGCAACCCGATGCCGCGATGTTGCACCGCATTGCCGAGCGTGAAGTCGCGCGCCTGGTCGATGGCCGGTCACAAGGGGGCGCCGCCGTCCTGAACCCGACGAAGGAAGGCGCGTCCGGCCGCGTCACGGGCCGCGCCCGCACCCCACGCGAACCCGCAGCCGACGCCCGTGCCGAGGTCATTGCTCCTGTGATCGAGCCGACCTTGCAAGAGGTTATCCCGGATGGAGTTGCGGCCAAGCTTGCCCGAATCCGTCAGTCGGTCACGCTTGACCCGGCCGCCCCACCCTTGGCCGAAGATGTCCTGCGCGCAGGCGCGCCGGATGGATTTGCAGCAGACGACGACGCCATCGAGGCGTCCGGATCGGCCGATGACCTTGCAGACCTTGCCGCACTCGACCTGCCCTCCGCCGATCTGGCTGGCGAAATCTTTGCGGACGTTGAGGTTGGGGATGCGCTTGGCCGGCTTGGTGCCCTGATCGTCGACCCCGAGGCCGAGCAGGCGCTTACCGCGCCGGACGGTATCTACGGCGTGTCCGAAAGGTCTCAATTCGAAGCCGCATCGTCGATTGCGGACCTGCCCGGCGATGAACCGGTCAACTTGTGGTCGGCAGATGGCACAGTCGAAGATCTGGCTGAAGAACTGGAGGAAGATGCGGTTCCCGCCGCTGACGCGGTGGCCGCAGGCGCAGAACCTGAAGGCATTCCAGACAGCCTCGACCTTGCCCCGGTTGCAGAAGAAGACGTGGCTGCGGCGGTTCTGGCCGATGTTGCCGCCCTGGCAGACGCTTTGCCGGAAGACCTGACCGCCGTCCCGGAAACGATGGATGCCGCCCGGGTCATGGACCCGCTTCCAGAAGACCAGGAGATGGCAGCGTCGCCTGATCCCGTTGCCGAGGCCGTGGCAGACCCTGCCGTCGTCACCGAACCGCCGTCCAGGAAACCTGCGGGCAAGTCGCGCAGGGTCAGTTCGCGCGTCGTGCGCATCCATCCGGATGAAGATGATGCAACCGACCGGTTCGATCCGGGTGCTACCCG
>JAPLPF010000114.1 GCA_026400325.1 Rhodobacterales bacterium
GAAGCTCGGCCTCGGTCGCGGGCATCGGGGCAACGCGGATCAGGACCGAAGTCAGCCGCTTGCCCGGCGCGGCGGCAAGCCAGTCTTCTGGCAGAACCTCTGCCTCGGTCGGATCAAACGGGCGGGCCGACAGACCCGGAGAAAAGGCGGTATAGGTCACAAACTCGGTATGGCTTTCCCACTTCAACTCGGCCCGGCCGATCTGACACTGGAAATGCGTGGCCCCGGGCTGGGGATGCGGGGTGCCGTGCCGGTCCATCAGCGCCAGAAGGTGCGCGAGGTCCCGGGACCGGTCCCGGTTATGGGCCAGCACCGGCTCCTTGATTGCCACATAGACCGCGGTCGAAGGAACCTCGATCGCGGGAAACGGGCGCGCGTGCAGCTCGTTCACGGTGGCATAGCGCAAGGGGTGGTCGGTCAGCGGGATCATCAGTCGTGCCTGTCAAAGGTCCTGTCTGGAGAGGTAGGGCGCGCAGTCGCGCCCGGCCAGCAAAATGAGGGCATACCGGCGCATGCCGCCGAAGTGTTGCAGTTTCGCAGGCAGCCCTTCGATCCGATGCCTATTTCAACCGCCGGATCAGGCTGGAGGTATCCCCCCTGCCCCCGCCCATCAGCTGCACGTCCTTGTAGAACTGGTCCACCAGGGCCGTCACCGGCAGGCGCGCGCCGATCTCGTCAGCGGCATCAAGGCAAATGGCCAGATCCTTGCGCATCCAGTCAACGGCAAAGCCGAAGTCGAAGGTGTCTGCCAGCATGGTCTTGTGGCGGTTCGCCATCTGCCAGCTGCCCGCAGCACCCTGACTGATGACCTCGACCACCTTTTCCCCGTCAAGCCCGGCCTTTTGCCCGAAAGCAAGCGCCTCGGACAGGCCCTGCATGAGGCCTGCAATGCAGATCTGGTTCATCATCTTGGCCAGTTGCCCCGCCCCGGATGGCCCGATCAGCCGGCAGATGCGGGCATAGGCCGCCATCACCGGTTCGGCCCGTGCATAGTCGGCCGGATCGCCGCCGCACATGATGGACAGCTGGCCGTTTTCGGCCCCCGCCTGCCCCCCCGACACCGGCGCATCGACAAAGGCGATGCCGGTTGCGGCCACCGTGGTGTGATCGACAAAGACCGCCCAGGGCGTCATGCCGGCAAAGGCTCCGTCAGGGCCGACGCAAACCGAGCGCAGGTCGTCGTCATTGCCGACACAGGCCATCACGAACTCGGCCCCCTTGGCCGCTTCAACGGGGGTGGCGGCGCTGCGGCCCTTGTGCCTTGCGGCCCAGGCCTCGGCCTTGGCCGGGCTGCGGTTGTAGACGGTGACGTCATGCCCCTTGGCTGCAAGATGCCCCGCCATGGGAAACCCCATGACGCCCAGGCCAAGAAACGCGACTTTTGCCATCTTCGATCCCCTGTTCATTGCCCTTTGCCGGTTGATCGACTAGGAACCGATCAGGCCGCCGCCGTCAAGAACAGGACCCCGATGCTGACCGCCTTTCGCTGGCTGATCCGTCTTGTGACCGGGGCAATCGTGCTGGGGCTGGTGGCGTTCCTCCTGGCCTACTGGATCCTGTCGCGGTCGCTGGTCGACTATTCCGAGGATTTCACGGTGCCGGGCATCTCGGCCCCGGTCGAGATCGTGCGCAACAACGACAACGTGCCCCACATCTTCGGCAAGACCGACGCCGATGTGTTCTACGCCTTGGGTTTTGCCCATGCGCAAGACCGGCTATGGCAGATGACGATGCTGCGCCGCACGGCACAGGGCCGCTTGTCCGAAATCTTCGGCCCCGCAACCGTGAAGGTGGACGAGCTGATGCGGCGGCTCGACCTGTACGGTCTGGCACTGAGTTCGGTTTCCGCACAGGACCCCGAAACGCTGGCGATGCTCAACGCCTATTCGGCCGGCGTCAACGCCTGGATCGGCGAGATAAACAAGGGCGCGCGCGGACGTGGCGCGCCCGAGTTCTTTCTGTTCCCACCCGAGATTTCCGCTTGGGCCCCGGCAGATTCGATCGCGATCCTGAAACTCATGGCGCTGCAGCTGACCGGATCGGCCCAGTCCGAGGTGTTGCGGGCGCGGATTTCGCTTTTGCTGGCACCCGAGCGTCTGGCCGACATCC
>JAPLPF010000138.1 GCA_026400325.1 Rhodobacterales bacterium
CCCGGGATGAGGCAGAGGCTGCCTTCGGCGCCCTGTTCGAATGCCAGGGCACACCGGCGCAGATGGGTGGATTTCTCATGGCCCTGCGCACCCGGGGCGAGACGGTGGACGAATACACCGCTGCCGCCACTGTCATGCGATTGAAGTGCAACCCGGTGCGCGCCGAACTGGGCACGCGGACGATCTTCAACATCCTTGGCCCGCTGACCAATCCCGCCGGGGTAAAGCGCCAGTTGACCGGGGCGTTCTCGGCGGCGCTGATCCGGCCGATGGCCGAAACCCTGCTGGCCCTGGGCACGCAAAAGGCCTGGCTGGTCCATGGTTCGGACGGCACGGACGAAATCTCGATCTGCGGGGCGACCAGCGTTTCGGCGGTGGAAAACGGGGAGGTCCGCGACTTCACGGTCCACCCCGAGGATGCGGGTCTGGCCCCCCACCCGTTCGAGGCGATCCTTGGCGGAACCCCGGCCGAAAATGCCGCTGCCTTTCGGGCTTTGCTGGACGGCGCGCTTGGGGCCTACCGCGATGCCGTTCTGTTGAATGCCGCGGCAGCGCTTGTGGTGGCCGATCGGGTCGGCACATTGACTGACGGTGTGGCCCTTGCCCGCGAAGCCATCGATTCTGGCGCCGCCCGCGCCAAGGTTCAGGCGCTTGCGCGCCTGACCAACGCTTGAGGGGAGGGGCCAGATGAGCACGATCCTGGACCGCATCAAGGCCTACAAGCTGGAGGAAGTGGCGGCGCTGAAAGCCGGCACATCGCTTGCGGATCTTGACGCCGCTGCCCGCGCCGCGACACCGCCGCGCGGCTTTGCCCGCGCCTTGCGTGATGCGGTAGCGACCGGCTACGGCCTGATCGCCGAAATCAAGAAAGCCAGCCCGTCCAAGGGGTTGATCCGGGCCGACTTTGATCCTCCGGCGCTGGCCCAGGCCTATCAGGCGGGGGGGGCAACTTGCCTTTCGATCCTGACCGACGGGCCAAGCTTTCAGGGTGCCGATGCATTTCTGGTTGCCGCCCATGCCGCCGTGACCCTGCCCTGCCTGCGCAAGGATTTTGTCCATGACCCGATCCAGGTGGTCCAGTCCCGGGCCCTGAACGCGGATTGCGTGCTTCTGATCATGGCCTCGCTGGACGACATCGAAGCGGCCGAGCTTGAGGCCACGGCCATGGGTCTGGGCATGGATGTCCTGATCGAAGTGCATGACGAGGCGGAACTGGAACGCGCCGCGCGGCTGAAATCCCCGCTGATCGGCATCAACAACCGCAATCTGCACAGCTTCGAGGTGACACTCGACACCACCCGCCGCCTTGCCCGCAGGGTTCCCGAGGATCGGATGATCGTGGCCGAAAGCGGGCTTTACACGCCCGCCGATCTTGCCGACCTGGCCCAGTACGGTGCCCGATGCTTCCTGATCGGCGAAAGCCTGATGCGGCAGGCCGATGTTGCCGCCGCCACGCGAGCGATCCTTGCCCGCCCGCTGACCGCGCAGGGCGGGCTATGACCAGGGATGGGACGGGTCTTTCCCATTTCGATGACCGGGGGCAGGCCCATATGGTCGATGTCTCGGGCAAGCCTGTCACCGACCGTGTGGCCGTGGCCGTGGGCGCGGTGCGCATGACGGCGCAAACGCTGTCCCTGATCATGGAAGGCCGGGCGAAAAAGGGCGACGTGTTGTCGGTCGCGCGACTGGCCGGGATCATGGCGGCCAAGAAGACCGCCGACCTCATTCCGCTGTGTCACCCCTTGCCGATCACGAAGGTTGCGCTTGACCTGACCGCCGACCCCGCCTTGCCCGGCGTGCGGATCGAGGCGACTGTCAAGACCAGCGGCCAGACCGGCGTCGAGATGGAGGCGTTGACGGCAGTGTCGGTCGCGGCGCTGACCGTCTTTGACATGGTCAAGGCGGTAGAGAAGTCCATGGTCATCGAAGGCATTCGGGTGATCCTGAAAGATGGCGGAAAATCCGGTCGTTACGAGGCACTTTGATGATTTCGGTTGAAGAGGCGCTGCAGCACTGCCTGTCCCTTGCGGCACCGCTTTCGTCTGAAAGAATCCCGCTTGCGCAGGCACATGGTCGCTGGATGTGCACGCCGGCGGTGGCCACCCGCGACCAGCCACCTTTTGTGGCGTCGGCGATGGATGGCTATGCTGTCCGGGGTGATCCCGGCCCGGGCGACAGCCTTGCCGTGGTTGGCGAGGCGGGTGCAGGGCATGCCTTTGCAGGACATATCGGCCCCGGTCAGGCCGTGCGCATCTTTACCGGCGCCCCGGTGCCGGAAGGTGCCACGCGCGTCATCATTCAAGAGGACGTGACCCGCGAGGGTGATCGCATAACGGTCAAGCCCGGGGCTGATGCGGGCCCCCATATCCGCCCCCAGGGCCAGGACTTCCACGTCGGGGACAGCTTATCTGCGCGCAGGCTTCGGGCCAATGATCTGGCGCTTCTGGCCGCAATGAACCTTGGCCTGGTCACCGTGACCCGCCGTCCGGTCGTGGCCCTGATCGCCACCGGGGACGAGCTGGTGATGCCGGGCGAAGACCCCCGCCCCGACCAGATCATTGCCTCGAACAGCTTTGCCCTGAAGGCCCTGATCGAGGCCGAGGGTGGCATCGCGCGCCTTTTGCCCATCGCCCGCGACAGCGAGGCAGAGTTGGCCTTCGTGCTTGACCTTGCCGGGGATGCCGATCTGATCGTGACCATCGGTGGCGCATCGGTCGGGGACCATGATCTTGTGGCCCGGGTGGCAGGGCTGGAGCAGGCCTTCTGGAAAATCGCGATGCGGCCGGGAAAGCCCCTCATGGCCGGCCGTTTCAAAGGCACGCCGATGCTGGGCCTGCCGGGAAATCCGGTTTCGGCCATCGTCTGCGGCCATCTTTTCCTTTTGCCGATGGTTCGGGCCATGCTGGGCGACCCCACCCCCGCCCCGCAACCCCGGTTGGCGCAGCTTGCCGTCGACCTTCCCGCCAACGGTCCACGCGCCCATTACATGCGCGCGCGTCTGGTCCCCGGCTCGGGCCTGCCCGGGATCAGCCCTTTCGAGCGGCAGGATTCAGCTTTGCTGTCGATTCTGGGCCAGGCCGACGCGCTGTTGATCCGGCCCCGGGCCGACGGCCCGCGTGGCGCGGGTGACACGGTCGCCTATCTGCCGCTTTGACCGGGCCAGAAAGATTCTTGACACAAACCGGGAACACGGGCAGAACATTGTGTTAACTCACAGTGGAGATTTTCCCCAATGCTGACCCGCAAGCAGTTGGAACTTCTGGACTTCATCAAGACGCGGATGGACCGTGACGGGGTGCCGCCGTCCTTTGACGAAATGAAGGATGCGCTGGACCTGCGGTCCAAGTCCGGCATCCACCGACTGATCACCGCGCTGGAGGAGAGGGGCTTCATCCGCCGTCTGGCCCACCGCGCCCGCGCCCTTGAAATCATCAAGCTGCCCGAAGCGATGGAGCGGCCCGGGTTTTCGCCCAGGGTCATTGCGGGCGACCGGACCGACCCGCCGCGCGGCGCGATGCCGGTATCAACCGTCCATGCGATGGAACTGCCGGTCATGGGCCGCATCGCCGCCGGTGTCCCGATCGAGGCGATCTCGGAAGTGTCTCATCATGTGGCCGTGCCGGGCTCGATGCTTTCCGGATCGGGCCAGCACTATGCGCTTGAGGTAAAGGGCGATTCCATGATCGAGGCCGGGATCAACGATGGCGACATCGTGGTGATCCGCGAACAGTCGACGGCGGAAAACGGTGATATCGTCGTGGCGCTTGTCGAAGACCACGAGGCGACGCTGAAGCGTTTTCGTCGCCGTGGCAGCATGATCGCGCTGGAGGCTGCCAACCCGGCCTATGAGACACGGGTTTTCCCCGACCATCTGGTCAAGGTCCAGGGTCGGCTTGTCGGGCTGATCCGCAGCTACTGACCCGGCAGCGGCATCGCAAGGGCAGCGCCCAGGCTTCCAAGGGCGGCCTGGTCTACCGTGCCCGCCCGGGGGGACCATAGCCGCCTTCCGGTGTTGGTCGGCTCGATCCGCAAGCCTCGTCCGTCCTGCCAGACCGCAAGCGGCCCGGTCAATCGCAGGTCATCGCTGTCGATCAAGGCGCAGCCATCGGGCACTGGCCCGGGGGCGTCGGCAAGGATCACCAGCGAGGCCCCCGCGCAGGCCCCGGTAAGCTTTCCGGCCGCTGCCTTTCCCGTCAGGACCACCGCCTTTCACCCTGCGATGTCGAACCAACGCTCACCCTTTGGCCCGGTGAACCCGATACGCGCCGACGCCTCCTTTTGCTCGGCCAGATCGCCATCATTCTCCAGCCAGCCCCTTGCGGCAAATCCCCCGCCACTGGGCGCCGACAGAACCCGGCCTTCCGGCCCGTCAAGCCCGACAAGCTTGCCATCGCCCGAGATCAGAAGCATCGGCCGCTCTGCCATTCCCCACATGAGGAAAGCCACCACAACGGGCAACAGACCCACGATACGCACCTGCCCGCGCCAAAGGATTGCCCAGATCGTTCCCAGTGTGAAGAGAGGCAGCACCCAGGGCCCCGGCTCGGGGATCGGGGTCACGGCCCCCTCCAGCCCGGCAATCCAGTGGGCGACAAAAAGGATCCATCGCGCCCCCTGCTCCATCACCCACAACGGCAGCCCCGCCAGCCCGATCGGCGCCAGAAGGGCCGCAACCGCCCCCGCAGGCATGATCACGGCCCCCATGACCGACACGGTCAGGATGTTCGCCAGCAGGCCGTAGTCGGTAAAGCGGTTGAAATGCGCGGCGGCATAAGGTGCAGTGGCAAAACCACCGATCACCGAGCTTAGCACCAACGTGAAGACCGGCATCATCCAGCGGGGCATTCGCTCGCGGTAGATGCTGCTGTCCAGCGCCGCGAAACCGACGATCAGTGCCACCGTGGCGGCAAAGGACATCTGAAAGCCGGGCTGCGTCAGGCTTTCCGGCTTGGTCAGAAGGAGGAGTGCCCCAGCCACCGCGACCGACCGCAGCGTCAGCGCCCTGCGGTCAAGAAGCACCGCGCCCAGAAAGACGGCAATCATGATGAATGCCCGCTCGGTCGCGACATTGGCCCCCGACAGAAGCAGGTAGAACAGCGCAACGCCAAGGCTGACCACCGCCGCGACCTTCTTGGTGTTGATCCGCAGCGCAACCGGCGGGACCAGCGCCAGCCCATAGCGCACAAGGGCAAAGACGAAGGCGGTCAGGAAGGCCATGTTCATTCCCGAAATCGCCAGAAGATGCGCAAGCGAGCTGTCGCGCAGCGCCTGCACCGTGTCCTGGGTGATGGCAGATCGGTCACCGGTCATCGCACCGGCGGCGAAGGCCCCGGCCTGGCCCTCCATATGCGCCAGCATGCCCTTGGTCAGGTAGCTGCGCAGCCGGTCGATCAACAGCGCGCCCTCTTTCGGTTCTTCCAGCAGAAGGACCGGGGTCCGGGTATAGCCGACCGCGCCCAACTGATCGAAGAACGCCATGCGTCGAAAGTCAAAGCCCCCCGGCTCCACCGGGCCGTCGGGCGGGGCCAGACTTGCCGTCAGGATCACCACCTGGCCCGGCCGGGGGTCAAGCCAGGGCTGATCCGCCTGCAGCGACACCCGGACCCGGACGGGGGTGCGGTCAGGTGCAACTTCGCGCAAGGTAACCCGGTCAAGTGTCAATCGCAGCGCATCGGACTGTGACCGGTCGATCTGGACGATCCGCCCTTCCACCGGGCCATAATACCGAAAGCTCAGGATCGGTTCGGCCACCGAATGTGCCCTGATCCCGGCTGCCAACCACCCGGCCGCCACGGCGGCAATAGCCACTGCCAGCGGTCGTCCAAGCCCGGGCCCGAATCCGGCCAGGGCAAGACCGGCGACAAGAACCAGTGCGGCCAGCCCATAGCTGCCCACCCCCGGTTCGGTCGGCACCGCGAACCAGGCCCCGACGCCGCAGCCGATCAGCACAGCAATCCAGGGAAACAGTGTTCCCCGTGCCGCCTGCAGGCCGTCCAGCGGCCCAAGGATCAGCCGACCCAGCCCCACCTTGTCACCCACCCCGCGATTGCCTAAGACGCCTGAGAGCCTAGCGTCCGCATGGTTTCCGAAAGGTTAACCAAAAGGCCAACAGAAGGTTAACGTCCGTCATGTCACACAGTCCCGGGCCTCCCGTCGTCACACGCTTTGCGCCCTCGCCCACCGGGTATCTGCATATCGGCGGTGGCAGGACCGCGCTTTTCAACTGGCTTTACGCCCGGGGGCGTGGGGGCAAGTTTCTGCTTCGGATCGAAGACACCGACCGCGAGCGGTCAACCCCCGAGGCGACGGCAGCCATCCTGCGCGGCCTGACCTGGCTGGGCCTTGACTGGGATGGCGAGGTGGTCAGCCAGTTCGAGCGGCGCGACCGCCACGCTGAGGTAGCGCATGAGATGCTGGCGCGAGGGACAGCTTACAAGTGCTTTTCCACTGCGGAAGAAATTGCTGCCTACCGCGCTGCGAAAGAGGCAAAGGGCGCCAGCTATGCGGTCTTCGTCTCGCCCTGGCGCGACGCCGATCCGGCCACTTTCCCGAAGGCACCTTACGCAATCCGCATGAAGGCCCCGCGCACCGGCGAAACGGTGATCGAGGACGAAGTGCAGGGTCGGGTTGTGATCCAGAACGCAACTCTGGACGACATGATCGTCCTGCGGTCAGACGGCACACCCGTCTACATGCTGGCGGTGGTGGTGGACGACCACGACATGGGTGTGAGCCATGTCATCCGCGGTGATGACCACCTGAACAACGCCGCGCGCCAGCAGATGGTCTATGACGCGATGGGCTGGACGGTGCCGGTCTGGGCCCATATCCCGCTGATCCACGGGCCGGACGGCAAGAAACTGTCGAAACGCCACGGGGCGACGGGGGTCGAGGACTATCAGGCGATGGGCTACCCGGCGGCGGGGATGCGCAACTACCTCACGCGGCTTGGCTGGGCGCATGGCGACGCGGAGATATTCACCAGCGCCGAGGCGATGCAGATGTTCGACCTTTCGGGAATCGGACGCGCTCCGGCGCGGCTGGACTTCAAGAAGCTGGAAAACACCTGCGGCCACCACATGGCGATGGCCGAGGATGCTGCACTGCTGCATGAACTTGAGGCATACATGATCGCGGTGGATCGCCCGGCCCTGACTGAACCCCAGCGCGGGCTGATGCTGGCAGCGCTGCCCTTCCTGAAGAAATCCGCAAAGACATTCCCGGAACTTCTTGATAAAGCAGACTTCCTTCTGATTTCGCGTCCGGTTGTCCCTGACGAGAAGGCCGCCCAGGCCCTTGATCCGGTATCCCGTGGTATACTGAAATCATTGACGCCGCAGCTGCAAAGTGCTAACTGGACCAAAGAGGCTCTGGAGCCCATCCTGACCGAAGTCGCGGCTGCAAACGGCATTGGCTTCGGCAAACTTGCCGCCCCGCTTCGGGCGGCGATCGCGGGCAAAAGTGTCACACCAAGCGTCTATGATATGATGCTGGTCATCGGTCAGGACGAATCCATTGCGAGGCTGAAGGACGCGTCATCGTGACCAGCGCCCCCCGGTCTTGAAGCTGCACCAAGGCTTGGTGCAGGATAGCCACGGGGTGCCCTCTGCCAGGGGTGTTGCCCGCCACACCGGGGAAGAGATGATGTCGGACAAAGTCGCGAAGCTGAGCCTGGACGGAAAGACTTACGATCTTCCCGTGCACAAACCCACCCTTGGCCCCGATGTTCTTGACATCCGCAAGCTGTACGGTGAGGCGGACGTCTTCACCTACGACCCGGGCTTCACCTCGACCGCCGCCTGCGAAAGTGCCATCACCTATATCGACGGCGACAAGGGCGAGCTTCTGTATCGTGGCTATCCGATCGAGCAGCTGGCCGAGAAATCCACTCATCTTGAGGTGTGCTACCTGCTGCTTTACGGTGAGTTGCCGAACGCGGACCAGCTGGCCGATTTCATTCACCGCGTGACCAACCACACGATGGTACATGAGCAGATGCACTATTTCTTCCGCGGCTTCCGGCGGGACGCGCATCCGATGGCCACGATGGTGGGCGTGGTCGGCGCGATGGCAGCGTTCTATCACGATTCCACCGATATCACCGACCCCTGGCAGCGCGAGGTTGCGGCGATCCGGATGATCGCCAAGCTGCCGACGATTGCCGCGATGGCCTACAAGTATTCGGTCGGACAACCCTTCGTCTATCCGAAGAACGCGCACAGCTATGCCGGCAACTTCCTGCACATGTGCTTTGCCGTCCCGGCCGAGGAGTATGTCGTCAATCCGGTCCTCGAAAAGGCGATGGACCGGATCATGATGCTGCATGCCGACCATGAGCAGAACGCCTCGACCTCGACCGTGCGTCTGGCAGGCTCGTCCGGGGCGAACCCATTCGCCTGCATCGCGGCCGGCATCGCCTGCCTTTGGGGGCCGGCGCATGGCGGGGCGAACCAGGCGGCGCTGGAGCAGTTGCGTCAGATCGGGACGGTCGACCGTATTCCCGAATTCATCAAGCAGGCCAAGGACAAGACCAGCGGCATCAAGCTGATGGGCTTTGGCCACCGGGTCTACAAGAACTTTGACCCGCGCGCCAAGGTGATGAAGGAAAGCTGCGACGAGGTGCTGGATCTTCTGGGTGTCCACAACAACCCGCTCCTCCAAGTCGCCAAGGAACTTGAACGCATCGCGCTGCAGGATGATTACTTCATATCGAAGAAGCTCTATCCCAATGTGGATTTCTACTCCGGTATCATCCTTGAGGCGATGGGCTTCCCGACCGCGATGTTCACCCCGATCTTCGCGATCAGCCGCACGGTGGGCTGGATCAGCCAATGGCGGGAAATGATCGCCGACCCGACCCAGAAGATCGGGCGCCCGCGGCAACTGTACATCGGGCCAACTCAGCGTGACTATGTGGACCTGCGCCACCGGTAAAGGACAGGGTGGGCAGTATTGCCCGCCCTATCGTCCATCCAGCGTACCGACCGAGGCGTAAAGATCCACCCTGCGGTCGCGGAACAAACCCCAGCTGGCCCGCAGGGCGGCAATCGCCTCAAGGTCAAAGCGGTGGATCAGCACCTCTTCGGCCGCGCGCCCGGCCTTCGCCATCAGTTGCCCGGTATGGTCGGCAATGAAGCTTGAACCGTAAAACGTGACTTCGCGTCCTTCCGGGGCCGTTTCGGTCCCGATCCGGTTCGAGGCGATGACGGGCAGTATGTTCGCTGCCGCATGTCCACGCATCACCATTTCCCAATGCGGCTGGCTGTCATATCCCGGTGCGGGCGGCTCGGATCCGATGGCTGTGGGATAAAGCAGCACCTCTGCCCCCAGAAGGGCCATGGCCCGGGCGCATTCCGGGAACCACTGGTCCCAGCAGATGCCCACACCGATGCGACCAAAGGCGGTATCCCAGACCTTGAATCCGGTATCGCCGGGCGAGAAATAGTATTTCTCCTCATACCCCGGCCCTTGCGGGATGTGGCTCTTGCGATAGACCCCAAGAACGCGCCCGTCGGCATCGACCATTGCGACCGAGTTGAAGAAGGCCGGCCCGGCCCGTTCGAAAAAGCTGATGGGCAGGACGACGCCCAGCTCCTTCGCCAGGGCGGCAAAGCGCGCGATCAATGGGTGGCCCTTGGCGGACATGGCCAGATCGAAATAGCGCGGATGCTGTTCGATGCAGAAATAGGGCGTTGCAAACAGTTCCTGGACAAGCACCACATTGGCCCCCTGCGCAGCGGCCCGGCGCACCAGTGCCTCGGCGCTATCGGCGTTGGCAGGCAGGTCCCAGCTGCAGGCGAATTGGGTGGCGGCGACGGTGATCTGGCGCATGAACTGTCCAATACTGTTAGCGGGGATTTTGCACACCCGCCCCCCCCGCAGAGTATTTGCAAAAGAGCAAAGCTCAAGTGCAGCGTGCAGCGCCGGTCATCCCCTGGATGCAGCGTCGATCCAGGACCAGATCCGCGATGGCGTGAAGGGCATGTCGACGCGACTGACCCCGACCAGAGCAAGCGCATCGCGCACGGCGTTCGAGATCGCGCCCAGAGCGCCGACGGTGCCCGCCTCACCGCAGCCTTTCATGCCCAAAGGGTTGGTGCGGGTCAGAATCCCTTGTTCGGCAAAGGAAAACATCGGCATGTCGCTGGCACGCGGCATACCGTAGTCCATGAAGCTGGCCGTGATCACCTGGCCTGTGTCGTCCTGCACCAGCCATTCGGTCACCGCCTGCCCGAAGCCTTGCGCGATCCCGCCATGCACCTGCCCTTCAACCAGATTGGGGGCCACCAGCACGCCAAAATCATCCACCACCGAGTAGCGATCCAGGGTCAGGCCGCCGGTTTCGGGGTCGATCTCTACCTCGGCCAGATGGACGCCGTTCGGGAAGGATCTGCCGTCCAGCGTGATCTTCTCGGCCCGGTCGAGAAGGTCCGTCCGGCCCTTTGCCCGGGCCAGCGCTGCAGCTTCGGTCAGGGTCAGGCGCAGGTTGGTTCCCGGCGCGCCAAAGCGGTGGTCGGCAAAGCTGACACCGTCCAGACCCCAGGCATCCGCCAGGAACTCTTCGAAACTGCGGATCATTGCGGTCACTGTCGCGCGGGTCGCCGTTCCCTGCACCGTGACCGACCGTGAGCCCCCGGTGCCGCCCCCCCTGGCAATACGGTCGCTGTCGCCCTCAACGATGCGCACCCGATCTGACGGGATGCCGGTCGCTTCGGCAACCATCCGGGAATAGACGCTTTCATGACCCTGCCCATTCGACTGGGTCCAGACGTAAAGCGTGGCGCCGCCGTCTTCGTCCAGCGAAAGGCGGGCGATTTCGTCAGGGTCACCAAGGATCGCCTCGATATAGGCCGCAACGCCGATGCCGCGCAGCTTGCCCCGGGCCCGGCTGTCCTCAAGACGGCCGGCGTAGCCTGCCGAGCGTGCCGCCACGGTTTCCAGAAGGCCTGCAAAGTCGCCGCCGTCGATCTCTTCGCCCTCAAGCGTTGTGGCGGGGAAATCGCGGATCACGTTCTTCAGCCGCAAGGCGACCGGATCGACACCCAGCCTGCGTGCCGCCTCGTCCATCGCGCGCTCGATGGTCAGAATGGCCTCGGGCCGGCCGGCTCCGCGATAGGCGTCGATCGGGGTGGAATTCGTGTAGACCCCGGTCACGGCCAGCATGCCGACCGGCACCTTGTAGACCCCGGTCAGCACCTTTGCGAACAGCTCGGTCTGGATCGCCTGCCCGAATTGCGAGTTGTAGGCCCCAAGGTTTGTCACAATGTCCACCTTGTAGGCAGTTATGCGATGGTCAGCGTCAAAGCCAAGCTCAACCCGCGCCACCAGATCACGACCGGCGTTGTCGGTCAGCATTCCCTCGGTCCGGCTGGAGATCCACGCAACCGGACGACCAAGCGCGCGGGCGGCTTCGGCAATCACCACATATTCCGGATAGGTCATCGCCTTCATGCCGAAACCGCCGCCGACATCAGGGTTCGTGACCCGGACCCGGTCGCGCTGCAGGCCCAGCATCCGGGAAAGCTCGTTTCGCTGCACCCAGACGCCCTGGCCATTCACGCAAAGGTGGAGGCGGTCGCCGTCCCATTCGGCATAGGCTGCCCGGGGTTCCATCGGGGCGGCAGTCACCCGGTTGTGGACCACCTCCAGCGCCACACGGTGCGCCGAGGCATCGAGCGCCGCTGCCGTTCCCATCTCGTCACCGAAAAGAAAGTCGAATGCGCGGTTCTGCGGTGCCTCAGGATGGATCGCAGGATCTTCACAGATCAGATGAAGAGAAGGATCGAGTGGATTGATATCGATCGATATTGCCTCTAACGCATTGCGCGCCAGATCTGGTGAGTCAGCCACGACAATGGCAATTGCCTCACCCACGAAACGCACGCGCCCGCGCGCCAGAACCGGACGCTCCGGCCCGGCGCCCTTGGCCCCGCTCCGGGTGCCGATCCGTTCGCCCTTCATGCCAAGCTTCACGCCCCGGGCAAGAAGGTCTTCGGCCATCAGAACCAGATGCACGCCGTCAAGCGCACGCGCTGCGGACACATCCAGCGACAGGATCTGCCCGTGCGGATGGTCCGAGCGCAGGAAAGCCGCCCAAAGCGCGCCCTCTGGCACCAGATCCGCGACATAGCGCCCCCTGCCGGTCAGGAACCGCACATCCTCGCGCCGGGTCAGCGGCTGGGCCATCCCGAATTTCAGCTGTTCCACGCGCGCACCTCCGTTCCAGGACAAGCTAAGCGCCCGGCAGGGATTGTCCAGCCGGGCGCTTGGCGGTCAAAGGCGAAAGGTCACAGCGCGAGGCTGAGGACCGTGGCCAGTTGCAAGTCGCCAAACCCGTTGAAGCGGGTGTTGGTGACAGTCGAATAGGACCCCATGCCCTGCCAGATCACGAAGTCGCCCTCGGCGATGTCGGACGGCAGCGGCAGTTCCCCGGGCAGCCGGTCTACCGAATCGCAGGTCGGGCCGAACACGATGCGCGGCAGGGTGTCGCCCTTGCGCTTGGCACCATCGGGAGACAGCACCTCCATCCGGTCGATCACGCCGATCATCGGAAGCTCGGTCAGCGCGCCATAGACGCCGTCGTTCAGGAAGACATGTGTGCCATCGCGCAGCGCCTTGACCCGGGCGGCAAGCGCGAAGGCGTCGCCGCAAAGCGCACGTCCGGGTTCGCAGACCAGAAGCGGGCGATCGGCACCGAAGGCTTCCGTCGCGACGCGGTCGATCAGCTGGAACGTCGTCTCGATCTGCGGCACGATGGACTGCAGCCTGTGGTTCGGAAACCCGCCGCCGACGTTCAGCCGCGCAATCGTGACGCCCGCGTTGCGGGCAATGACCGCCGCTTCGCGGATGTAGAACTCCCACGCGGCGGGGTCGGTGCATTGCGTGCCGGGGTGGAAGGTCAGCGAAGGGATGTAGCCTGCCGCCGCCACGGCTTTCAGAAGCTCGACCGCAAGCTCGCTGGTTGCACCGAACTTGGCGCCAAAGTTGTAGGCGGCCCCGGCGACCGGCAGTTTGAAACGGACCGAGATTTCGGTACCCTCGGCGGGAACCATCTCGATCAGTTTGGCCAGTTCGGACTGCGAATCAACGCTGTAGGATTTCACGCCCCTTTCAACCGCAAAGGCGATCTCGTGGCGCGCGCGCACCGGGTTGTTGTAGTGGATGGCGGCATCCGGCGCGAGGCGGCGGATCAGGTCAATCTCGAACGGGCTTGCGCAGTCATAGCCACGGATACCCGCAGCGGAAAGGTTCTCGACCATCGCTTCGCCGGGGTTAGACTTCACCGCATAGGTCACCATGCCGGGAAAGCCGTCGATGAAGCGGCGGGCTGCGGCCTGCGCGGCCGAGGGCGCGAAGAACAGCACCGGGTTTTCCGGCTGCTGGTTGCGGAGGTATTCGGTCGGATTGGTCCAGATCGTCTTGGAGAGTCCCATCGGCTGATTTTCCTTTGCCAACAAGACGCTTCGCCCTTCCCTGACAGCAACGGGACCGGGCACCAGCGTGGTTTCAAGTGAACCAGGCCAGGTGCGTATGAGCCGCCCTTTTCCTGCAGTGAAGGATGCCGCATATGGTGTACAAACTCACCGAACAAAACTGTATTAATGGCGCGATGTATCGTTATAATGACGAAAAGACCGGACAGAATGTATGGATGACCTTGATCGCAACCTGCTTGGGCTTCTTGGCGCCGATGCGCGGATGTCTGTGGCCACGTTGTCGCGCCGGCTGAAGGTCGCCCGGTCCACCATCCAGGCCCGGCTGGAGCGTCTTGAGACGACCGGCATCATCGCCGGCTATACCTTGCGTCTGGGTGAGGGCGCGCGCGAAGGGCGACTGCGCGCCTCGGTTCTTCTGACCATCGAGCCGCGTTCACAGGCCGCCGTCCTGACCCGCCTGAAGTCGATCGCCGAGGTCGAGCGTGTCTTCACCACCTCGGGCCGGTTCGATTTCCTGCTGCAGGTCGCCTGCCCGAACACCCAGGTGCTGGATCAGGTGCTGGACCAGATCGGCGCCATGGCCGGGGTGCGCGCGTCGGAAAGCCTGATCCACCTGTCCACCAAGATCGACCGGGCGGTGTGAACAGTCACCGGGGCTGGCGCTGGGGCAGAACCCGGCGCAACAGCCCTTTGATCATCTCGATCCGGGCGGCTTCGTCCATGCCCTCCATCATCCGCAGCCTTTGACCGGCGGCAAGATCGGCAACCCCATGCGCCATGGCCCACAGCGCCGCAATGTCGGCAAGGCCACCGCCAAGGGGCTCGACCAGGCCGACAAGGTGGTCAAAG
This sequence comes from Rhodobacterales bacterium, assembly GCA_026400325.1. Classification (GTDB taxonomy): domain Bacteria; phylum Pseudomonadota; class Alphaproteobacteria; order Rhodobacterales; family Rhodobacteraceae; genus Tabrizicola. The sequence goes on from JAPLPF010000138.1 coordinate 14,286, forward strand.
GCGGCATTGCCGGCCTCTGACAGGTCGGCGTTGCCGAAGTCCGGCTTCTTCGAGGAAAAGATCAGGCGGAACAGCGTCGGGCGATCCAGCGCAAAGTCCAGATAGCCGATCCCGGCCGCCACCGCCCGGTCGCGCGGTTCCACGGCAGTCGCCTCGCGGGCCTGCATCGCGGCCAGAAAGCGGTGGAAGCCTTCGGTTGCAAGCGCGGTCAACAGGCCCTGCACATCCCCGAAGTGGTGCGCGGGGGCTGCATGGCTGACCCCTGCCCGCTTGGCGACCGACCGCAGCGAAAAGCCTTCCATCCCCCGCTCGGCAAGCTCGGCCTCGGCCGCCTGCAGCAAGGCCACCCGCAGATCGCCGTGGTGATAGGGTTTCTCCGCCATTTCCTTGGCATAGACCCGCAACTTGTCACCGTAAAGATTTTTGTTGACGAGATCCCACCCGTCCCGCTAATCCTGACAGTGTAAAGATACGAGGTTCCAATGACCGCCACCCAACTTTTTGACCTGACCGGTCCGCTGGCATTGCTGGGTTGGCTTGCCCTTGCGCTGTCCCCCCTTGCCCCGCGCACAACGCAAGGGATCGCCGTCGCGGTGCCGCTGATTCTGTGTGTCCTCTACTCCGGCCTGATCCTCGCCAACTGGTCGAGCACCGAGGGCGGCTTTTCCTCGCTGGCCGACGTCCAGCTTCTGTTTGCGTCCGAGCCCATCGCCCTTGCCGGCTGGGTCCACTACCTCGCCTTCGACCTTTTCGTCGGGGCCTGGGCCGTCCGCACCGCGCGGGCCGAGGGGATCGCGCACTGGATGGTCCTGCCGTGCCTGATCCTCACCTTCCTTTTCGGACCTGCGGGCCTTCTGGCCTTTGCGATCCTGCGTTTCACCCTGACCAGAAAGGTCCTGCCATGACCCTTGCGCCGTCCGTCCCGTCCGCCCCGCCCATCGCCTTTGCCTCGGGGCCAAATCGCCAGCTTCTGGCCGTCACCCTGCTTCTGGCCCTTGCTACCGTGCCGCTGATGGCGGCCCACGCACTTGATCACCGGCTGTTCCAGGGCGACAATGTCTGGCTTAAACCCCTGAAATTTCACCTTGCGCTGATGGTCTACACCGGCAGCCTGGCGCTTTACGCCATGCTGTTGCCCGAAGGCACCTTCACCACGCCCCGTTGGCGCCTCTACATCGGTGTGGTGATCACCTGCATCCTGGCCGAGGTGACGTGGATCGGAACTGCCGCAGCACTTGGCACCGCCTCGCATTTCAACATCGACGGGATCTGGAGCCCGATCTACGGCCTGATGGGCCTTGCCGCAGTGACGCTGACCTCGCTGTCGCTGGCGATTGCCCCCGCCTTCTGGCGCCGACGGGAAAGCCCGCTGATGCTGGGCATAGCCCTCGGCCTGGGGCTGACGTTCCTGCTGACGGTGGTTGTGGCGGGTTTCATGTCGCAGAACCTGAGCCACTTCGTCGGGACCCCCGTGACAGGGGCACGCATGCCGCTTTTCGGCTGGTCATCCGAGATGGGCGACCTGCGGATCGCCCATTTCCTGGCGACCCATGCCATGCACGCGGTCCCGCTGGTCGGCCTTGCTGGCAGCCGGACCGCCGTCTGGTCCACCGCGCTGGTTTGGACCCTGATCGTCCTGTGGTGCTTTGCCCGCGCGATCCTGGGCTTGCCTCCGTTCTGATGGGTCAGACCACGGCAGCCATCTGCCGCCGAAGCGCAAGCCCAAGCCAGCCTATCCCCACTCCGATCAGGCCAAAGACACCGACAAAGACCCACAGAATGCCCAAGCCTGCGCTGGCGCTGCCCTTCTCGAACCCGACCAGGTCTGGCCGTGACGGCAAATAGAAGATCTCTACCTCTGCGCCTTCGCGCAGGCTGTCAAAGCGCCCCTTGTCGACAAAGCGTTCGACCGTGACCGACTTGCCTGTGGCCGTGGTGAAGGCAAGCTCGACACTATAGCTGGTCGTGGTCTTCCAGCGTTCCTGCGTATCCCTTGATCGGGTCTCGGTGACGGTGCGGTTGGTGATTGTTGCCACAGCCGGCACCCCTTCCGCTGCCAGAAGGCGCGCGTCCGCCGCGGCACTTCGACCTGCAAGGAAGATGACCGTAGCGACGACAAGGAAGATCGCCGCCATGCCGAACAGGATGGCCGGAAGCAGGGCTGCGAACTTTCTGTTGGTTTCGGTGTTCGGCTCGACCTTTATCTGCATGCCCGTCCAAACCTCTCGCACCAGGTCTTTCCGCTGGAAATCAGCAACCGCTGCCCGCATCCTGCGATCCAAGGGGGCCCCCGGTCCAGTGAATTTCACCGTCATCCGGGCACCGGTTCGGTCGCTTGCCTGCCCATCAGCCCTGCCGCCCTTGCCAGCAACACCTGTACACCGCTACCGCCAGGCAAAGACCGACAGGGCAGGGATGACTGCGGAAAGACCGATCCCCGCCCAGCGCAGGCAGGCGGCCCCGCCCGCCTTGTCGCCGGTTGCAGGCAACGTTTTCGCCAACCTTCCGGCCTGCCCCCTTGGCCTTTTGCCCGGTCTCCGCTATCCCGCGCCCCAAGCCTTCAAGGCCAGCCTTCAAGGGACGCCGAACATGCCGATGGAAAAGACCTTCAACGCCGCCGAGGCCGAGGCGCGGATTTCCAAGCTCTGGCTTGACCGCAAGGCCTTTGCCGCCGGGGCCAATGCCAAGCCCGGGCACCCGGCCTTTTCCGTCATGATCCCGCCGCCGAACGTGACCGGCAGCCTGCACATGGGCCACGCCTTCAACAACACCCTGCAGGACATCCTGACCCGCTGGCACCGGATGCTGGGCGATGACACGCTGTGGCAGCCCGGCACCGACCACGCGGGAATCGCGACCCAGATGGTGACCGAACGCGAGATGGCCAAGAACGGCGAACACTCGCGCCGCGACCTGGGGCGCGAAAAGTTCCTCAGCCGCGTCTGGCAGCAAAAGCAGAAGTCGCGCGGCAATATCCGGGGGCAGCTGGAGCGGCTGGGGGCCTCCTGCGACTGGGACCGTGAGGCGTTCACCATGTCGGGTGCTCCGGGGGCTCCGGCTGGCGAGGAGGGCAACTTCCATGACGCCGTAATCAAGGTCTTCGTCGATCTTTACAACAAGGGCCTGATCTATCGCGGCAAGCGGCTGGTGAACTGGGACCCGCATTTTGAAACCGCGATTTCCGACCTTGAGGTCGAGAATACCGAAGTCCCCGGCCATATGTGGCACTTCAAGTACCCGCTCGCGGGCGGGGAGACCTACGAATATGTTGAGAAGGACGCCGAGGGTAGGGTGACCCTGCGGGAGACGCGGGATTACATCTCCATCGCCACCACCCGGCCTGAAACCATGCTTGGGGACGGCGCGGTTGCGGTTCATCCATCAGATGAACGTTACGCGCCAATCGTCGGGAAACTATGTGAAATTCCGGTTGGGCCGAAGGAACACCGCCGCCTGATTCCGATCATCACCGACGAATACCCCGACCCCACGTTCGGGTCCGGTGCGGTGAAGATCACCGGCGCGCATGACTTCAACGACTATGCTGTGGCGAAGCGCGGCGACATCCCTTGCTACCGCCTCCTCGACACCCGCGCCCAGATGCGGGCAGACGGCGCGCCCTATGCCGAGGCGGCAGAGATCGCGGGCCGCATGTCGCGGGCGTGGCTGGTTGCCAAGGGCTATGCGACGCCGGGCTTCGTCGAGCAGCCCTTCACTTTGAGCGAATCCGAGATCGACGCCCTCAACCTTGTGCCGGATGAGTTGCGGGGCCTGGACCGGTATGAGGCCCGTAAGCGCGTGGTCGAGGCGATCACGGCCGAGGGGCTGGCCGTGATGGTGGCCGCCAAGGAGTCGGGGCAAGCCCCGACCTACGAGAACGACGACGGCGACGAAGGTAGGTCGGGGCTTGCCCCGACTCTTGTCCCCTACGTCGAATCCAAACCGATCATGCAGCCCTTTGGCGACCGCTCCAAGGTGGTGATCGAGCCGATGCTGACCGACCAGTGGTTCGTCGACACCGCGAAGATCGTGGAACCCGCGCTGGAGGCGGTGCGGACTGGCCGGACGAAGATCATCCCGCCCTCGGGCGAGAAGACCTATTACCACTGGCTGGAGAACATCGAACCCTGGTGCATCAGCCGCCAGCTTTGGTGGGGGCACCGCATCCCCGCCTGGTTTGTGGTGAGTGAAACGGGCGGTGTGATCGTCTTGTTGCTTTCTGTGCAGCGACGGCGGAAGAAGCGGCAGAGCAAGCAAAACGTTACTACGACGTCGACCGGATTTTCGCGAAGCCCATCCGTGTGGTGGCAAAGAATGAATGGAGCGACCTTAGCTACATCAACATCGGTGACCCGTTTGAGACCATCATTTTGTCTCGCGACCCCGACGTCCTCGACACCTGGTTCTCCTCCGGCCTCTGGCCCATCGGCACGCTCGGCTGGCCGGAGCCCACGCCGGAGCTGCAGAAATACTTCCCCACCTCGGTCCTCGTGACCGGGCAGGATATCCTGTTCTTCTGGGTCGCCCGGATGATGATGATGCAGTTGGCCGTCGCGCGCGACATTCCGTTCCACACCGTCTACCTGCACGGCCTTGTCCGCGACGCCAAGGGCAAGAAGATGTCGAAGTCGCTTGGCAACGTCATCGACCCGTTGGAGATCATCGACGAATACGGCGCCGACGCGCTGCGGTTTGCCAATGCCGCAATGGCCTCGCTGGGCGGCGTCTTGAAGCTGGATACCCAGCGCATTGCGGGCTACCGGAACTTCGGCACGAAACTCTGGAACGCCTGCCGCTTTGCCGAGATGAACGGGGTTTGGGAGGGTCATGCGACCGGCCCTGCGCCCTCGCCCACCGCAACCGCGAACAAGTGGATCATCGGTGAGACGGCGAAGACCCTGGCCGAGGTCAACGAGGCGCTGGAGGCGTTCCGCTTCGACACCGCCGCTGATGCCCTTTACAAATTCGTCTGGGGCAAGGTCTGCGACTGGTATGTCGAATTCGCCAAGCCCCTGTTCGACGGCCCCGACGCCGCCGAGACGCGGGCGACGATGGCCTGGGTCCTCGACCAGTCGATGATCCTCCTCCACCCCTTCATGCCCTTCATCACCGAAGAGCTGTGGGGGACGACCGGCACGCGCGAGAAGCTGCTGGTTCACACCGATTGGCCAGAGCTGCCGCAAAGCCTGATCGACCGGGAGGCGGACAGGGAAATGTCCTTTGTGACCACCCTTATCGACGATATCCGCTCGGCTCGCGCGCAAGTGCATGTGCCGGTGGGGCTGAAGGCTGACCTTGTGGCGACCAGCTTGACCGATGAAGCGCGCGCCGCCTTTGCGCGCAACGAGTCGCTCATCAAACGCCTGGCCCGGGTGGACACCGTCACCGAAGGTGCGGCCCCCAAGGGCAGCATCGCGGTGGCGGCGGAAGGGGCAGCCTTCGCGATCCCGCTGCAAGGCCTGATCGACATTGGCGAGGAGAAATCCCGCCTGCAAAAGGCGCTGGACAAGCTGGGCAAGGAAATCGGCGGCCTGAAGGGCCGCCTCGACAACCCGAACTTCGCCCGCTCGGCCCCCGAGGACGGTGTGATGGAAGCGCAGTCGAACCTGGAGGCGCGGCAAGAGGAATCCGCCAAGATCAAGGCGGCCCTCACCCGTCTGTCCGACCTCGGCTGATTTCATTCTGGCCGAAATATCCTCAGAGGGGTGAGGAGCGTAAGCTCCGAGGGGGGCTGAAGGCCCCCCTTGCGCCGCTGCAACCTGCCATGCCAGCCTGCAAGGATGAGCCGCTTCCTGACCCCCAACGCCGCCGCCCTGCCCTCGACCGTCCCGTTCACCGGTCCCGAGGCGCTGGAGCGTCGGACAGGCGTTCCCTTTCGGGTGCGGTTGGGCGCGAATGAAAGTCTGTTCGGCCCCTCGCCCCATGCGATCGCCGCGATGCAGGCTGCGGCGGCGGACGCCTGGATGTATGGCGATCCGGAAAATCACGATCTTAAACAGGCGCTTGCGGCCCATCACGGGGTCAGTCCGGCGCATATTGCCGTGGGACAGGGGATCGACGGCCTTCTGGGCCTGATCTGCCGGCTGACGCTAGAACCGGGTGCGGCGGTCGTCACTTCGCTCGGGGCCTATCCGACCTTCAACTTCCATGTGGCCGGAAGTGGTGGCGCGCTGACACGGGTGCCCTACCGGGGCGATCATGAGGACCCGGAAGGGTTGCTTGACGCGGCGCGGGCCACCGGTGCGCGGCTTTTGTACTTCGCCAACCCGGACAACCCGATGGGCAGCCACCACCCGGCATCGGTGATCGAGGCGATGGTGGCGAACCTGCCGGAAACCACGCTTCTGGTGCTGGACGAGGCCTATGCCGACCTCGCCCCGCCCGGCACGGTGCCCGACATCGCGCCGGATCATCCCCAGGTCATCCGGCTGCGGACCTTTTCCAAGGGCTACGGCCTGGCAGGCGCAAGGGTTGGCTATGCGATCACCAACCCGGACCTTGCCCTGGCCTTTGACAAGGTGCGTGACCATTTCGGCATGGGCCGGATTTCCCAGGCCGGGGCGCTTGCGGCCCTTGCCGATCAGGACTGGCTGGATCAGGTGACGTCCCGAACGCGGCACGCCCGGGACCGGCTGACCGCGATAGCCCGCGGCAACGGGTTGCACCCCCTGCCTTCGGCCACCAACTTCGTGACGATGGATTGCGGTCGTGACGGAGAGTATTCCCGCAAGGTTCTGTCCGAGATGGGTGCGCGGGGCGTCTTCATCCGGATGCCGGGTGTAGCACCGCTTGACCGCCGCATCCGGATCAGCCTTGGCGACGATCCATCCCTTGATATCGTGGAGCAGACGCTGCCGCTGGCGCTGAAGGCCGCCGGCTGATCACTCGGCCGCGAGGTCGGGCTTTGCCGGGCCAACGGCAGGGGCGCTGCCGGCCATCGGGCTGTCGGCCGGGCCAAGACGCGGGGCTTGCGCAGCTGCCATGTCCTGCAGCAAAAGCCGCGCAGACGGACCGGGATCGGCACCTGCGGCACCGATGATCCGGCGAAAGACCAGAACGTTCTGGAATGTGGTCCTGGTTCCGGTCAGGCCCACCCTTTCGTCACAGGGCAGCGCATCGGCGCGGACATAGTCCCAGCCTTCGGCACCCAGAGTGTTCATCAGCTGGGTCAGCGCATAGGCAAAACGCTCTTCAGTGGTTTTCACCCCGCGCGCCTTTTCGCCCCGCTTCGGGGCCGGAATGACTTTGTATTCAAAACGCTGCATCGGGTTTCTCCCGTGTTGATCGGGCCAAGTCATAGGGGATTGCGCGCCTTGCCGCAAATCACGCAAAGGTTTTTCCAGACGAACCGCGCCTGGCCGGCAACAGTCGGGGCAGCAACAGTCCGCACGGCACCGCCCTCAGATCCCCAGCTTTGCCGCGACCAAAGCGTTCACGGTCGCCGGGTTGGCCTTGCCTCCGGTTGCCTTGATCACCTGACCCACAAACCATCCCGCAAGTTTCGGGTTGGCCTTGGCCTTTTCCACCTGATCGGGGTTGGCGGCGATGATCTCGTCCACGGCTTTCTCGATGGCGCCGGTGTCGGTGACCTGCTGCATGCCCCGCGCTTGCGCCATCGCCGCCGGGTCGCCGCCTTCGGTGTAGACGATCTCGAACAGGTCCTTGGCCATCTTGCCAGAAATGGTTCCCGCCACGATAAGATCAATGATCCCGCCCAGTTGTGCCGCCGAAACCGGGCTGTCGCCGATCTCGTGGCCTTCCTTCTTCAGCCGGCCGAACAACTCGTTGATCACCCAGTTCGCCGCCAGCTTGCCATCGCGGCCGCGGGCCACCTCGTCGAAATAGCGCCCCGAGTCCAGTTCGGCCGTCAGCACGTTGGCGTCATAGTCGGTCAGGCCATGGTCGGCCATGAAGCGGGCCTTCTTGGCATCGGGCAGTTCCGGCATTGCGGCGGCGATACTGTCAACCCAAGGCTGCTCGATCTCCAGCGGCAGAAGGTCGGGGTCGGGGAAGTAGCGGTAATCATGCGCCTCTTCCTTGGAGCGCATCGACCGGGTCTCGCCCTTGTCGGGGTCGTAAAGCCGGGTTTCCTGCACGATCTTGCCGCCATCCTCCAGAATGGCAATCTGGCGGCGGGCTTCATAGTCGATGGCCTGGGTCATGAACCGCATCGAGTTCATGTTCTTGATCTCGCAGCGCGTGCCGAGGTGGCTGAAGTCCTGTGTGGCCTGGTACTTCTCATACTGGCCGGGCTTGCAGACCGACACGTTCACATCGGCCCGCAGGTTGCCGTTCTGCATGTTGCCGTCGCAGGTGCCCAGATAGCGCAGGATCTGGCGGAGCTTGGTCACATAGGCCGCCGCTTCTTCGGGCCCGCGAATGTCGGGGCGGCTGACGATCTCCATCAGGGCCACGCCGGTGCGGTTGAAATCAACAAAGGAAAGGGTCGGGTCCATGTCGTGGATCGACTTGCCGGCGTCCTGTTCCAGGTGGATGCGTTCGATCCGCACCAGACGGGCCACTCCGGGGGACATCTCGACCAGCACTTCGCCCTCGCCCACGATGGGGTGGTAAAGCTGGCTGATCTGATAGCCTTGCGGCAGGTCGGGGTAGAAGTAATTCTTGCGGTCAAAGGCCGACATGAGGTTGATCTTCGCCTTCAGCCCCAGCCCGGTGCGCACTGCCTGTTCGACGCAGAATTCGTTGATGACCGGCAGCATCCCCGGCATCGCAGCATCAACAAAGGCGACGTTGGCGTTCGGTTCGGCGCCGAAGCCGGTCGAGGCGCCGGAAAAGAGCTTGGCGTTCGAGGCGACCTGGGCGTGGATCTCCATGCCGATGACAAGTTCCCAGTCGGCCTTGGCCCCGGCGATCACCTTCGGGACAGGCGCGGTATAGGTCAGGTCAAGCATGATGGCTCCACGAAGCGACGGGTCATTTCCGGTCGGTTTAGGCCGGGCAGACGCGCGGGGCAAGAACCATCAGACGGTGGATGTTCAGGTACGGGGAACGCGGGTGAACAGACCCTCGCCACGGCGGCTGATCCGTGCGCCGCGTTTCAACGCCGGGCCGAACGCCTCGCAAAGGGCAAAGGCAAGGCCATCCGCGCCAAGGGTCCACTGGTCCAGATGCACTTCGTGCAGGCGGTTCCACAGCACGTCGGACAGCGCGGTGCGGGCTTTGGTCAACGGGTAGTTTTCCGATGGCCCGGCCTTTTCATAGCTTCGGACCATCCCGGCCAGAACGTTTGCCGCGACGTTTGCCCGGTGCTGGCAGCCGGTTGCCGCCTGATAATCTGCCAGCCCCCTGAGGAACAACTCCAGATCAAGCGATGGCAGCATTTCCCCCAGTGTCTCGGCGGCGGACAGGTGGAAAATCGCGTATGCGGCCTTGCCGGTCACGCTGTCGGTCATCGTCGCGGCCCGACGGGCGGCCTTTTCAAAGGCCGTCAACGACCCGAACCAACCGGGAAGCATGTGGACCGCATGGGTGGCGTGGGCCATCGCATCCTCGGGGTCGAGGTCGCACCAATCTTCGAACCAGTCGCGGCACAGCGTTGCCCCATCCTCGATGCCGCCAACCAGAAGATAGCGGGTGGCAGCCAGAAGCGGCGACATCTGTTCGATCGGGTCGAATTCATCCAGCAGATGCTCGGCTGCATCGAAATGGGCGGCGCTTTCTTCCCACAGGTCACGCGACAACTGCCCGCGTGTCGCAAGGTCACGCTTGAAGAGCCCGATGTCGATCAGGGCCTGCGCCAGAAGATGTGCCGCGGCCGGGTCTTGCGGATGCATTTCCAGCAATGCCTCGAACCGCTTGAGTTCAAGGGCCATCGCGGGCACATCCTGCCGCTCAAGCGCGAGGATCAGACCGGCACGCGCCCCTTCGCTGATCAGAAGTGCGACCCGCCGTCCACCCGAGGCCATCGTGCGATCCTGGTCGGCAAACCGCAGCGCATCCAGAAGGTCCGGCCACTCGCCTGCGTCGGCCATCGCCGCGTGGTCATCGCGGATGCATTGCCATTCGGTCATCTCGGGACCCTGGCCCATGACCGCAACATCCAGCCGGCCAAGCACATCGGAGGCGGTCATTCCGTCAAGGTCAAAGCCGATGGAAACACCGACGGTCCGAAGCAAGGCGGCGGCTTCTTGCCGGCCCCTGTCGGTGCGGGTTTTCACGTGCAGCAGTGACGTTGTAATGAGCATCAACTCGTTTCCAAAGGCGGTACGCAAATACCCTTTGTCGAGTGATTATGCCAAATCAGGGCTAAATGATGGAAATGCAGTGGATTTCGGATGTCGCCAGGACATGGGGACTGGGCGCAACGCGGCTTGTCGGGGTGTGCGGGGCATGCTTCACGTTGAGCGGTTGCCTGGCAACGCAATCCAAGGATGAAATGTCCCTCGTAGCCCCCCCGATGCAGTGGGACCATCATCCCGAAGGCCTCGAATGGACCGAATCAACCCTTGTCGCAGTTTCGACCAAGGATGCACAGCTTTCGGACCGCGTTCCCGCCGATATCGAGACCTGGTGCCCCGGCTACGCCAAAGCCGATGTCGAAGAGCGCCGGGCGTTCTGGACCGGGCTTCTGTCGGCGGTGGCAAAGTACGAAAGCACCTGGAACCCGGCCGCATCGGGCGGTGGCGGGCGCTGGATCGGGCTGATGCAGATATCACCCCGTTCGGCCGCCAACTACGGGTGTGAGGCCACATCGGCCGGTGCGCTGAAAGATGGCGAAGCCAATCTGGAATGCGCGGTCGAGATCATGTCCGAACAGGTTGGCAAGGATGGCATGGTCGCGGGGGGCGGCAACCTTGGCGTCGGCAGGGACTGGGCCCCTTTGCGCAACAATGAAAAGCGCGCCTCCATGGCGGCATGGACCCGCGAACAGCCATATTGCGAAGCTGGCTGAGCCGACCTCACCCCGCCTTCAGCATGCGTTCCACCATTTCCTGCAGGTCCCCGCTTAACCCGGGGGCGTCCAGAACACGGCGCAACTCTGCCCGGGCAAGCTTGCGCCGCGCCGCGCCATAGCGTGGCCAGGTCTCGAACGCGGTGGACATCCGGGCGGCCGTCTGCGGGTTCAGTGGGTCAAGCCGGATCAGCCAATCTGCCACCAGCCGGTAGCCCGCCCCCGAAAGGTGGTGAAATCCCGCATGGTTGGCCGCAAACGCCCCGATCACCGACCGGAACCGATTGGGGTTTTTCCAATCGAAATCCGGCCGTTGGCATAGCAGCTCGGTCAGCGCTGCCGCTTCGGCCGGTTCGGCATGACCGATCTGCAGGGCAAACCATTTGTCCATGACATTGGCGTCATGGCCCCAGCGTCCGGCAAAATCCGCAAGCTCGGCTTGACCCTGACCGATCGACAACAGCGATGACAGCGCGCCGATCTCTTCGGTCATGCTTCGGGCAGCCTTGCAGGCCCTGGCCGCCAGCTTGCCGCCATCCCGCCTGGATATCAGCGCCAGCGCCGCCAGACGCAGCGCCCGTCGTCCTGCCTGCGCTGCCGATGGCGTAAAGGGCTGCCCGTCGTCCAGTGCGGCGTAAAGTCGGCCCAGCCCTTCGCCCAGCCGGATCGCCAGCGCGCCCGCCATTTCGCGCCGGGCGGCGTGAATCCGCGCCGGGTCGGGAATGCGACCCAGGGCGTGGATCGTCTGGGCCATGTCGTCCTCGCCGGGAAGGCGGAGGCACAAGGCGCGGAAGGCCGGATCAAGCGTTTCGTCAAAGGTTACCGCGGCCAGCGCGTCAAGCCAGATGGTCGCAGGGGGTGTGCCTTCCTGCACCATCTCGGCCATGACGTCCTTGGCAAGGGCGCGGCCAGCCTCCCATTTGTTGAAGGGGTCGGTGTCATGCGCCAGCAGAAAGGCGCGTTCTTCGGGCGGGGATTTGCGGTCCAGCACGACGGGTGCCGAAAACCCGCGCAGGATCGACGGCACCGGCCGCGTCGCCAGGCCGTCAAAGCGAAAGCTTTGCCTCGACTCGGTCATTTCCAGCATGATGGTCGGCACCACCTCGTCGCCGTTTGGGTTCAGAAGGCCGACCTTGATCGGAATGACCTGCGGCGCTTTCTTGCCCTCACCCGGGCGGGCCGGAGTGGTCTGGGTGAAGGTCAGGGTAAAGACGCCGTCCTGCCAATCCTCGGTCACGCGGACAACCGGGGTTCCAGCCTGAGAATACCAAAGCCGGAACTGCGTCAGGTCACGTCCGGTTGCATCTTCGAAAACCTTTAGCCAATCCTCGATCGTTGCGGCGTCGCCGTCATGGCGGTCGAAGTAAAGGTCAAGCGCGCGCTTGTAGGAGGCATCGCCAACCAGCGATTTCAGCATCCCGATAACCTCGGCCCCCTTCTCATAGATGGTCGAGGTGTAGAAGTTGTTGATCTCGACAAAGCTTTCGGGCCGGACCGGATGGGCCAGCGGACCCGCATCCTCGCGGAACTGGCGGGCGCGAAGGGCCACGACATCCTCGATCCGTCGCACCGCCGCTGACCGCATGTCGCCGGAAAACTGGTGGTCGCGAAAGACGGTCAGCCCTTCCTTGAGGCACAGCTGGAACCAGTCGCGGCAGGTGATCCGGTTACCGGTCCAGTTGTGGAAATATTCATGCGCAACAATGGCTTCGATTCGGGCGTAATCGTCGTCCGTCGCGGTTTCCGGGCTGGCCAGGACATAGCGGGAGTTGAAGATGTTCAGCCCCTTGTTCTCCATCGCGCCCATGTTGAAATCATCGACGGCCACGATGTTGAACACGTCGAGATCATATTCGCGGCCGTAAACCTCTTCCTCCCATTTCATCGAGCGTATCAGGCTGTCCAGCGCATAGGCGCAGCGCCCTTCATCGCCGGGGCGGACCCAGATGTTCAGCTTGACCTTGCGGCCTGAAAAGGTGCGGAACGTTCCCGACCGCGCGCGAAGATCGCCCGCGACCAGCGCGAACAGGTAGGCGGGCTTGGGCCAGGGATCGTCCCATTCGGCGAAAGCCTTGCCCTTTGCCACCGGATTGCCGTTCGACAGCAGGACCGGCTGATTGCCTTCGACCCGCACCTTGAAGCGGGCCATCACATCCGGCCTGTCGGGGTAGTAGGTGATCTTGCGAAAACCCTCTGCCTCGCATTGGGTGCAATACATGCCTTTGGACATGTAAAGCCCCTCCAGCGCGGTGTTGGTCTCGGGGTCGATCTCGACCTCGGTCTCGATGGTGAAGGCACCGACGGGAACCAGCTTTGCCGGTATGGTCAGGCCCGTGGCGTCCGGCACGATCTTCGCTGGCCGCCCATCAATCCGAAGCGACAACAGCCGCAGGCCCTCGCCGTCCAGCCGCAAGGCGTGATGTCCGGGCCGCGCCGGATTGGGGGCAAACTGGATATGGGCAAGGACACGCGTCGCTGTTGGGGCCAGCCTGAACGTCAGCGCCACCTTCAGAACCAGATGGGTAAAGGGCTGGTAATCGGCAAGAAATACGGTCGTCGGCGCGTCGGACATGCAAGGCTCCCTTTCCCGACAAGCTAAGGGGCCGGGCGGCAGGCGCAAGGGGCATGGGGACCTGTCGTCGTTTCCGGCTTTACGAATCCGCAGGCTGGGCTACATCTGTGTTCCATGAATGTTCTTCTTTGGCTCAAGCGCGACCTGCGCATCAATGACCACCCTGCGCTGGTGCTGGCGTCGGGGATCGGGCCGGTTCTGCCGGTCTTTCTGGTCGAGCCTTCGCTGTGGTCCGGCCCCGATGCGTCGGCCCGGCAATGGTCTTTCGTGGCCGAAAGTCTTGCAGAACTGCGGGCCGACCTTGCGGCACGGGGCCTGCCCCTGATCGTGCGGGTCGGCGAGGCGACCGAGGTGCTGGCCACCCTGTGTCGCCGTCACCGGATCACCCGGATCGTCAGCCATGAAGAGACGGGGACCCTTGCCAGCTATGCCCGAGACAGGGCCGTCGCCGCCTGGGCACGGGCGGCAGGGGTCCAGTGGACCGAAGTGCCGCAGTCCGGTGTGGTCCGCCGTCTGGCCAGCCGCGACGGCTGGGCCGGCCAGCGTGACGCCTTCATGGCCGTGCCTGTCCTGCCGCTGCCTGCAATGACAGCCGTGCGGGATGTTGAACCCGGGCCCATCCCCCCTGCCCGCGCGCTGAAGCTTGCCGACGATCCCTGTCCCCATCGCCAGCTTGGCGGGCGTGACCGGGGGCTTGATCTTCTGGGCAGCTTCCTGACCCAGCGGGGGGAACCCTACCGCGTGGCGATGTCCTCACCCTTGACGGGGGAACGTGCCTGTTCGCGCCTGTCGCCGCATCTGGCCTGGGGCACACTGTCGCTGCGCGAGGTGGTGCAGGCGACCGCCACCCGCCAGACTGCCTGCAAGACCGTCCGCCCCGGCGGGCGATGGGGCGGTGCACTGGCCAGCTTCCAGTCCCGCCTCACTTGGCGCGACCATTTCATCCAGAAGCTGGAGGATCAGCCATCGATCGAGACGCGCGATCTGCATCCGCTGGCTGTCACCCGGCCAAGGGACAGTGACCCCGCGCGCCTGGCGGCCTGGGCAGCAGGGGAAAGCGGCCTGCCCTTTCTGGACGCCTGCCTGCGGTATCTGCGTGCGACGGGCTGGCTGAATTTCAGGATGCGGGCCATGGTGACATCGGTCGCGTCCTACCACCTGTGGCTGGACTGGCGGATCAGCGGCCAGCACCTGGCGCGCATGTTCACCGACTATGAACCCGGTATCCACTGGCCGCAGGTCCAGATGCAGTCGGGGACGACCGGGATCAACATTCCCCGCATCTACAACCCGGTCAAGCAAGGCCTGGATCAGGACCCGACCGGCGCCTTCACCCGCGCCTGGGTGCCGGAACTGGCGGCTGTGCCTGACGCCTTTCTGCAAGAGCCCTGGAAATGGCCCGAGGCGCGAATCCTGCTGGGTCGGCGCTACCCCGAACCGATGATCGACGTCACGATCGCCGCCCGGCAGGCACGCGACGCGATCTGGTCTGCGCGCAAGTCGCCCGGTTTCGCCGGACCTGCGGCGGCCATCGTCAAGAAACACGCCAGCCGCGCCGACCCACGCTTTGTCAACGACCGAACCCCGCGTCGCCGTCCAACGGCGCAACTGACACTGGACCTGTAGATGCCAAGAGGGGTGAAGAAATCCGACCTGCCGCAAAAGACCTGTGCCACCTGTGGCAAGCCCTTCGTCTGGCGCAAGAAATGGGAAAAGGTCTGGGACGAGGTGCGCTATTGCTCGGACCGCTGCCGCGCCGGGCGCGGGCCGATCTCTTCGAAGAAACAGTGACGGAGACTTTGAAGGCTCTTTCGCGGACTTTCTGAAAAGTCCGCCTTCCTCACTCTGCCCCGATGAACTGCGCGAGCTTGCCCAGCGTCTGCTGGCCCAGTTCGACTGCACCAAAACCCTTGACCGCCTCGTATTCCTCGACCGTCCCGAAAACCATGGAAAGGGTCACCCGGGTCCGCCCCCCCTCATCGACGAAGTCGGCTGCTGCGTCGGCATGTTTGGGGCCGTTCTCGCCGAAATGCAGGGTGTATTCGATCCGCTTCTGCGGCTCCACACGGCCATAGCGGTGATGGTTCGGATAGACCGTTCCGTCCGGTCCGATCATGTCGAAGACCCACTCGCCACCCGTGCCCAGGTTGATCCGCTTGGTGCGGCAGGTGTAGCCCTGCGGTCCCCACCACTGCGGCAGGGTTTCGGGGTTCATCCAGGCGCCCCATACGAGCGCCACCGGGACGGCGATCACCCGTTCCAGCACCATGGTGCGGTCAGCGAGGTCGGTCATTTCATCAATCCTTTCGCATAATCCTCCAGCTGGGTGATAACGGTGCCCCAGCCGTCGTAGAACCCCATGTCAATGTGCGCCTTCGCCGTTTCGGGACTGCGGTGGCGGGCGATGGCGGTGTATCTGGTCCGCCCGCCCCCGATGTCCTCGAAATGGATGATCGCGGTCATGAAGGGATCTGGCTTCGGCTTCCACCCGGTCTCATAGGCATCTGTAAACACAAGCTTTTCATTCGGGATAACCTCAAGGTAGACGCCATTGTTCTCCATCTCGTTGCCGTCGACGTTGAAGGTCGTGTTGCAGGCACCACCGACCTGCACGTCCAGAACGCAGGACGAGACTGAGTGTGGCTTCGGGACAAACCAATGGACAAGGTGCTCGGGCGTGGTCCAGCACATGTAAAGAACTTCGCGCGGGGCATTCACCTCGCGGGTGATGACAAGGTCAAGCTCGGGGTCCAGATCGGGGGTCGTGGTCATTTCTCGCGTTCCTTCATCAGGGTCATCACGTAGTCATCAAGCCGATCCAGCCGCGCCTCCCAGATCTTGCGCTGGTCTTCCAGCCAGCCAGTCATCGGCTGAAGGGCCGCGGGTCGAAAGGCGCAGGACCGGACGCGACCATCCTTCTGGGTGGTGACCAGCCCCGCTGTCTCGAGTACCGACAGATGGCGCATGATCGTCGGCAGCTTGAACCCGGAGGGCCCGGCCAGTTCCGTCACCGGGGCAGGCCCCTGTGCCAGCCTGCTCAACATCATGCGCCGGGTCGGATCCGAAAGCTTTCCTTGCTGCCACCCCGCGCGATGTCCTATTGTGTGCAACAGCATACAGCGCGGCCCAATGGCCCATGGAGGACAAGCGATGACCCAGCGTCTGGATCGTGCGGGGCTTCAGGTGGATGCGGTGCTGGCCCGCTTTGTCGAGGATGAGGCGCTGCCCGGCCCCGGGATCACGGCCGACGCGTTCTGGACAGGCTTTGCAGACCTTCTGGCCGCGTTCGCGCCGAAGAACCGGGACCTTCTGGCCAGGCGGGACGTGTTGCAGGAACAGATTGACGCCTGGCATGTCGCAGGTCGCGGCCAGCCACATGACCATGCGGCCTACAAGAGGTTTCTGGCCGACATCGGCTATCTGCTTCCCGAAGGACCCGCGTTTTCCATCGAGACCGTGAACGTCGACCCCGAGATCGCCCTTGTTCCCGGCCCGCAGCTTGTGGTTCCGTTCACCAATGCCCGCTATGCGCTGAACGCTGCAAATGCGCGGTGGGGAAGCCTTTACGATTGCCTATACGGGACCGATGCGATGGGGTCCCTGCCCCCCTCGGGCGGCTATGAGCGGGGACGCGGTGCGCGGGTGATCGCCCGGGCGCGGGTGTTCCTGGACGAGGCTTTTCCGATTGCGGGGACGAGCCACGCCGACGTGCGGCGTTATGTGGTGAAGGACGGGGCGTTGCTGGTTGACGACCTGCCGCTGGTGGACCCTGCGACGTTCGCGGGCTATCGGGGGAACCCGAAGGCTCCGGATGCGGTCCTGCTGCGCAACAATGGTTTGCATGTCGAGCTGGTCTTCGACCGGGCGCATTTCATCGGGTCTCGGGATCAGGCTTTGCTGGCCGACGTGCAGCTGGAAAGTGCGCTGACGGCGATCATGGACTGCGAGGATTCGGTCGCCTGCGTTGATGCGGAGGACAAGGTCGAAGCCTATCGCAACTGGCTGGGCCTGATGCGGGGGACCCTGTCAGAGGTTTTCGACAAGGGCGGTCGCAGGGTCGAACGCCGTCTTGCGGCAGACCGGGAGTATCTGGACCCGAAGGGCATCCCGTTCACCCTCAAGGGGCGCGCCTTGATGTGGGTCAGGAATGTCGGCCACCTGATGACCAATCCCGCCATTCTGCTTCCCGATGGGTCCGAGGTGCCCGAAGGCCTGATGGATGCGATGGTGACGGTGACGCTTGCCCTGCATGACCTGAAGAAGGCCGAAGGGCTGCGAAACTCGGTCCTTGGGTCGATCTATGTGGTCAAGCCAAAGATGCACGGGCCAGAGGAAGTGGCTTTTGCCAATGCAGTGATGGCAAGAGTGGAGAAGGTGCTGGGGTTGGCCCCGGCGACCGTGAAGCTTGGGATCATGGATGAGGAGCGGCGGACATCCGTCAACCTCAAGG
>JAPLPF010000170.1 GCA_026400325.1 Rhodobacterales bacterium
CAAGCAGCTTGCGGTCATCAATGACCCAGTCGAGGTTGGTCATCGTGGCAACCCCGTCCTGCACCGGACCGGCCGCCGCCACACAGACACCGCCGACCTTGGCACCGGACTGCGCCAGATAATCCCGAAGAACATGGGCAATGTCCTGCCCTCGCGCCTGATAGTCGCCATTTGGGAAACGGCGAATCGAATCTATCCGCACTTGAGTGCCCTCGGCCAATGCGACCCGGGTATTGGTGCCGCCGATATCGGCAAGGATAGACAGGGTCATCGGGCGGTCTTTCTCAGGCATTTCGCGCCAGCGCGCGGGAGGTCTAACTCGTTGCGCGCCAGGGCGCGGGAGGTCTTACTCGTTGCGCGCCAGGGCGCGGGCAAGGGCTTGATAGGAAGATTTCGGCGTCCTGACCAGAGTGTCAAAGTCGACGTGGACCAGACCGAAGCGTTTTTCATAGCCTTCGGCCCATTCGTAATTGTCCAGAAGTGACCAGTAGAAGAAGCCCTTCACATTGGCCCCATCGGCAATGGCCTGCCTGGTGGCGGCCAGGTGCGAAAACAGGAAATCCGCACGAATCTGATCGGTTACGACCCCATCTTCAAGCAAATCCGCATTCGCCATTCCGTTTTCGGTGACATAGATCGGGGTTTGCCCGACATAGTCCTTTGCCATCCGGGTCAGGAAATGGTGCAAGCCTTCGGGAAAGATCTCCCAGCCCATCTGGGTGCGGGGGCGGTCGCCGGGAACGTCGCGAAGGCTGGGCCACGGGGTGCCGGGGGCGTGGGCGTGCAGGTGCCGGGTGTAGTAGTTGACCCCCAGCCAGTCCAGTTTCTGCCCGATCAGCCCCATGTCGTCCTGCCAGTTCGCGGGCATGTGGGAGGCAAGCCCGTCAAGCACGTTCGACGGATAGGCCTTGCGGGTGATCCCTTCGATGAACCAGCGGTTGAAGATGCCGTCCCAAAGGTCTGACGCAGCTTGATCTTCCGGGCTGTCGGACGCGGGGCTGGCATGGTCGAAGTTCAACACGATCCCAAGGTTCGGCTGGCCCATGCCGCGCAACCGTTCCACCGCAAGGCCATGCGCCAGAAGGATATGGTGCATCGCCCGGGCCGCCGCGCGGATGTCGCGCAGGCCGGGGGCATGGATACCCATGAAATGCGACAGCCAGGCCACGCACCAGGGTTCGTTGACCGTGGCGATGCTGGCCACCCGGTCGCCCAGGCGGCGGGTGATCGCCTCGCTGAAATCGGCAAAGCGGTGGCAGGTGTCACGATTGGTCCAGCCGCCCTGATCGGCCAGCGCCGAGGGCATCTCCCAATGGTAGAGGGTCTGAAAGGGTTTCAGCCCGCGGGCCAGCATGCCGTCAACCAGACGGTCATAGAAATCAATGCCTTCCGGGTTGATCGTCACCCCATCTGGCATCACCCGCGCCCAGGAAGTTGAAAAGCGGTAGCCGTCCATGTTCGCGGCTTTCAACAGGTCAAGATCGGCGGGCCACTGGTGATAATGATCGCAGGCCCGCGCGCCGTCTTCGGCCCGCACCACGTTTCCCGGAGTAGCGGAAAATGTATCCCAATGGCAGGGCCCGCAGCCACCAAAGGCGCTGCCTTCGATCTGATAGGCGGCGGTGGCGGCCCCGAAGACAAAGCCGGGCGGAAAGTCGAAGCGCGACAGGGGCTTCGTGTCAAACATGGGATCAGCTTTTCGGTGCGGGGCCGGTGGATTGGCCGATGATGAGTTCCGCCTCAAGCAGGCGCTGCTGCGGGCCGGCTTCGGGATGGGCGATGACATCCAGCAGCATCTCGGCCGCCAGACGCCCGGCTTCGCGCACGGAAGACCGGGTCGCGGTGAAGATCGGCAGATCCTCGCCGTTCTTCATGTAGGAAAGATCGTCGTCATGGATGATGATCGAGATGTCGCGGCCAACCTCGAACCCAGCCGTTTCCACCGCCCGGCGCGCGCCCATGCCCGAGATCATGGAAGAGCAAAGGATGGCCGTGGGCGGACGGGGCAGGGCAAGCATGCCCTGGGTTGCGCGGAAACCGGCAATTTCGGTCATCTCGTCCGAGGTCATCAGCATCGGATCCTGTGCAATCCCCCGGGCCGTCAGCGCGTCGACATATCCGGTGCGACGGCGAATCGCGAAGTCCATGAACTCAAGACCATTCACCAGGCCGATGCGGGTATGGCCCAGGTCCAGCAGAAACTCGGTCGCGCGCTGGAAGGCACGGCGGTTGTTCACATCCAGCCAGCAATAGGGCTCGGCCGTGCCGGTAGCGCGGCCATGCACGACAAAGGGCAACCCGATCTCGCGCAGAAGCGGGATGCGGTGGTCGTTCATGCGCGGGGCGTGGACGATGACGCCGTCCACGTTGCCCTTCGACTTCAGGCCGCGATACGTCGCTTACTCGCTTTCGTCAGGCACGACCGAAAGCACCATGTCATAGTCGTTGCGGCTGTATGTTTCGCCTGCGCCGGCGATGAAATCGGCGAAGACGGGGTTCACGATCTCGTGCCGGGTTGCAATGGGGATGACGTGGCCCACGGCCATGGCCCGCCCGGTCGCCAGACGGATCGCACGCGTGTTGGGGTGGTAGTTGAAGCGCCTTGCCGCCGCGACGACCCGTTCCCGCGTGTCTTCGTTCACTTCCGGATAGCCGTTCAGCGCACGCGATACCGTGGTGGGCGACAGGCCCAGCCTGGTCGCAAGCTCCTTGAGGTTCATCGGCGTCAGCTGCTCAAAACGGTTTCAACTCAGCGGACAGTAGCCAGCACTGACCGTCAGGTCAAAACTTATCGCGCGTTCCGTAAACGATTACGGTGCAGTATGGCGGGCCTGACGTGACTCCTCGTGGTGTTTGAAGGCGCTTTGGATTGACTTGCAGGGGCGGATCGGCGAGGCTGCGGCATCCAAAGCGGTTTGAAGCGATTCTGGGTCAGAAGCGTTTCACGGCGCGTATGGGAAATCGCCCCGCCATGAGGGCGGGGGAATCGGGAGGATTGCAATGAAGACGAAACTTCTCGTCAGCGCCGCGGCGCTGGCGCTTGTCGCTGGTGCCGCCACCGCGCAGGACCTGAAGTTCCCGGTGGGCGAGGGTGCCTTCAACTGGGACAGCTTCAAGGCCTTTGACGAGGCGAACAACCTTGAGGGCCAGACCATGACCCTGTTCGGGCCATGGCGCGGCGAAGACCAGGTTCTGGTCGAAAGCATGCTGGCCTATTTTACGGCTGCGACCGGTGTCACGGTCAGCTATTCCTCGTCGGAAGGCTATGAGCAGCAGCTGATCATCGACGCGCAGGCAGGCTCGCCCCCGGACGTGGCAGTGCTGCCGCAGCCCGGGCTGATCGCCGAGCTTGCCAAAGGTGGCTTCATCACGCCCCTTCCGGCCGAAACCACGACCTGGCTGAGCGAAAACTATGGCGCCGGCCCAAGCTGGGCAGCCCTTGGCACCTATCCCGGCCCGGATGGCACGCCCGCGCTTTACGCCTTCCCCTACAAGGCTGACGTGAAATCGTTGGTCTGGTACAGCCCCGACAACTTTGCCGACGCCGGCTATGCCGTGCCGACGACGATGGAAGAGCTGATGGCGCTGACCGACAAGATCGTCGCTGACGGTGGCACGCCCTGGTGCATCGGTCTGGGTTCGGGCGGTGCGACCGGCTGGCCCGCGACCGACTGGGTCGAGGACATGATGCTGCGCACCCAGGCGCCCGAGGTCTATGACAAGTGGGTCTCGCACGCGATCCCGTTCAACAGCCCCGAAGTCGTGGCTGCGATCGACGCTTTCGGCACCTTTGCCAAGAATGACGCCTATGTCGCCGGTGGTGTTGCTGCCGTCGCCTCGACCGACTTCCGCGACAGTCCCAAGGGCCTCTTCACCTCGCCGCCGCAGTGCTACATGCACAAACAGGCGTCGTTCATCCCGTCCTTCTTCCCCGAAGGCACGGTTCTGGGCACCGATGCCGACTTCTTCTACTTCCCGGCCTATGCCGAGAAGGATCTGGGGCAGCCGGTTCTGGGTGCAGGCACGCTGGCCTTCATCATGAAGGACACCCCGGCCTCGCAGGCGTTCCTCGAGTTCCTGAAGACCCCGATCGCGCATGAAGTGTGGATGGCGCAGACCGGTTTCGTCACGCCGTTCAAGGCGGTCAACACCGAGCTTTACGGCTCGGCGGCGCTGAAGAAGCAAGGTGAAATCCTGGCGAATGCCACGACCTTCCGCTTCGACGGGTCCGACCTGATGCCGGGCGCTGTCGGCGCTGGCAGCTTCTGGACCGGGATGGTCGATTTCGTGGGCGGCAAGTCCGCGCAGGAAGCGGCCGACGCGATCGAAGCCAGCTGGCCGAAGTGATCTGAACCAAAGGTCTGGCCGGGCGCGCATCCGCGTGTCCGGCCGGGCCCGCACGACGGCCGCAAGACCCCGCAGAGGGTCAGGGCCGCGACAAGAAAAGGGAGGGGAAGATGAATCCGGCTCTGCAAGCCTTGTTGGTGATCGTCATCGGGGTAGGTGGCTGCATCACCTACTTCTACGCATCGAACATCTTTCTCGACAAAGTGCTGTTTCCGGCCAAGGGGCCGAACGCCGGGCGCAACACCAACCGCGCCAACATGGTGCGGCCCTGGCTGTTCCTGTTCCCGGCCATGGCGCTGTTGTGCCTGTATCTTGCCTACCCGGTCTTCGCGACGGCGTGGCTGTCGCTGTTCAACAAGAACCACGAGTTTGTGGGACTGGGAAACTATTCCCGGATGTTCGCCGAGCCGAAATTCATTGAAAGCCTGCAGAACAACATCGTCTGGCTGATCGTCGTTCCTGCCGCGTCGACCGCCTTTGGCCTTCTGGCCGCGCAGCTGACCGACCGGATCAAATGGGGCAACTTTGCCAAATCCCTGATCTTCATGCCGATGGCGATTTCCTTTGTCGGCGCATCGGTGATCTTCAAGCTGATCTATGACAGCCGCGATGCGGCGCTGAACCAGATTGGCCTGATCAACGCAGTCTGGCTGAAGTTCGACGGCGGGGTGGGGTCGTTCCTGATGCTGCGGCTGGTGCCATTCGTGCTGATCGGCTGCCTGCTTCTGGCCATCGCCTGGGCGGGGTGGAGCGTCCTGCGCCCGCTGGTGCAAGCGCAGGGCAGCGGGGGGCAGGGCGGCGGGGCGCTGGTCAAGCTTGGTCGTGCGGCAGGCGCACTGGTGGCAGCGTTCCTTGTCTATCAACTGGGTATCTGGCTTTACGGCATCGCCACGAACCCGCTGCCCTTTGGCACGCCTCAGGTCTGGCTGCAAAAGCCCTATTGGAACAACTTCTTCCTGATGGCGGTGCTGGTCTGGATCCAGACCGGTTTCGCCATGGTGATCCTGTCGGCCGCCCTGCGCGGGGTGCCCGAGGATACGATCGAGGCGGCCACCATCGACGGCGCCAACCCGTTCCAGATCTTCTTCAAGATCAAGGTGCCGCAGATCATGGGCACCATCGTCGTGGTCTGGACCACGATCACCATTACCGTGCTGAAGGTCTTCGACATCGTGCTGGCAATGACCAACGGCCAGTGGCAGACGCAGGTGCTGGCCAACTACATGTATGACAAACTGTTTCGTGCGCTTGACTGGGGCATGGGGTCCGCATCCGCGATGATCATCATGCTGCTCGTGACCCCGATCCTGATCTGGAACGTGGTCAACGCGCGCAAGGAAATGCGGTAAGGGGGCGACGATGGACGGGATTGCAGGCAAGAAATCCGGCCTCGTCTGGGCGGTGCATCTTTCAACGCTGGCCTTGGTGATCCTTTGGGTCGTGCCGACGCTGGGCCTTCTGGTGTCGTCGTTCCGCACCGGGGACCAGATCGTCGGGTCCGGCTGGTGGAAAGCGCTTGGAACCCAGGTGCAGCAGCTGCCGGCAGTCCGTGTATCGGGCGAAGAGGTGCAGAAGGAGGGAGTCTTCGTGATCGAAGGCCAGCTTTTCGCCACTGGCACCGATATCAGCGCCTGGGGCACCTCGTCGAAGGAGCCCGAGGCTTTCGAGGCTGGCACAACGACCGAAATCGAAGGCGGCGCCACATTGACCGTGGCTGCGGATGGCACGTTTTCGCTGACCTCGCCCTCCAGCATGGCCGACCTGCGGATGCCGCGGGTCTTTGCCACCGCCTCGACCCCGCCCGAATTCACCTTGAACAACTACCGCAACGTGATCTCATCGCCCCTCGCCGGGCAATCGATCGGACAGGCGTTCCTGAACACGCTGACGGTGGCGATCCCGGCAACGATCATCCCGATTCTGGTGGCGGCCTTCGCGGCCTATGCGCTGGCCTGGATGGACTTTCCGGGCCGTGCGCTGCTGGTGGCCTTCGTTGTCGGTCTTCTGGTGGTGCCGTTGCAGCTGGCGCTGATCCCGCTCCTCCAGTTTCACAACTGGATCGGCATCGGAAAGGGGTATCTCGGCATCTGGATGGCCCATACCGGATTCGGGTTGCCGCTGGCGATCTACCTTCTGCGGAATTACATGGTCGGCCTGCCGCGCGACATCATTGAAAACGCCCGCGTCGACGGCGCGACGGATTTCCAGATCTTCACGAAGATCATCCTGCCCTTGTCGTTTCCTGCACTCGCCAGCTTTGCGATCTTTCAGTTCCTCTGGACCTGGAATGACCTTCTGGTGGCGCTGGTGTTCCTGGGGACCGGCAATGATCAGCAGGTGCTGACCGGCAACATCGTGAACCTGATGGGCAGCCGTGGCGGCGACTGGGAAATCCTTTCCGCCTCGGCCTTCGTGTCGATCGCGGTGCCGCTGGCGGTGTTCTTCTCGATGCAGCGCTTCCTGGTGCGGGGCCTGCTGGCGGGGTCGGTGAAGTGAGCTTGATGGCGCGTGACGGACGCACAGTGCTGGCGGCGGACCCGGACTGGTGGCGGGGCGCGGTGATCTACCAGATCTATCCGCGCAGCTTTCAGGATTCGAACGGCGACGGGATCGGCGATATGGCCGGCATCACCGCGCGATTGGACCACATCGCGGATCTTGGGGCGGATGCGATCTGGATCAGCCCGTTCTTCACCAGTCCGATGAAGGACTTCGGCTATGACGTCAGCGATTATTGCGATGTCGATCCGATGTTCGGCACGCTGTCCGATTTCGACGCGGTTGTTGCGCGGGCGCATGACCTTGGCCTGCGGGTGATGATTGACCTCGTGCTGTCGCATACCAGCGATCAGCATCCGTGGTTCAAGGACAGTCGCCGCGACCGCACCAACGCGAAGGCTGACTGGTATGTCTGGGCCGAGCCGCGCCCTGACGGCACACCGCCGACCAACTGGCTGTCGGTATTCGGCGGCAGTTCGTGGGAATGGGACAGTCGTCGCGAACAGTATTACCTGCACAACTTCCTGACCTCGCAGCCCGACCTGAACTTTCACCACGCCCCGGTGCAAGAGGCGCTGCTGGATGTCGCGCGCTTCTGGTTGAAACGGGGGGTGGACGGGTTTCGGCTGGACACGATCAACTTCTACATCCACGACAAGTATCTGCGCGACAACCCAAGCCTGCCCAAGGAACTGCGCAATGACAGCATCGCGCCAAGCGTGAACCCCTATAACCACCAACTGCATATCTTTGACAAGAACCAGCCGGAAAACCTTGAATTCCTGCGGAAATTCCGCAGCGTTCTCAACCCCTGCAACGCCGCCGCAGTGGGCGAGGTGGGGGATGCCCAGCGGGGCCTTGAGATCATGGCCGAGTATACCAGCGGCGGCGACAAGGTGCAGATGTGCTATCCGTTCGAGATGCTGCAGCCAACGCGGCTGACCGCGCCGATGCTGGTGGAGACCTTCGCCCGGATGGCTGCCGCGGCCCCCGACGCCTGGCCCTGCTGGTCCTATTCCAACCACGACACGGTGCGCCACATCACGCGCTGGAACCTGTCGACCGAGGCGACAAAAACCTATGCCACGCTGCTGGTCTGTCTGCGCGGCTCGCTGTGTCTTTATCAGGGCGAAGAGCTGGGCCTGCCCGAATCAGACCTGTCATTCGACGAATTGCAGGATCCCTACGGCATCCAGTTCTGGCCCGAGTTCAAGGGTCGCGACGGGGCCCGCACGCCGATGGTTTGGGTCACGGACAACGACAATGGCGGGTTTTCGGCAGGAAAAGCCTGGCTTCCGGTAAAGGCGCCACATTTGGCCTTGTCGGTGGCGGCACAAGACCGCGACAAAACCTCTGTCCTTGCACATTACCGCCGCGCGCTGGCCTTTCGCCGCGCCTATTCTACCCTTCGTAGCGGCACGATGGAGTCCATCTCTGCCGTGGGTGGGGTAACGAGTTTTCGGCGCAGGGGGGATGAAGATCTCTTCTGCGCCTTCAACCTTTGTGACAGCGCAGGTGAGACCGCGCTGCCCGAAGGGCAATGGCACACAATCGGAACGGACCTGGGAAGCCAGAGCGCCACGGGGGGCCGCGTGACGCTGGCCCCCTGGGGTGTTCATCTGGCCAAGCGGGCGTGAGGGGGAAAGACTGACATGGCTGACCTGGTCCTGAAGAACGTCGAAAAGGCCTATGGCGAGGTCAAGGTGTTGAAAGACATCAACCTTGACATCAAGACGGGCGAGCTGATCGTCTTTGTCGGCCCCTCTGGCTGCGGCAAGTCCACGCTTCTGCGAATGATCGCCGGGCTGGAACGCATCACTGGCGGTGATTTCAGCATCGACGGCGTTCGGATGAACGATGTGCCCCCGGCGCAGCGCGGCATCGCGATGGTGTTTCAGTCCTACGCGCTTTATCCGCACATGACGGTGCGCGACAACATGTCCTTTGCGCTGAAGATCGCCAAGAAAACTCCGGCCGAAATCAGTGCCGCCGTCGACAAGGCCGCGCGTATCCTGCAGCTGACGCCTTACCTTGACCGCCAGCCCAAGGCGCTGTCGGGCGGCCAGCGCCAGCGGGTGGCCATCGGCCGCAGCATCGTGCGCGACCCCAAGGTCTATCTTTTCGACGAGCCACTTTCGAACCTTGACGCCGCCTTGCGGGTGGCGACCCGGATCGAGATTGCCCAGTTGAAAGAGGCGATGCCCAATTCCACCATGGTCTATGTCACGCATGACCAGGTCGAGGCGATGACCCTGGCAAGCCGCATCGTGGTGCTGGCGGGCGGCGGGATCAGCCAGGTCGGCAGTCCGCTGGAGCTTTACGAGCGGCCCGAGAATGAATTCGTCGCCCAGTTCATCGGCAGCCCGTCGATGAACCTTCTGCCCGGCGAGGTGGTCGAAACCGGGGCCATCACCACGATCAAGCTGGAAAACGGCGGAACGGCCCGGTCCGCAGTGCCGACGCAGGCCGCCGACAAGGGGCTGAAGGTCAAGATTGGCGTGCGCCCCGAGGATTACGTCGAAACGACGGGTGAGGCTATTCACGCGGGCGAGGTGGACTTTACCGAAGCCCTGGGTGAGGTGACCTTGCTGTACTTTCGCAAGGATGGTGACGCGGCGGCGATGGTGGCCAAGCTGCCCGGCATCCGCGCGGAATTGCGCCGCACGACCGTCAAGCTGACCGCCGACCCGAAGAAGGTGCATCTTTTCGCGGG
>JAPLPF010000119.1 GCA_026400325.1 Rhodobacterales bacterium
CAGCACCCGGTCAAGGGCTTTCAGCAGAAGGTCGGCGGCGCGCACAAGCTGGATGTTGAGCGTGGTGTCCAGCACGTCGGACGAGGTCATGCCTTGATGCACGAACCGCGCATCATCCGGGCCAATGTGTTCGGCAAGGTGGGTCAGGAAGGCGATGACGTCATGTTTGGTCACGGCCTCGATCTCGTCGATGCGGGCGACATCGAACTGAACGTCCTTCGCGCGCCAGACCGCCTCGGCATTTGCCTTGGGGATCACGCCAAGGGCAGCCTGGGCATCGCAGGCATGGGCCTCGATCTCGAACCAGATCTTGAACCTGGTCTCGGGGGACCAGATCGCCACCATGTCGGGACGGGAGTAGCGCGGGATCATCGGGAACCTCGGACTGGACGGACAAGCCGTTTGCCGCTTACGCTGCAGCGGCACGTCGCGCAAGGAGGGTATCATGCGCTGGGCTGCGGCGATCCTTGCGTTCTGGCCGACCCTGGCCCTGGCAGATGGCTGGGAACAGCTGGACGGACCGGGAATTGTGACTGCCTTGACCGCTCGGGTGCTTGGCTATGCTGACGGCCCGTCAGCTGGCGGAGCGTTGCAGGATTTCTTTGCCGATGGGCGCACCCTTTACGGCGATCAATGGGGCCGCTGGGAAGTGTGGGGCGACCTTTATTGTTCGGTCTGGCCGCCGTCCGACCGCTGGTCATGTTACACAGTCTCGCGGCAAGGATTGGACATCCGCTTTTCCACGGATGGGGGCGAGGTTTCGGTCGGGCGCTACGTCGATCTTGACTAGGACCGGGGGCAAAGCCGATCTTGCTCAGCCGGTTCTGACGGCAAACTGGCGCAAGTCCGGGGATTCCTCTATGCGACGTGGCAGAGGGCAGGACACACGGCCAAGCAAGCGGTCTGGGATGGGCAAGTGACGGCATCTGACGACGACCCCCTTGACGAGGACGATGACGAAGGCGGCCTGTTGGCCGAATTCGTGGGCCTTGGGCTTGCCTTTGCAATTCTTCTTGCCGTGCTTGGGTTCACGGGCGGGCTTTTCGCGTTCGGCGACTCTCTTGCCGTCGGGCGTGGCTATGCCGTGGCTGCGGTGCTTGTGCTGGCGATCGCGGCCTCGTTCCTCGGGATGCGGGTTGCGGCCTTCTGGTCGATCCTATTCGCCTTGGCGGCAGGGGCGCCGGTCGTCCTGGCCACGCTTTGGCCCGGCCCGCCGGGAGAGTTCACCCTGTATCAAAAGAACCTGCGCTTCGATAACGCCGAGCTGGCCGCGCTTGAGGCGGACATCCGCGCCGCCAATCCCCTGGCCATGACCTTGCAGGAAGTGTCAGAGCCCAATCTTGCCCTGCTGTCCGCGCTGGCCGATACTTGGCCGCACCAGCACGTCTGCCCCTTTGCCGCAGTCGGTGGCACCGCAGTCGCCACCCGCCTGCCGCCAGTGCCGGGGGCCACGGTCTGCGCGCCAGGGCTGGCGGCAATGCAGGTGATGGTGACCGAAACCCAGCGCAGGTTCCCCGTCTGGATCGTGTCGATTCACCTGAATTGGCCTTGGCCACACGACCAGGCCGACCACGCGGCGGCCTTGCGCGGCGTGCTGGACAAGCTTGACGGTCCGGTCATCATGGCGGGCGATTTCAACATGGTGCGCTGGGGGGCATCGGTGCGCAGCCTTGCAGCGGCAACCGAGACGCTTCCCGCTGGTCCGTCCCCGGGGACCTATACGGGTTTTGACCCGCTCCTGCGGCTTCCGATCGACCATGCCTTCGGGCCGAACGGTGGTCGTGTCACGCTGCGACCGACGCTGGGGTCGGACCATCTGGGTCTGTTCGTGGAACTGCAACCCTGAAGGCCGGGGCCCTTTTCGGCGTTCACCCCATCAGGCGGGGATCGAAGGGATAGCGCGTCAGTGTTTCGCAGCCGGCATCAGTGATCAGGACCTGATCCTCCAGCTTGATCGAGAAATTGCCGCCCTCGGGGCTGACCAGCGCCTCGACACACAGGACCATGCCAGGTTCAAGCGCCGCATCGAACGCCCCCGGCATCCAGCCGTCGGGGTAGTGGACATAGGGCCATTCGTCGCAAAGCCCGACGCCGTGCATCTTGCAGCTGTATTTCTGTGCCCAATACTCGGGCGCAAGCTGATGGCCCTGCATCACCAGCTCTTCGATCATCACCCCGGGCCGCAAGCGCGCCTTGTGGTCGGCGATGTGCTCAAGCGCGTGGTGGAAGGCACTGACCATCGCGTTCGAGGGGCGGCCGTCGCCGATCCACCAGGTCCGGCTGATGTCGATGCAGAATCCGTAAGCGCCGATCAGGTCGGTGTCGAAGGCGACGATTTCGTCAGGGTGCACGATGCGGGGGCCGCATTCCTGAAACCACGGGTTCGTGCGCGGGCCCGACGCAAGCAGCCGAGTCTCGATCCATTCACCCCCGCGTCGAATGTTGGCGGCGTGCAGCTCGGCCCAGATGGCATCTTCGCTGACAGTGCCCTTTGGCACTTCTGCCCGGGTGAACGCTTCCATCTCGGCGATCCCGGCCTCGCAGGCGTGGTGGGCGCAGCGCATGGCAAGAATCTCGTCCGGGGTCTTTATTGCACGGACGCGCTCGGTGACTTCCTCGCCTTCCTCGACCGTGAAGCCGATGCCTTCCAGCGCGCGCAGGCCATGGACCATGATCTTGTCCACCGCCAGCCGCCGGTTGGTGCCGGAGTGTTCGCGCATCACCTCATCGACCTGTGCCGCAAAGCCCTTGGCCGCCGCAGCGCCCCTGTCGCCGGTAGAGTTGTAAAAGAAGGTGGCACCCGAGCGCAGTTCCTTGACCAGCGGGTTGAAGGTCACGAGGAAGGGCGAGTTCTTGTATTCCCACATCACCATATGCCCGTCAGCGCACAACAGGCAGGCACGGAACGGGTTGTGCATGTTCCAAAGCTGCATGTGTTCAGGGGGTCGAACATCAGCAAGCCCCCATAGTCGCGCGCGACAAGACCGGCGGTCAGCTTGCGCCAGCGATCCTCGCGCATCCGTGCAAGGTTCGGGAGTTGCAGGCCCGCGGCCGCCCATTCCTGAAACGCAAGCTGGGTTGGACCGATTTCCACCCGGTCATTGTTATTCGGCGTGCCGTCGCCCAGCCGGTCGGCGCGGGTGGGGTCGATCTTGCGGCGGTCACGCTGGTAGACGGTCATCGGCCTCTCCTGCTTTTGCAAAGCTTGCGCCGGCAAGAAGTTGCCGCTGCGCCATGGGCGACGGGCAATGTCGCAAACGGCCCGGCTTGCAGGCGCGCTGCACCCGTGGTCAAAGACGGCCATGGCAAACCCGATGCAAGACATGCCGATCCTGCAGGACCGGCTGCCGCACCTCGCGTGGATGGATCCGCGGACCCGCAGGCTTCCCGGGATACTGCCGGTCGAGGGGCGCGACTGGCTGCGCCAGGATGAGGCCTACGCCCCCCAGATGGCGCTGCGCGATCGCCTGATCGCCGGGCAAGCCGAGGTCGTGCATGCCCTGCTTCCCGAAGGCCGCCCCGCCGCTGCCGAGCTTTACGCGGCCATCCTTGGCTGGCTGGGCTCCGCGCCGGGCTTTACCTGCGGGGCCAACACCATCCGGCGCCCTGATGGTGTCGAGGTTCCGCTTGACCCCGACCAGCCGCTTCTGACCCTTGGCCGCCTGATCCAGGAAGACCTGTGCCTGATGGAAACGCAGGGCGAGGAATACCGCCTGACCGGTGGCATCCTGTGCTTTCCCGCAAGTTGGACCCTGCAACAGAAGATCGGCCGCCCGCTGACCGGGATTCATGACGGCGTGCCGATCTATGACGACGACATCGCCAGGCGCGTCGCCCGCCTGTTCGACGCCATCCGCCCCGAACAGCCGCTCTGGCGGATGAATTACCTGACCTATGATGACTTCGTGCTGCACCAGCCCCGGCGCGAGGGTGAAAAGCGCCCTCGTCCCGTTGCCCACGGCTATATCCGCAGCGAACGCCAGTGTTTGATGCGGCTGCCGGCCACCGGGGCGGTGGTCTTCACCATCCACACTTATGTGGCAGCGGCCAGCGCCGTTTCGCCGGAAGATCTGGCGGACCTACGCCACGCCGTCCATTAGGAGCCCCCATGCCAGGCCTGATCCGCAGAACCTTTCTCATCGGTGGTGCCGCCGCAGTCGCCATCGGCGGCGTTGCGATGTGGCGCCGGGGCCGGACCGCAAATGACGTGGCCTACGGGACCGACCCACGGCAGGTCATGGATATCTTCCTGCCAGACGGGTCGGGGCCCTTTCCGGTTCTGATGATGATCCATGGCGGGGCCTTCGTCATGGGTGACAAGGCTGACATTGCGGTGCCTGACGATGTTCTGGCGGCCGGAATTGCCGTGGTGCGGGTGAACTACCGGCTGTCGGGCAGCGCGCTTTGGCCCGCCCAGGCCGAAGATTGTCTTGCGGCCGTCGTGCATCTGCAGCGCCATGGGTCGGACCTCGGGCTTGATCCGGGCCGGATCGTCCTTTGGGGGCAATCGGCGGGGGCGTTCCTTGCGGTGTCGACAGCCCTGAGCCTGGTCGAGGTCGGCCTGCCGCCCCGGGGGGTGGTCAGCCTGTTCGGACCGATGGATTTCTCGACCATGGACCAGGACATGGCCACTTTGGGACGGACTGCGGCCATGGGGCCGACGAACGCCGCCGACAGTCCGGAAAGTGCGCTTCTGGGCTTTCCCGTCGGCGAAAAGCCCGAGGCTGCGCGCGCGATGGGACCAATCGGGCGGCTTGACCAGTTGCGCGAACCCTTGCCGCCAATCCTGATCCGGCATGGCGATGCAGATCCGATGATCGCCGACCTGCAGGCCAAGCGCCTGCGTGAGGCCTGGGCTGCGGCGGACCCGTCTGCCGCCATCGACTATGCCCTGGTTCCCGGCGCCGGCCATGGCGGGGCCCCGTTCGAGACGGATCCCGTGCGCGCCGATATCCTTGCTTTCGTGCAGCGTGTCCTGGCGTGACAACGTCAGCCTGAGGCGCAGTGCCCTCAGTCGTCCAGCCCGACACGGCGCAGATCGACCGACTTCGCCCGCCAAAGCCAGAGCGACCGGACCAGGCCGTAGGGAAGGGCGATGATGACCGTTGCCCAGCCGACCAGATAGCCGGTGACCTGGATCGCCGTCGTGGCAAACGGACCGGGCGGATCGGGCGGCAAGGCAGGACCTGAGGGTGGTCGATATCGCGCCGCCTTTGCCTTGCGCGCAGGCTTTCCCGCGCCGTCCAGATCGTCGCGGATCGCGGCAAGAGGGTCAGCCTCGGGACGCTCAGGTTCGGGAGGAACCGGTTCGGCAAGGACCACGGGCGCGGGGGCGTCGGCACCGAAGGGGGATGCAATCGGCTCGACAGTTTCTTGCGGCCGCGGGGCCGGGGCCTCGTCCACACCAACGGGCCAGAGATGCGGCTCGATCTCGGCGACAAGTGCATTGCCACGTCCGAAGTCGGTGTCGGCAACGGCACTTGCATGGGCAAGAACAGCGGCCGAATTCTTGATCCAGCCCGCAACGCGAAGATGGGACGGCACAAAGCGTTCCACCCGCCCAAGCTTGCCTTCCGGGATGCGACCCGCCCCGTTCGATACATTGACCGCCACACGCCGGGTGGTCCGGGCCGCCCAGGCATTCAGCGGGGCAACGGCGGCGCGCGACAGATAAAGCGTTGCCCGGCGCAGACCGCGAAAGGTGAATGGCGGGCGCTGGTCGCCCTCGGCCCAGATCTTCGGTCGGTCTGGTTGCGGCGGCTCTGGCCTGGGTCTGGTCCTGCGCAAGGGTTCGTTTGCCATGACCTCTCTCGTGCCTGTAGTTCAAACGCAACGCTAACCCAGTCGCTGCACTGCCGCAACGCTGGTGGTGCGGCCGGTATCCGGTGGCCCCGTGTTCGCACCGCATCACACATGAAAAGGGGCGCCCGAAGGCGCCCCTGATCCGGTTCGGACAGCCTTAGCAGCTGTAGTACATCTGATATTCGATCGGGTGCGGCGTGTGTTCGTAGGCGTAAACCTCTTCCCACTTCAGCGCCATGTAACCTTCCAGCTGGTCCTTGGTGAAAACGTCCCCCGACAGCAGGAAGTCGTGGTCCTTCTCCAGTTCCTCCAGCGCCTCGCGAAGCGAACCGCAGACAGTCGGGATTTCGGCCAGTTCTTCCGGCGGCAGGTCGTACAGATCCTTGTCCGACGCCGGACCCGGGTCGATCTTGTTCTTGATCCCGTCCAGACCCGCCATCAAGAGACCGGCAAAGGCCAGATAGGGGTTCGCCGACGGATCGGGGAAACGGGCCTCGACGCGTTTGGCCTTCGGGCTTTCGGTCCACGGAATACGAACCGCACCCGACCGGTTGCGGGCCGAGTAAGCCAGCAGAACCGGGGCTTCAAAGCCCGGGATCAGCCGCTTGTAGCTGTTGGTGCCGGGGTTGGTCAGCGCGTTCAACGCCTTGGCATGCTTGATGATGCCGCCGATGAACCACAGGGCCTCCTGGCTGAGATCGGCATACTTGTCGCCCGCGAACAAGGGCTTGCCGCCCTTCCAGATCGACATGTTGACGTGCATCCCCGAGCCGTTGTCGCCCTTCATGGGCTTCGGCATGAAGGTCACGGTCTTGCCGTAGGCGTGGGCCACGTTGTGGATCACGTATTTGTACTTCTGGATGTTGTCGGCCTGTTCGACGAGGCCCCCGAAGATCATCCCAAGCTCATGCTGGCAGGTCGCAACCTCGTGGTGGTGCTTGTCGACCTTGATGCCCATCCGCTTCATCGTGGACAGCATCTCGCCGCGGATGTCCTGGGCTTCATCGACCGGGTTTACCGGGAAATAGCCGCCCTTGTGGCCCGCGCGGTGGCCGTAGTTGCCGCCTTCGGTCACGGTGTCGGTGTTCCAGGCAGCCGCTTCGGCGTCGATCTCGTAGGCCACCTTGCGGGGCGTGACCGAGTAGCGGACGTCGTCAAACAGGAAGAATTCCGCTTCCGGCCCGAAATAGGCCGCGTCACCGATGCCCGACGACTTGAGGTAAGCCTCTGCCTTCAGCGCGGTCTGGCGCGGGCAGCGGCTGTAGGCCTCACCCGTGTCGGGCTCCACCACGACGCAATGCACGCACATGGTCTTTTCGGCATAGAACGGGTCGATGTAGACGCTGCCCGCATCGGGGATCAGCTTCATGTCGGATTGGTCGATCGACTTCCAGCCCGCGATCGACGAGCCGTCGAACATGAAGCCTTCCTCGAAGAAATCCTCGTCCACAAGGTCGCTGACCAGCGTCACATGCTGCAGCTTGCCCTTGGGGTCGGTAAAGCGGATGTCGACGTACTCGACGTCCTCGTCCTTGATCAGTTTCAGAGCTTTCGCAACTGCGCTCATCATGCTGCCTTTCGGTTCTTGGTTTCGGTATGGACCTTTCGGTCCGGTGTCGGTTCAAGTCCGGGAGTCATCTGGAAACCACCCGGACGTTCGGATCAGACGGCATCATCGCCGGTTTCGCCGGTGCGGATGCGGATCGCCTGTTCGATCGGATAAACGAAGATCTTGCCGTCGCCGATCTTGTCGGTGCGGGCGGCCGAGACGATGGCGGCAATCGCCTGATCGACCATGTCGTCGGTCAGCACGACCTCGATCTTTACCTTGGGCAGGAAATCCACGACATATTCGGCACCCCGGTAAAGCTCGGTATGGCCCTTCTGGCGGCCAAAGCCCTTGACCTCGGTGACCGACAGGCCCTGGATCCCGGCTTCCTGAAGCGCTTCCTTCACTTCATCAAGCTTGAACGGCTTGATGATCGCCTCAACCTTCTTCATCGGCCGACTCCCCCGCGCTTCGTCTTGTCCCTCACACCACTTCCCTGCGGGGGGGACAATGTGACAGGGTTTCCTTCACCGCTGGAGCCGGGGGATTCCTTGGGGTGCGGTGATAATTTGCGCAAAGCGCCTAAATTCTGGGCTTTTTGAGAACTTGAGGCCGAGAGATGACTGAACTCCTGACCGCAGCCCAGATGCGGGCCATTGAAGCGGCCGCGATTGCCTCGGGCGAGGTCACGGGCCTGGAGCTGATGGAACGCGCCGGGCGGGGCGTGGTCGAGGCTGTGTTCGAGGAATGGCCGGAATTGCGGGCGGGGTCGTTCCGGGCGGTGGTCCTCTGCGGGCCGGGCAACAACGGCGGCGACGGCTATGTGGCGGCGGCCGCGCTGTCCCGGCGCGGCTGCGACGTCGCGGTCGCGTCG
>JAPLPF010000154.1:0-4839 GCA_026400325.1 Rhodobacterales bacterium
TAGAGACGGAAGGAAGACAACAGGAAGACCGATCCAAGACCCCGTCTTCGCCCAGAAATTCCCTGATTACCCCATCGTTCCCAAGCACTTGCCTACTGCAACTGCCCCCGTTGCTGCCCGCCTCAAGAAAACCTGCGCAACCTTTCCTTGACCGCGTCTGGCGCCCTTCCAGCGATCCCCCACCTTGACGCCCGCCCAAGCGCCCGGTCACATCCCCAGCATGACACTGAACACCCGCTCCCTCGAACGCCGCATGGGCGACTGGGCCCGCGCGCGGCTGCCCTTCGCGCTGGCCGAGTTCGTGATGTTCGTCCTGAAACAGGGCTGGGCCTGCCTCTTTGGCGGCCTCCTCCTTGCCGCCATCATCGGCACCAAGCTGATCTGGCAGCCCGACTGGCCCCTGCACCGCTATGATTTCCTGTTTCTTTTCGCCGTCGCCACCCAGGCGGTCTTCCTGTGGACGAAACTGGAAACCTGGGAAGAGGCCCGCGTGATCCTTCTCTTCCACCTCACCGGCACGGCGATGGAGTGGTTCAAGGTCCACGCCGGGTCATGGTCCTATCCCGAGCCGGGAATCTTCAAACTGATGGGCGTGCCACTGTTTTCCGGCTTCATGTATGCCGCCGTGGGCAGCTACATCGCCCGGGTGATCCGCGTCTTCGACATGCGCTTCGCGCCTTACCCCAGCTTTCCGCTGACGGTGTTGCTGGCAGTGGCGATCTACGTCAATTTCTTCGCCCACCACTTCCTGCCCGACATCCGAATCGGACTTTTCCTAGCAACTGTAGTGCTTTACGCCAGAACAAGGGTCTGGTTCCGCATCCATGACCGGCACTGGTGGATGCCCATGCCACTGGCTGCGCTTCTGTCGGCCACAGCCTTGTGGCTGGCCGAAAACGTCGGCACCGCAACAGGGACCTGGATCTACTCCGGACAGCTTTCCGGGCAGATCGTGAGCTTTGCCAAGCTTGGATCGTGGTATCTGTTGCTGTACGTCGCTTTCGTCACGGTCACCCTTGTCACCCGAAGCGCGCTTGGGTCAAGGGTGCCGGATTTCACAGAAATCCCCGCCAGACCAGCACTGCGATGATGGCGATGATCAGGAAAACAAGGCCATAGCCGACAAAGCTTATCGCGCCGTTCCATGCGTCCTTGCGCCGACGTGCCGGGTCAAGGGTGATCAGATGCCGCACGCAGGCATCATAGGCATCCGAGACGGCACCCATGTCGACCTGACCCAGAAGCTTGGGGTTTTTCGCCTTTTCCGCCGACGCGGCCAGAAACTCGGCCCCGTCGCGCACGCGCTTTGGCAACAACCGCCCGCCTCGCTGCAGCTTTGCGGCAAGATCCTGCCCGCCCAGGGACAGCCGCTCTTCCAGAAGCTGTGCCACCCGATCCGCCATCTGCTGGATCGCCACCGCACTCATGCAACACCCCTCCCAAGACTGGCTTAACCTAGGCGCGATGCTGCCCGGGTTCAACCGCTCTGGTTTCGATCTGACGCGGCGGTTATGACGGGCCATGCTGTCCATGATCCGACACCCTGCAACTGACCCCTCGCCCAGCCCGACGCTGGTGATCGCCCATGGCCTTTACGGGTCGGGCCGCAACTGGGGCGTGATCGCCCGCCGCCTTGCCGACCGGCGGCTGGTCGTGGCGGTGGACATGCGCAACCACGGCGACAGCCCGCGTGCGCCATCGCAAAGCTACCCGGACATGGCCGCCGATCTGGCCGAAGTGATCGATGCCCTGGGCGCACCCGTAGACCTTTTGGGCCATTCGATGGGGGGAAAGGCCGCGATGCACCTGGCGTTGACGCGACCGGATCTGTTGCGTCGTCTTGTTGTGGCCGATATCGCCCCTGTCGCCTATGACCACGACCAGACCCGACACGTCCACGCGATGGCCGGGTTGGATCTGTCCGCTATCGCGACCCGGGCCGCGGCGGATGCTGCCCTTGCGTCCACGGTCGCGGACCCTGCCCTGCGGGCGTTCTTTCTTCAGTCGCTGGATTTTCGCACCCATCCACCAAGCTGGAAGCTCAACCTTGCAGTCCTAGAAGCCGAGATGCCGAAGATCGTCGGCTGGCCCGGCACGCTGGGCCAGTTCGACCGTCCCGCCCTGTTCCTGACCGGAGCGGAAAGCAGCTATGTCCGCCCCGAACACCGCGAGACGATCCGTGCCTTGTTCTCCAAGGCACGCTTTGCCAGGATTCCGGGCGCTGGGCACTGGCTGCATGCCGAACAACCCCGCGCCTTTGAGGAAACCGTCCGCGTCTTTCTTGAGGCTTAGGGCTGAGGCCTGGGGCTGGGCGGTCCTGAGGCCGTCACCACACCAGCCCTTGCCACCGCGCAAAAATCGGGCCGACAGGGTGTATTGTGTGTGCGGACCGGATTCCCCTTGCCCGCCGCAAATATTGGTTATATTTGTTTACCAATCCAAAGGGACGCCGCCATGCAGATGCCTGTGCCAGACCCCGCTGTCATTGCCCGCAAGGCCAGACTCGTTGCGCGCCTGCGGCAGGTTCTGCCTGACGATGCGGTGATTGACGACCCCGGGTCGCTGCGCGTGTATGAATGTGACGCCCTGAGCGCCTACCGCTGCCCGCCGCTGGCCGCCATCCTGCCCCGCACGACAGCCGAAGTTTCGGCCGCCTTGCGCATCTGCTGGGAAGAAGGCACCCCCGTCGTGCCGCGCGGGTCGGGCACGTCGCTTGCGGGTGGCGCGATGCCGACGGCCGATTGCGTGATCCTTGGCGTCGCGCGGATGAACGCGGTGATCGAGACGGATTACGGGAACCGTTTCATCCGGGTGCAGTCCGGGCGGACGAACCTGTCGGTTTCCGGCGCTGTGGAGGCGGAAGGGTTCTTCTACGCCCCCGACCCGTCCAGCCAGTTGGCCTGTGCGATTGCAGGCAACATCGCGATGAACTCGGGCGGGGCGCATTGCCTGAAGTATGGCGTGACAACGAACAACCTGCTTGGGGTCACTCTGGTCAGGATGGACGGGACCGTAGTGACGCTTGGCGGCCCCTGGGGCGAACCTTCAGGGCTTGATCTTCTGGGCGTGGTCTGCGGGTCGGAGGGCCAGCTTGGCGTGGTGACCGAGGCCTGGTTGCGCATCCTGCCCAAGCCCGAGGGCGCGCGCCCGGTCCTGATCGGCTTCGCCTCGAACGAGGTGGCGGGGGAGTGCGTTGCCGACATCATCAAGGCCGGCATCCTGCCCGTCGCGATCGAATTCATGGACCGGATGCTGATCCGGGTCTGCGAGGATTTCGCCCATGCAGGATACCCCGACTGCGAGGCGCTGCTGATCATCGAAGTGGAAGGCAGTGACGCCGAGATCGACGAGCAGTTGGCAGCCATCAAGACCATCGCCCGCAAGCACGCCCCGCTGGCCCTGGAAGAAGCGGCGGACGAGGCGCAGGCCAAGCGGATCTGGCTGGGGCGGAAGTCGGCCTTCTCGGCCATCGGCAAGATCTCGGACTACATGTGCCTCGACGGGACGATCCCGGTTTCAAGCCTGCCTTACGTCCTGCGCCGGATCGGCGAGCTTTCGCAGGAACACGGGCTTGCCGTGGGCAATGTGTTCCATGCCGGAGACGGCAACATGCACCCCCTGATCCTGTACGATGCGAACAAGCCCGGCGATCTGGAAACCTGCGAACGGATGGGCGCGGACATCCTGAAGCTGTGCGTCGAAGTGGGCGGCTGCCTGACGGGCGAACATGGTGTGGGCATCGAGAAGCGCGACCTTATGGGCGTGCAGTTCTCGCCCGCCGACATGGAGGCGCAGATGCGGGTCAAGGACGTGTTTGACCCGAAATGGCTGCTGAATCCGGCGAAGGTGTTCCCGCTGGAGACAAGTGCCGCGCGGCGCGCGGGGTGACCGGGCGGAGCGGGGGTTTCACACCCCCGCACCCCCGTGGGATATTGCTGCCAGAATGAAAGACCTGAAGATGCGGCCCTTGACGGAAGCGGAAGTTGCAGAAGCGGTGGCAGGGGCATCCGGTCCCTTGCTTGTGCGCGGCGGCGGGACGCGGACCCTTGGCCGGGCCACGGGTGAGGTTCTGGAAACTGACGGGCTGACCGG
Source organism: Rhodobacterales bacterium (assembly GCA_026400325.1). Taxonomy (GTDB): domain Bacteria; phylum Pseudomonadota; class Alphaproteobacteria; order Rhodobacterales; family Rhodobacteraceae; genus Tabrizicola. The sequence goes on from JAPLPF010000154.1 coordinate 4,093, forward strand.
GGTCGAGCTTTATGAACCCGGCGCCTTGACGCTGGTGGTTCGTGCGGGCACCCCCCTGGCCGAGGTCGAGGCCACGCTGGCGGCCGAGCGGCAACGGCTGGCCTTCGAGGTTCCCGACCTGCGCGCGCTTCTGGCACGGCAGGGTGTGTCGACCATCGGCGGGGTGGTGGCGGCAAATGCCAGCGGGCCACGCCGAGTACAGGCCGGTGCGGCGCGTGACGCGCTTTTGGGCGTTCGCTTTGTCGATGGCACGGGGGCGGTCATCAAGAATGGCGGGCGGGTGATGAAGAACGTCACCGGCTACGATCTGGTCAAGCTGCTGGCAGGAAGCCGGGGCACACTTGGCATCCTGACCGAGGTCAGCTTCAAGACCCAGGCCCTGCCAGATGCCGAAACGACCCTTGTGATCGAAGGGCTTGGGGATGAGGCTGGCGTAGGGGCTCTGCGTCAGGCCCTGGGCTCACCCTATGACATTTCGGGGGCTGCGCGGCATTCCGGGCGCTCGCTGGTGCGTCTTGAAGGCATGTCGGGATCAGTCAGCTACCGGGCAGGCCGATTGCAAGACCTGCTGCCGGGGGAGGTGACGCTGGCAACGGCCGAGGCAAGTGCAGCCCTGTGGCGCGACGTTCGCGATGTAACACCCTTTGTCGGCAAAGCGGGTGACGTCTGGCGGCTGGCTGTCCTGCCGACGGCGGCGGCCGAGATCGTGGCCAGGCTGGAGTCCGAGGCGATCTGGGACTGGGCCGG
>JAPLPF010000154.1:4854-11266 GCA_026400325.1 Rhodobacterales bacterium
CGTCGGTCGCCGCGGCCGTCGCAGGGCGCGGCCATGCGACGCTGGTCCGGGGCGAAGGCGGGCCGATCTTTCCGCCCGAGGCGGTAGAGGTGGCGGCCCTGTCCGCTGGCCTGCGCGCAAGGTTTGATCCAAAAGGCATCCTGAACCGGGGAATGATGGGCTGATGCAGACGACGTTCACCCCCGAGCAGCTGAAAGATCCTGGAATCGCGCGCGCCAACGAGATCCTGCGGTCTTGCGTTCATTGCGGGTTCTGCACCGCCACCTGCCCGACCTATCAGGTTCTGGGCGACGAGTTGGACAGTCCGCGCGGCCGGATCTACCTGATCAAGGACATGCTGGAGCAGGGCCGCCCGGCGGATGAAAAGACCGTCAAGCACATCGACCGCTGTCTGTCTTGCCTCGCCTGCATGACGACCTGCCCTTCGGGCGTTCACTACATGCACCTTGTAGACGAGGCGCGATCTTACATCGAGCGGACCTACAAGCGGCCCTTGATGGACCGGGTGCTGCGGGCGGTTCTGGCGCGGATCATCCCCTATCCGGGTCGCTTTCGTCTGGCGCTTTTCTCGGCGCGACTGGGGCGGCCCCTTGCGCGCTTCATGCCCGATCCGCGCCTGAAGGCGATGCTGGAGATGGCGCCGAAGACCATCCCTCCGGTCAGCCGCAACGACGATCCGCAGGTCTTTTCCGCAATGGGCGAGCGGCGGATGCGGGTAGCCCTGATGACTGGTTGCGCGCAAAAGGCGCTGAACACCGACATCAACGACGCCACGATCCGGCTTCTGCGACGCCTTGGATGTGAGGTGGTGGTGGCCAGGGGCGCGGGGTGCTGCGGGGCACTGACGCATCACATGGGCAAGGAAGCGCTGGCGCATGGCTCTGCCGCAGCGAACATCCGGGCCTGGATGGCGGAAAAGCGCGGACCGGGGCTTGATGCGATCGTCATCAACACCAGCGGTTGCGGCACCACGGTCAAGGACTATGGCCACATGTTCCGCACCGATGCGGTGCTGGCCGATGATGCCGGGATCGTGGCCGGGCTTGCAAAGGACGTCAGCGAGATCCTGACAACGCTTGGCCTGCCCAAAGGTGACCCCAAGGGTCTGCGGGTGGCCTATCACGCCGCCTGCTCCCTGCAGCACGGCCAGCAGATCAAGTCCGCGCCCAAGGACCTTTTGAAGCGTGTGGGGTTTGAGGTGGTGGAACCGGCCGACAGCCACCTGTGCTGCGGTTCGGCTGGCACCTACAACCTTCTGCAGCCGAAGATCAGCCAGGAGCTCAAGGCGCGGAAGGTTTCGACGCTTGAAGCCAAGGCGCCTGACGTCATTGCGGCAGGCAACATCGGCTGCATGATGCAGATCGGGTCAGGCACCGGCGTGCCGGTCTTGCACACGGTCGAGCTGCTGGATTGGGCGACCGGGGGCCCGAAGCCTCGCAGTCTTGTCGGGCACGCCGGCTGAACGATCAGCCGGCGCTGCGTGCGGCAGGCAAAAGCCCGGCAAACCGGTCGGGAAGCAGGACGTGATACCCTCGCGGCAGGTTGCCGTCGGCGATCCGGCCGACATGCGGGCCGGTTGGCGATGCAACTGACTGCATCATCTGCGTCCAGGCGCTGCCGGCAACGTCGTCATAGGCCAGCGGACTGGTTTGCCGGATCTCGTCAAATCGGGCCAACCGACCGGTGATGTGGGTGGACTGGGACGGATCGCCAGCGATAAGCCCCCGGTCCCGAATGCGCTGCCTTGCGATATCCTCGTCAAACATGGCGAGATGAAACAGGATCAGCCCCTGCCGGACATCGACCGGGACATGCTGGCCGCGATGAAACCCGCTGCGCCAGCGCAAGGCTTGGCGCACGGCGACCAGCTTGGTGAACTCGTGGGTGATCACGGCATTGCGGCGCTGTGCCAGGATTGGCCGCGTCTGATCAAGTGCCGTTTCCTGCGGCCCCTGCACCACATCCACCCCAAAGGCTGCAACCCGGTCCTCCGGTCCCAGGGCAGCGAGATAGCCAGGAAGGTCGCCCCCTACAGCCGGATCAAGGGCGACAAACTCGTCGATATCGGTTCGCAACACGGCCCTTGCGCCGCGTTTCAAGAACCAGTTCGCGGCGCGCGATTGCCAGGCTGCGGTCTGGTTGTCCAGTCGCGCCCGGTCGCGCGGCAGGTCCTTGACGACATGGACGTTGGTCCCGGTCAGATCCGACTGCGGCTCCCAATCGTCGCCGTCCAGCATGATATGCAGGTTTTCGCGCCCGAAGATCGCACCGTAATAGCGTATCCAGAGGTCCAGAAAGACGGCGTCCGCGCGAACATTGGTCAGGACCTTGATGGTCATCTGCAACGGCCTTTTCCGGTTTCGGCCTGCATACCCCCCGCGCCGGGTGGCTTCAAGCATCGCCGGTGCAAGAAAGGGCTGGCCAAAGTCCTGCCGCAAAGCTTGAGTAGGCAAGAGGCAGGGAACGGGTGGCGGCTTGCGACTGACACATGCAATCTTGGTTTTGGTGGTTGGACTCATCGGCATGCCGGTTCGGGCCGATGACTCCGGCATGGTCAGCCTTCAGACGGCCGATGATTCGCGTGGCTGGGATGCCGTTGGCAAACTGATACTGGGCAATCACGGCTTTTGCACCGGTGCCCTGATCGAGCCGCAACTGGTCTTGACCGCCGCGCATTGTCTTTATGACAAGACCACCGGCGTGCAGATGCGGCCTGAGGATATCCAGTTCTATGCCGGCTGGCGCAACGGGCGTGCGGTTGCCTATCGCAGCGTCAGCCGCGCCGTGGCGCACCCCGATTACCGCTATAGCGGCAACAACAAGCTGGACCGAATCACCGACGATCTGGCCTTGCTGGAGCTTAGCCAGCCGATCCGACTGCCGTCGATCCTGCCCTTTGAAACCGGGGCGACGCCCGTCGAAGGCGATGCTGTCGATGTGGTTTCCTATGCGCAGGACCGCTCCGAAGCGCCTTCGATCCAGGAGGCCTGCGTCGTGCTTGCCGGACGCCGCGAGACGCTGGTGCTGTCCTGCAACGTTGATTTCGGGTCCTCCGGGGCACCGGTGTTTTCAATCTCGGATGGCATTGCGCGGGTGGTTTCGGTGATTTCGGCCAAGGCCGAAGTCGATGGTCGCAAGGTGGCGCTTGCGGTGCCGCTGGCAGCCCCCCTTGCCGCCTTGCGCGCGGCCTTGGCCGACAGCAAACTGACCGATCGCGGCAGCCTTGACGGGGTCAGCGTCCTGTCCGGCGGGCAGGGGAATGGCGCCAAATTCGTCAAGCCATGAAGGCGCTTGTTCCTTCTGTGCTCCTGGCCCTGCTGCTGGCAGGCCCGGGCGCGGGGCAGAACAACTCGGGTCTTGACCGGCTGGACACGCGCGACGACCTGCGTGGCTGGGAGGCGATCGGGCGCGTCGAGATTGCCGAGGGCGGATTCTGCACCGGAACGCTGATCGCGCCAGATCTGGTCCTGACCGCCGCACATTGCGTGATCGAATCGGGCGGGGCGCCGATCGACGCCGCCAGAATATCCTTCCGGGCCGGGCTGGCGGATGGGGTGGCTTTGGCCGAAGTGCCTGTGGCCCGAACAGTAGCGCCCGAAGGCTATCTTGGGCTCAACCCTTCGCCAGCCGAAGACCTCGTGCTGGACGTGGCGCTGTTGCAGCTTGGCAGCCCGGTCCCATCCAGTCTTGCGGCCCCGTTCACCGTGGCGTTGCCGGGCACTGGTGATGAGGTCAGCGTCGTGTCCTATGCCGCCGGACGCGAAGAGGCGCTGTCCTGGCAGCGGGTCTGTCGGGTGCTGGACAAACGGGACGGGCTTATTGCGGTGGATTGCGACGTGACCTTCGGGTCCTCAGGCGCGCCGGTCCTTGACCGGTCGGGGTATCGGGCAAAGATCGTTTCAATCATCTCTTCGGGCTATGTGGAAAACGGGCGCACCATTGCCATCGGGATGGAATTGCCCGATCGGGTCGATGAGCTGAAGGCCCGCCTACGCGCCGGCAAGGTCAGCAGCGAGGTGGCGGGGGCCAGTGCCAGCCCCGGCGTGAAGCGGGTCACCCCGGGCGATGGCGCAGACGCCGGCAACTCCACCGGCGCGCGGTTCATCAAGCCCTGAGGGGGCTTGAAACCGCCCACGAACTTACCCACATCCGCTTCTCCGGGTGCCATGACGGGCCCGGAGAACCGCCTTGCCCAAATGGGAAAGGCCTTTGACATCGCTTCCAGGAGGATGACATGCGAACCCTTGATCTTGCACCGCTTTACCGTGCCACTGTCGGTTTCGACCGGATGGCCGACCTGATGGACCGGGCGCTGTCCGCAGATGTGGCACAGCCGACCTATCCCCCCTACAACATCGAAAAGCTCGCCGACGATGCCTATCGGATTTCGGTCGCTGTGGCCGGATTTGCCCCCGAGGACCTTTCGGTCGAAGTGCGTGACGGCGCGCTTTTCGTGGCCGCGCGCAAGTCAGCGGACGAGACTCCGCGCAACTTCCTGCATCGGGGCATTGCCACCCGCGCCTTCGAGCGCCGCTTTGCGCTGGCCGACCATGTTCGGGTGACGGGCGCAGTCCATGAAAACGGGATGCTGCACCTCGACCTTCTGCGCGAAACGCCCGAGGCGCTGAAACCCCGCCGGATCGAGATTGCCCATGCGAACGGCGCGACCCCGGCGCTTGAGGCAAAGGCTGAAACGGTAAACTGAGGCCGGTGAAAACCGGACAAGAGGCGCGCCTCCGCAAGGGGGCGCGCCTTTTTTGATTGGCCATGCGCGAAAGATCTTTCGCCGAAGGAATTCAGGCAAGCCTGCGTCAGTTCACCGACAGCGACTGCGCCAGGCGCATCAGGTTGACGGCCTCGATCCGGTAGCCGTAGGGGTCATCCCCCCTTGCCGAAAGGGCAAGTTCGATGGCCTGATCCCAGCCCCAGTCACCCAGATAGACCGACCCCTGCAAAAGCTGGCCAAAGCCCGCGATTGCGGCGGCAAAGCGGGTTTCGTCCGATGGCTGTTCCTGCCCGGTGATCGGGGTTTCGACCAGAGTGGACATATCCTCACCCGGAGCCTTCCAGCGCAACCGCAGGAAGCCCAACTCGCCGTCCGATCCCCCGGTTGCGGCAGCAGGGCCATAGCGCAGCGGATCGCGATCTCGCCCGCGTCGACTGCGTCATTATTGAAATCCTCGCGCCGCAGGGCGCGGGTCTCATAGCCGATCAAACGGTATTCGGCCACGGTCGCCGGATTCCATTCGACCTGAATCTTCACGTCATCGGCGATGGGGAAAAGCGCCCCGGTCAACTGGTCGACCAGCACTTTGCGCGCCTCGGAGAGCGTGTCGATATAGGCCGCCGTCCCGTTGCCGTTCTGCGCCATTGATTGCATGACCGCGTCATCAAGGTTCCCGCGCCCGAAGCCCAGGACCGAAAGGTATGTCCCCGTCTCGCGCTTCTTGGCGACATAGGATTCCAGACCCTCGGGATCAGAGACACCCACGTTGAAATCGCCGTCGGTGGCCAGGAGGATGCGGGTGACTTCGCCGTCCGCCTTCATTCCCTCGGCAACACGGTAGGCCAGTTCCAGCCCCTCGGCCCCGGCGGTGGAGCCTCCGGCGGCCAGGTTCTCCAGCGAGGCAAGGATCGCCGCCCGATCCCTGGCGGCGGTGGGCGGCAGGACCAGACCCGCCGATCCGGCATAGGTCACGATCGACACCTGATCCTCGGGCCGCAGTTCCGACAGCATCATCGACAGCGATTGCTTCAGAAGGGGCAGCTTGTTGGCATCCTCCATCGAGCCGGAGGTGTCGATCAGGAACACAAGGTTCAAGGCTGGGCGTTCCGTGACGGCAGACATGGCCCCCTGGATGCCGATGGTCACCAGGCGCGTGCCGGGGTTCCACGGGGAGGGCATCACGCTGATCGCCGAAGCAAAGGCCGCATCCCCTTCGGGCGCTGCATAGGCATAGGGGAAATAGTTCACCATCTCCTCGATCCGCACCTGATCCGGTGTGGGCAGATACCCCCCGGTCAGCGAGGATCGCACCACCGCGTAAGACGCTGTGTCGACGTCGATCGAGAAAGTCGAGACCGGCTCTTCCGCCGTCACCTTGACCGGGTTCGCGGCTTCGTTGGCATAGGCTTCGGTGTTTTCCAGTTGAGGTTGGACAAGGTCCGGCAGCGGCGCAAGGGCAGCTTCGGATTCCATGGAGGCAACCGCACCGCCAAGCGCATCAATCGGCACCTCCTTGCGGCTGCGGGAATCCCCTTCGGCATCGGCGACAAGACCGCTTGTGGACGGGGCCGCGGGCATTGCCGCGTCCGGGTTTACGGCAATCATCGACCTGGTCTCGGCGTCGGGGGACGGTTCAAGATCAGCAACGGCCTAGGCGACTGGGTCATCCGTGGGCGGGGCCGCGGG
>JAPLPF010000085.1:0-12474 GCA_026400325.1 Rhodobacterales bacterium
CGGGGTCGAGGGTGCGCCAGAGGTGACCTTCCGCACCTATCTTGACGCGATTCCCGGGCGCATCGCCAGCGTGACCGGGTCCTCGGGCACCGCGACCGGCCTGCCCGCCGCGCTGGCCGACATGCTGCCGCGCCCGCCCGAAGGCTGGACGGTCCGCCCGGCAACCGCCGAAGATATCGACGTTTTTCTGCCAAAGAAAAAGGGGGATGGGACGCCCGAGGCGCGCGATCTGGTCAAATCCGTCGGCAGCACGCGCGTCGGCAAGGGGGCCGAGGTCGTCATCCTGACCTATGAAAAGGGCGAGCGGCGGGTCACGGTCCAGGCGGTGCGCTTCCCGGACCGGATATTCACCGACGACGCCGCCCATGAAGAGCGTTTCGATCTGCAGATGCAGGCAGCCTTGCAACCTGGCCGGTCAGCCATGACCGTGCGCGGGCTGGACGTGACCGAGGGTTTCCTGGGCGACGGAATGCGGGCCCGCTATTTCTTTGCCGATGTGGGCGCACAGATCCAGATCCGGATGCTGGCCTCAAAGCGGCTGGACGATGCTGACATTGTCACCTTCCTTGAGACTCTGCACGTGAAGGCGATGAACGCAAACGTGGTGGACCAGCAGGCCGGGCTTGGCGATCTGCCGGTGATCACGCTGGCCTCGGCGATGACGGATGCCGGGCGCGAAGCCTATGAGGCTGACCGCGCCGAACGCCAGGCCGGTGCCGTCACCCGGGCCGAAGACCAGCGCGCAGCGGCACGGGCATGGCTGGCCTCCGTCACGCCCGCGCAAGACGGGGCCACAGTCGAAACCGTGGTCGAAAAGCCCGAAACCGGGTTCACGACGACCTGTGCAAAGGGTGATGGCGGCATCACGCGCTGCACGGTTGGCGCGGGCAACTAGAACCGCAGACCGGAAAAGCGCGACGGATTCTGCGGGACGCCCGGCAGGACGCAGAGCATCTCGTACAAGAGGTTCGCCCCGATCAGCGCGGTGTTCCCGGTGGGGTCATAGGGCGGCGACACCTCGACCAGATCGCCGCCGATGATGTTCAGCCCTTGCGCACCCCGGATGATCTCCAGCGCCTGCCATGTGGACAGGCCGCCCGGTTCCACCGTGCCGGTGCCAGGGGCAAAAGCCGGATCAAGGCTGTCAATGTCATAGCTGATGTAAACGGGCGCGTCGCCGATCTTCGCGCGGACCTGATCCATAAGCCCTGTCAGGGATTTGTGCCAGCACTCCTCGGCCTGCACAACGGTCCAGCCCTTGTCCCGCGCCCAGTTGAAATCGTCTGGCGAATAACCCGTGCCGCGCAGCCCGATCTGGAACACCTTGTCGTTGATCAGACAGCCATCCTCCCAGGCGCGGCGGAAGGGGCAGCCATGGGCGACCGTCTCGCCGAACATGGTGTCGTTGATATCGGCATGGGCGTCGATGTGGATCAGCGCGACAGGGCCGTGGCGTTCCTTTATCGCCCGCAGGATCGGCCACGTCAGCGTATGGTCGCCGCCCAGCGTCAGCGGGATGACGCCATGTGACAGCACCTCACGGTAATGCGCGGTGATGATGTCCACGGTCTTTTTCAGATCAAACGTGTTGATCGCAACATCGCCAAGATCGGCGACCTGCAGATGATCGAACGGGGCCGCCCCCGTCGCCATGTTGTAGGGCCGCAGCATCCGGGATTCGTCCCTGATCTGCCGTGGCCCCAGCCGTGTGCCGGGGCGATTGCTGGTTCCGTGGTCCATCGGAATGCCGATGAAGGCCACATCCAGCCCCTTGGCACTGGTCGCCGCAGGCAGCCGCATCATCGTTGCCGGGCCGCCAAAGCGCGGCATGTCATTGCCGCCCAGCGGTTGGTTTCGCTGCGTCATCTTGCCTTCCCCCTCAGCCAGTCCAGGATCATCTCACGGTGGCGCGCACCCGAGTAGCTTGGGAAATGTCCGCCATGCACCACCCGCGCGGGCAGCGCCAGCAGCCGTTCCATCGACTGCACATACTGCGCCTGTTCAAGGTTACTTGTGCCCTCGATCAGCTCGCCATCATAGACGATATCGCCGGAAAACAGCACCCCGGTCGCAGCCTCCCACAGGGCGATCCCTCCAGGAGAATGCCCCGGCGTGTGGATCACCTCGAACCGCCGGTCGCCAAGGTCCACCGTGTCGCCATCCCACAGGATGCGCGTCGCCGATGCTACCTTGACCGCGTAGGTCGCGCAGGTGAAAGGGTCCGGCGGCAGGGTCGTGAAGATACCGTCCGTCACATACTTGTCGGCAAAGGTGTTTTCCCGGGTGGGAGCGCGCAGCAAGTGCGCCTCGGCCCCGTGGCACAGGCGGCAGGGAAATTCGTGGTGCAGCCCGATGTGGTCGAAATGCGTGTGGCTTGCCACCGCCTGCAGCGGGCGTTCCGTCACCAGCGGCACATGGGTCCGCAACGAGACCACGCCCATCCCGCTATCCACCAGCATGTCCGTATCGCGGCCCCTGACGTGCCAGACATTGCAGCGGTAGAATTCGCGAATGTGCGGCTCGTCGATATGGGTGATACCATCGCCCATCCCCCGAACCCGCCACCAGTCTTCCGGCTTTGCTCTCATGCCTGCAACACCACGAACGTCTCTGCCCCAAGGTCCAGCACCGCACCGACCTCAACCGCCGCAGATTGTGGCAGATGCACCGCCAGCCGCAAGTCGGGTGCAGACAATGGCACCACATGCGCCTGCACATGTGTGCCGAAGAACGCCGCATCTGCCACCCTGCAAGGGCCAATCCGCAGCGGGCCCGTCGCCGATATTGCTTCGGGGCGCAGGCAAAGCGTGCCGTCCGGCACCGGTACCGGGCCAAAGGGCGCGCGGCCACCCGAAATGGGGATGCGGTTCACCTCGCCCATGAAGCTGGCGGTGAACAGGGTCGCGGGGTGCAGATAGACCTGGCGCGGGGGCCCGAAGTCCTCCACCCGCCCGGCGTTCATCACCACGATCCGGTCGGCAATCGCCATCGCCTCTTCCTGGTCGTGGGTGACATGCACAAAGGTCGTGCCCACCCGCCGCTGGATCGCCTTCAACTCCTCCTGCATCTGGCGGCGCAGCTTCAGGTCCAGCGCGCCGAGGGGTTCGTCCAGAAGCAGCACCTCCGGTTCCACCGCCAGCGCCCGTGCAAGCGCGACCCGCTGCCGCTGGCCACCGGAAAGTTCATGCGGGCGGCGGTCGCCGCGCCCCTCAAGGCCCACCAGCGCCAGCATGGCGTCGGCCTTGGCTGCGCGTCTGGTGCGGTCGACTCCGCGCATCCGAAGCCCGAAGGCCACGTTGTCGCGCAAGGACATATGCGGGAACAAGGCATAATCCTGGAACACCGTCGTCGTTGGCCGGTCCTTTGGCGCCACCCCGGCCATGTCGCGCCCCCCGATCAGCACATGCCCCTTGGTCGGTTCGGCAAAGCCGCCGATGATGTTCAAAAGCGTTGTCTTCCCGCAGCCCGACGGGCCAAGGAGCACGACGAATTCGCCCGCCGCGATCTCCAGGCTGACGGCATCAAGCGCGGTGGCGGTGCCGTAGCGCTGCGAGACAGCCTGGATGGAGACGCCAGCGGTCATTTTGCCCTCCGGAAGATGGTCAGCTCCAGAAGGATCACCAGTGTGACCGACACAAGGAACACCAGCGAGCCCACGGCATTCGTGGCAGGCGACAGACCTGATTTCAGCATCGACCAGATCTCCACCGGCAGGGTGACGTCAAAGCGGGTAAGAAGAAACGCGATGATGAACTCATCCCATGAGAACGTCACCGACAGAAAGAACGCCGCAGCAAGGGGGGCCGCCAGCATTGGGGCCGACACAAGCGCCAGCACCTGCCACTCTGCCGCGCCAAGGTCACGCGCGGCACGTTCGGCGTTCTTCTGGTGGTCGCCCATGGCGGCATAGCAGATGGCAAAGCAAAGGGGCAGGTTGATGACCACGTGCCCGATGCCGGTCGCCCAAAGGGAGGGGCGGATTCCCATTTGGTTGAACACGGTCAGAAGGCCAAGCGCGATGATCAGGTAGCTTACCGTCATTGGCGCGATCAGGACACCGCGCATCAAGACCGACCCCGGCAGCCGCACTCGCGCCAGCGCATGGGCGGCAAGGAACCCCAGGATCAACGCCACCAGCGAAGACACCACCGCCACCAGCAGCGAATTCAGCAGCGCGGCCATCAGGTCCTCATCACCCAGCACCTTGGCATACCAGTCCAGCGTCACGCCCTTGAAGGGTGGCACCGGCAAGCGACCGTCCTGAAAGCTGAACACCACAAGCACGACAACTGGCAGGAAGACGAAGGCATAGGCCACGGCCAGATACAGCCAGGAGAGCACCCGCATCGCCTATACCCGGTCCAGCCGCAGCCAGCGGCTGCTGGCGAAATAGGCCAGCGTCACGACGGCCATCAGCACCACCGACAGCGCCGAGGCCAAAGGAAAGTTCCCGCTGCGCCCCAGTTGCAGCATGATCAGCTGCGGCAGCGTCAGTTCGGTGTTTCCGCCCAGGATCTGCGGCGTGATATAGTCGCCGATGCAAAGGACAAAGGTCAGGAAGGCCCCGGTCACCACCCCCGGCAGGGTCAGGGGCAGGATGACATGGGCGAAGGTCTGCCAGCGGTTTGCCCCAAGGTCCTGCGCGGCGCGGGCATAATTGGGGGAAAGCTGGATCAGGTTGGCATAGATTGTCAGCGTCAGAAGCATGACGAAGAAATGCACGAAGCCGATCACTGTGGCCGCCCTTGTCGATGCAATTTCCAACGGTTCGGCAATCACCCCAAGCCACAGCAGCGCCTTGTTCACCACCCCGTTCTGACCCAGCACCAGAAGCCATGAGTAGGACCGCACGACGTAGGACGTCCAGAACGGCAGCACGGCCAGCAACAGCGCCAGCCGCTGCCAGCGGGCGGGCACCCGAAAGGCGATGATCGCTGCCAGCGGGTAGGCCAGGACGACCGAAATCACCGTCACCACAAGGGTTATCTCAAGACTGTTCCAAAGCGCCCCCAGCATCGTGGGGTCGGTGAAGATGCGGATGTAGTTGCCGGGGTCAAACCCCTGCACAACCTCGCGCCCTTCCATGTGCGCGAAGGACAGGGCAAGCATCGCAAGGAACGGCAGGATGAAGAAAGCCGCCGTCCAGATCAGCGCCGGGGCCACAAGGCCCCAGCCCAGACGGCGGTCTTTGGCGGCAAGTGTCACTGTGCGGGACTATTGGGCCAGCATCTCGGTCCACATGTCCTGCATCGCAGTATCAAGGGCCGCGTCCGGAATCGGGTAAAGCTGCGCACGGCCCAGGAACTCGGCCTGCTGGTCCCAGCGCAGAACCGCCTTCTGTTCGGGTGTCAGCACATCCCCGGCCTTGGCATTCGCTGGCATTCCCCAGTAGCAACCGCTGGTTGCCAGCCGCGCCGGGTCATCTGGTTTCTCCTGCATGGCTCGCCAAGGCAAATGCACGGCGCCAGCGACATGCCCTTTGTTCCATTCGACCAAACTCGCCGCCACCAACGATGATGTCCACCTCACCGGTTGCCAGCGCGGTCTGGGCCGACACCACGTCCGACACCTGCTTTGACGCCTTGCGCAGGGCCATGAGCGGGTCTTTCAGCGCGGGCAGGTTCTCGGCCGAGATATCCGCCGTGTTGATCCCCTGACCCAGGGCCACCAGCCCCAGAACCGGCAGATAGTAGTCATAGATCCCGATCCGCCCGTCATACTTGCCGGAGGTGAGGGTCGCCATGTCCTCCATGTCGGCCGGGTCGACCTTGGTCTTGTCGTAAGAGATCGTGTTGTAGCCGAACTTCTCGGTCACGGCATAGGTCTTGCCATCCACGGTGTTGTTGTCGGCCATCACCAGTTCAGGAAAGAAATCCGCCGTCGGCAGCTGGTCGGCTGGCAGTTCCGCCAGATAGCCGCCTGCGACGGCACGCGGCACATCGACGGCGTCAATCATCAGCACGTCCCAGTCGCCGGGTTGCGACTGGTCCAGAATCGCCAGACCTGCCGCCGTGCCTTCATATTCCTTGATATTCACCTTGATCCCGTTCGCGGCCTCGAACGGCTCGATCAGCGCGGGATCGGCATGGTCGCACCAGACCAGGGCGTTCAACTCTTGCGCAAGGCTGGGGGTGGCGGTCAGCAAGAGGGCAATGGCGGACAGACTGCGGGTCATCTTCAGCTCCGTGTTGGGTGGGGTGCCTCTGGGGTACACTTTCACAAAAAGATTGAGTTCGTTCATTTTTGAAGTCAACATCAAATAATGGGCGATTTGAGAACGCGATGACCGGACTGCGCGAAAGACAGAAGGCTGACCGGACCGGGCGCATCCTGGATGCCGCCTCGCGCCTGTTCCGAACGCAAGGCTATGACGCCGTGCGGATCGAGGACATCGCAGCGGCGGCCGAGGTTTCTGCCGGCACCTGCTATAACTACTTTTCCACCAAAGGTGACCTTCTTCTGGCCATCGTGTCGATGGAGGTGGAGGAAGTGGTCGAGGCCGGCCGCGCCCTTGTCACCGCCCCCCCGCCAGACACGGCCAAGGCCTTGGGCAGCCTGATCCGCCTCTACTATGACCACTCGCTGCACTACCTGTCGAAAGAGATGTGGCGCAAGGCGATGGCCTTTTCGATCGAGGCCCCGGACACCCCATTTTCGCGGCATTACACCGAGTTGGACGCAAAGCTTTCGGCACAGGTTTGCGAATTGATCGCGGCCCTGCAAAAGCGCGGCCTTGCGCGGCCCGATCTTGACCCTGCCGTGCTTGGCCAGATCGTCTTCAACACGCTGAACCAGATGTTCATCGAATTCGTGAAAGCCGATGCAATGGCGCTGACGGATCTGCACCGGATGAACGATGCGCAGACGGAAAGCCTTGCAGCGCTTATCGCGGCCTGACGGCGGGCCGGGCGGCGCTAAAGGTCCTTTGCCATCAGGATCCAGTCGCCTTCGTCGTCCGCCCCAGGGAAGGGCACGAAGGTCCGCCGCTCCCATTCGGCAAAACCGCATTTGTGATACAGTGAAATCGCCCCGGCATTCGGGCTTTCCACCTGCAAGACGATACGCCGATGACCGGCGTCGCGGGCGGCCTGACAGGCGCGGCTCATCAAGGCCGGGCCATGGCCCTTGCCGCGCTGTTCGGGGAACAGGGCCACAGCCTGCAACAGCCAGCAGCCCTTGGCGACCATCTCCATCTCGATCATCGGGTGAAATGACGCGTCGATCGTCTCAAGGTCGATCTGGTCATAGGGGTCGGGTATCGAAAAGCCGAAGAGGGCACCGATGGTCCGGCCCTCGGCTTCCGCCACATGCCATTTGGCGTGATAGTGGGTCGCATCCGTCATGTTCAGAACGCGACTCCGACCGACCTCGAGCCAGGACTGCCCCGGTCCGGCCAGCGTGCCCCAAATCCAGGCGGCGTGCCGGCGCGAGGCGGCGTCCCACAGGATCGCAAGGTCCGAGGAATCTTCGGGCCGACCTGCCCTGAATGTCAGTCCCTCGGTCATTCACGCCTTCCTGTTCGTTCCGACGCTAGCCCGGTTCGGGCACGGCGTCGAACGGCAATTGCCGCTTTCCGGCTCTCGTGTCGTTTTCTGACGCCAAAGGTCGGGTGGACTTGCCTCCTTTGGTGCGGGTCTGGCAGATAGGGGCGAACCTATCGCGGGAGCCCGTCTGATGAAAACCCATGTCAAAGCCCTGGTCGTCGGTGGTGGCGCGGTCGGCACCGGGATTGCCTATCACCTTGCCAAGGCGGGATGGGACACGATGCTGGTCGAGCGGGATGAGCTGACCGCAGGCTCCACCTGGCACGCGGCGGGGCTGCTCCCGCTCTTCAACATGGGCTACGCGACGACCCATATCCACAAGTACAGTGTCGATTTCTACAAGGGGCTGGAGGCCGAGACGGGGCTGAACCCCGGCTTCTATGTTGTCGGCAACCTGCGGATGGCCCAACACCGGCAGCGGATGGACGAATACATGCTGTACTCGTCGGTCGCCGAAACCGCCGGGGTTCACCACGAATTCCTGACGCCAGCGCAGATCAAGGACCGCTGGCCGCTGGTGCGGACCGAAGACCTGATCGGCGCGCTTTACCACCCACAGGACGGCTATATCAATCCGGCGGACGTGACGCAGGCGATGGCCAAAGGCGCGCGGCAGTTCGGCTGCACCTTTGAGCGCAAGGTGCAGGTCGACGGCTACCGCTGGACGGGCAGCGAGTGGATCGTCTCCTGCACCCGGATGATCGAACAGGGCGGCAACCTTGTGGCAAGCGATGACCGGTTTGACATCACCGCCGAACACGTCGTCACCGCCACTGGCAACCACGCCCAGCGCACCGCGCGCCTCCTCGGAATCAAGACCCCCGCTGTCGTGGTGGAACACCAGTACATCGTGACCGAGCCCGACCCCGCCCTTGTCGAATGGCGCAAGACCAACCCGCAGCACCCGGTCCTGCGCGACGCTGACGCCAAGTGGTATGTGCGCGAGGAACGCGGTGGCTGGATCCTTGGGCCCTATGAAAAGGGCGCCCCCGCCCGCTTTCCATACGAGGTGCCGGAGTCGTTCCGCGCCGACCTTTTCCCGCTGGACCTGGAGCGGATCGAGCAGGAATACATGTCCTTCATCCACCGGATTCCCTCCTCGGAAACCGTTGGCCTCAAGGACGATTACAACGGCCCGATCTGCTATACCCCCGACGGCAACCCGCTGGTCGGCCCCGCCCCGGGCCTGCGCAACATGTGGCTGGCGGAAGGCTTCTCCTTCGGCATCACCGCCGCAGGCGGCACCGGTTACTACCTCGCCCAACTGATGACCCAAGGCGAGGCCGAGATCGACATGGCATCGCTTGACCCAAAGCGGTTCGGCGGCTGGATGACGACCGAATACGCCAGCCGGAAGAATGAGGAGTGTTATGACCACGTCTTCATCCTGCACCACCCCGATGAGGAGCGTGAGGCTTGCCGTCCCCTGCGCACCGCCCCCGCCTATGACCGCCAGAAAGACCTTGGCGCACAGATGGGTCAGGTGAACGGCTGGGAACGCCCCAACTACTACGGCCCGAAGGACGCAGCCCCGGACTTCGACCACACCTCCCGCAGCTTCCGGCGCGGCGCGTGGTGGCCCTACGCCAAGGCCGAGGCCGAAGCGGTACGGAACACCGTAGGAATTATCGACGCCAGCGCCTTCACCAAGCACCTTGTCCGTGGACCGGGGGCGACGGCCTTTCTTGACCACTTCACCTGCAACAAGCTGCCGAACGTCGGCCGGATCAACCTGACCTATGCGCTGACCGACCACGGCACGACGCGGACCGAATACACCATCGTCCGGCTGAAACAGGACGAATACTACCTGATCTCGGCCGGGGCATGGACGGCTTATGACTATGATTTCCTGCAGAAATCCGCCGATGACTGGATGGCGGAAGGAAAGGGCCATATCGACATCCACGACATCACCACCCAATGGGGCGTTTATGCCCTTGCCGGCCCCAACGCCCGCGCCCTGCTGAAAGACATCGTCAAGGACGCCGACCCCGACACCGTGTTGTCCAACAAGCGCTTCCCCTGGCTGTCATATCGCGACATCGAACTCGGCATGTGCCCGGTCCGTGCGATCCGCGTGGCGTACACGGGGGAACTTGGCTGGGAACTGCACTACCCCATCGAATTCGGCCGCTACCTCTGGGACCTCCTCCTGAAAGCCGGTGAGAAACACGGCCTCAAACCCGTCGGCGCCCGGGCGCAGAACTGGCTGCGGCAGGAAAAATCCTACCGTGCCTTCGGCAACGAGCTTGGCCGCGATGCGACCCCGCTGGAGGCGGCACTCGACCGCTTCGTCGACCTGACGAAGGACTTTCGCGGCAAGCAGAAGATGTTGGACACCGGCATCCGGTCGAAATGTGTGACCGTGCTGATTGACGGGCCGTCGGACACCGACCCATGGGGCAAAGAGGCGTTGATCCATGATGGCGTGAAAGTCGGCCGGCTGACTTCG
This sequence comes from Rhodobacterales bacterium, assembly GCA_026400325.1. GTDB lineage: Bacteria > Pseudomonadota > Alphaproteobacteria > Rhodobacterales > Rhodobacteraceae > Tabrizicola. The sequence goes on from JAPLPF010000085.1 coordinate 10,000, forward strand.
GGCGGCTACTCGGTCGCCTTCGGCAAGCAGATCGGCATGGGATATGTTCCGGTTGCGCTGGCGGAACCCGGTCAGAAGCTGAAAGTGAAGATGCTGCGACAGGAATGGGATGCGGTCGTGACCGAGGACAGCCCGTTTGACCCCACGAACGCGCGCATCCGGTTGGACGGATAACCACCGTCACGGCCAGCGCAACCTTGACCCTGCGAACACAAGTCGCCATCTCTTGGCGATGGTCAGGCCCGAAATGACACGACGCGAGCGCAGGTTTCAACGGCAGTTCGACGCATTGGAGCGGATGATTCCCGGTGCCGAGGGTGTCTTCGGGCGATTGCGAAGCAACCGTTGGCGGCTTTTGCGTCTTCCGCTGGCGTTGCTGCTGATCGTCAGTGGGGTGTTTTCCTTCCTGCCGGTGCTTGGCATCTGGATGCTGCCGCTGGGCCTGCTTCTGCTGGCCGTCGACCTGCCGTTTCTGCGCGGACCGATTTCATCGTTCGTGATCCGGGGGCGTGTCGCGGCACGGCGTCTGGCGCGACGCTGGCGCGAATGGCGCAAAAGGCCCTGAGCTGATCAGCCGTCTGTCGTGATCCTGTCGCATCCTTCGGGCAGGGTCCAGCGGGCAGGGACATCGGACATGACACGACGCGAACGCAGGTTTCAGCGGCAGTTCCAGGCGTTGGAGCGCCTGATACCGCAACTGCGCGGGCCGATCTCGCGCTTGCGCCGCAACAGCTGGTTTCCGATCCGTTTTCCCTTGGCGTTGCTTCTGACCTTCGGCGGGCTGTTCTGGTTCCTGCCGGTCCTCGGGTTGTGGATGCTGCCGGCCGGCCTTTTGCTGCTGGCGGTCGACCTGCCCCAGTTGCGCGGGCCGATCTCGATGCTGATCATCCGGGGCCGGCGCACCGGACAACGCTGGGTCCGGCGCTGGCGTGACTGGCGCAGCGCCGGACGCTAAAGCGACCGTGCGCCCAGCCAATCCGCCCATGCAGCCTTTGACCCGGCAAAGACGTTGATGTCGACCTTGCCCGCCACCCCCGGGATCAGCCCGGTCGAGGTGTATTGCCAGAAGCTCCAGGCTTTGCCGTCATAGACCTCGCCCGGATGATCGGCGACCGACCGCAGCCAGAACTCAACGCCCTGCAGCCGCCAAAGCTCGGTGTCCTCGAAGAAATCGACCGTGGTGTAGATCATCGGGCGCTGGCCGTAGTGGCGTTCGACGATATCGAGGAAGATCCGGGCCTCGCTGCGGATTGTTGCCCCGTCGCGGCGGATGGTGCAGGTCGGGCTGGTTGGTGTCCACTCCATGTCGAGGACCGGCGGCAGCGCGCCAGGGGTTCTTGGCACGTGCTTGATGAACCACCTTGCCTGTTCTGCAGCCGGGCGACAGTGGTAGAAGAAGTGATAGGCCCCCCGCTTTACCCCCGCCGCGGCCGCACCCCGCCAGTGATCCTTGAACATCGGATCGAAAAGATCGCCGCCCTCGGTTGCCTTGATAAAGGCGAAGTTCACCCCGTTGGCCCGCGCGGTCTGCCAGTCGACGCTGGTCTGAAAGCGCGACAGGTCGATCCCGTGCACCGGATACCGATCGGGCGACCGGCCCGGCCAGTCCGTCGGATCGGCGTCGGTGAAGTTCGAGGAGGTGACGGTGATCGTGTCGCCGGTGGCAGGGGTCGTGACGCCGCGGGGGGAGCCCCCGCAGCCGGCAAGGGTCAAAATCGCAAGAAGGGGCAAAAGGCGCATCATGGCCGAATGCTGCCGTGCGCAGCAGCAACTGTCACGCAGGTTTTTCGGGCTTCGGCGGAAAGCCTCATCCAAAGCGGGCAGGCGACAGCGTGGCCACCAGGGCTGCATCAAGCTCGGGCGCGCGCCCCCCGACCACGTCGGCGGCCAGCCGGCTTGCCGCCGGGCAGGTCTGGAAGCCATAGCCGCCCTGCCCTGCCAGCCAGAAGAACGAAGGCTCGCGCACGTCGCGCCCGATCACCAGCACCCGGTCGGGCGAAAAGGTCCGCAGGCCAGCCCAGCTTGAGATCAGCCGCGTGACGGGTTCGGTAACCATTTCCTCATACCGCGCCAGGCCCTCGGCCAGCACCATGTCGTCGGCCCAGGCGTCATGCGGCTCCATCAGGTCTTCCTCGGCGGGGCTGACGATCAGGGCACCTGCGTCGGGCTTGGCATACCAGTCCTCGCCAGGACCGAAGATCATCGGCCAGCGGCTGACATCGTGGCCAGCGGGGGCAGGGATGCGTGCCATCGAGCGGCGGTAGGGTGTGAAGCCCAAGGGTTGCACCCCGGCCATCGTCGCCACCGCGTCAACCCAGGGTCCGGAAGCATTCACGATCATGCCCGCCGCGAATTCCCCCGCGCTGCTGGTGACCCGCCAGCCCGTTGCGTCACGGGTGATTGCCGTCACCCTGGCCTTAGTCACGATCTGCGCCCCGCGCGCCCGTGCCTCACGCGCAAAACCCTGGATCAGCA
>JAPLPF010000085.1:12492-29975 GCA_026400325.1 Rhodobacterales bacterium
ATCCTCGGCATGGGCCGCAAAGCCCGCCATGGCGACCGTTTCGGGGTTCAGGATCGGCACGATGGCGCGGGCCTCGTCAACGGTGACGCGGTCGAACTCCATTGCCCTCAGGTCATGCTCAAAGCTGTCACGCGCTTCGGCCTTGGCGACCAGCATCAGCCCGCGCGGGCTGAGCACTCCCGGCAGCGACCGGAAATAGTCGCCCGAGGCCATCGACAACCCGACAATCGCCGGCGACCCATACCGTGGTTCATACATCGCCGCCGACCGGCTTGACGCGTGATGCGCCAGGACATCCTCGGATTCCAACAGGACCACCGCGCCCAGTTCTGACAGCCGCGCTGCCGCCGAGACCCCGGCGATCCCGCCCCCGATGATCAGAAAGTCCGTGTCCATGTTGTCCTGCCAACGTCAAGGGTGCGGTGTGAAATGAAAGATCCGGTCCGGTCAGCGCGCGTCCACTAGGGCGCGGGGTCGGCGACCGGCCGGTCTTGCCCTTCATCTGCCGTAGTCATTGCGGCCACATATTCCAGTCTGCCGCTTGCGGAACGCACCACCCGAAGCGGGCCGCTGGCGGTCATGACCACGTCGTCAACTGCCCTGGGCTGCGAGATGAAATCCTCTTGCAGACGGCGCAAGTCCCGCTTTGCGTTGCCTTGCAAGTCACTCGACTGGCAAAAGAAGGGTAGCCGGGTTGCCGCCACGCGCAGGTGCCGCTGCAGATCGCAAAGCCCGATATCGTGACGTTCCTTCGGGTCGCTGGACATGGACTTGCGGATCGATTGCACCACCGCATCGACGCCCGCTTCTGTCACATAGATGATCGCATGCGCCGCCAGCATGGAATGAACGACAAGCAGTCCGGACCCGTCAAGTTCGGTAAGCTCAGGGGTCCCGGACGGGGTCAGGCTTCTGGAGTATCCGCTTTGGGAATGCCCAAGGTACAAAAGGTCGATCCCGTCCGGCACCTCAACCTGCGGCTGGTAATGTGCAGTCGGAATGGCGTCGTCTTCCATGATCAGGAAAGGTCCGGACCCACGCGTCATTTCGATGGCGCGCAAGTGTCCCTGGCTGCAGCCGAAATGCCGTGGCGCATCACGAACGCCATCGACGATGGTGAAAGGCAGACCAAGGCGGTCCATGGAGCGCCTCGCCCGAAAGCGCCGCCGGTTCTGGTGCGGCAGGTTGATCATCGCAATCGGCAGATCCGCAAGCTCAAGTCTCATGCGAGGTATTCTTTCTTCTTTCGGTCAGGCCAGGTGGCCGAAGCTTTGTCCGAAGCTCCTTTCCAACACAAGCAGCACCCGCCGAGCCTGTCTTCCAGGGGGAAGATCTGCCCGGCGGATCCCAGTTTACGCATTTTGGTCGTGTCAAGCCAGTCCGATCACTTCGGAATGTCGCCGACGATGCCTTCGACGTAGAAGCTCATCCCCAGAAGGTCGCCGTCCGGAGCAACTGCGCCATCCGCCAGCCAGGGGGTGCCGTCCTGCTTGTTGATCGGGCCGGTGAAGGGGTGATAGGTGCCCGCCGCGATCGCATCGCGCATCGCCTCGGCCTCGGCCTTCACCTCGGCAGGAACGGCCTCGGTGATCTCGCCGATCTCGACCTCGCCGCCCGCGATCCCTTCCCAGGCGTCGGCCTGCTCATAGGTGCCGTCCAGCAGCTGGCCGACGCGCTTGATGTAGTAAGGTGCCCAGTTGTCGATGATGGAACTTACGCGCGGGCTGGGCTTGTACGCCGCCATGTCCGATGCCTGACCGAACCCGATCACAGCGCCGTTCGTCTTGGCAGCCTCGGCCAGCGGGGCGGTCGAGTCGGTATGTGACGCGATCACGTCCACGCCCTGGTCGATCAGCGCCTTGGCGGCATCTGCCTCTTTCGCCGGATCGAACCAGGTGAAGGCCCAGACGACGGACAGCTCGACCGCCGGGTTCACCTTCTTGGCGTGCAGGTAGTAGCTGTTGATCCCCATGATCACTTCGGGGATCGGGAAGGACGCGATGTAGCCGATCTTGTTCGACTTGGTCATCCGGCCCGCGATGGTACCCTGCACCGCGCGGCCTTCGTAGAAGCGCGCGTTGTAGGTCGACACGTTGGCCGAATCGCGCTTGTAGCCGGTGGCGTGTTCGAACTTCACGTCCGGGAACTTGGCCGCGACGGCGTTGGTCGCGTCCATGAAGCCGAAGGAAGTGGTGAAGATGATGTTGCAGCCACCCAGCGCCATCTGGGTCAGCACCCGCTCGGCATCAGCGCCTTCGGGCACGTTTTCCTGGAACTGGATTTCGACCTTGTCGCCATACTTTTCCTGCACCGCAAGTGCGCCCTGGTGGTGCTGGAACGTCCAGCCGCCGTCACCGATCGGGCCGACGTAGACGAAGCATGCCTTGACCTTGTCCATTCCCTGCGCGAAGGACGCGCCACTGGCCAGCAAAAGGCCCATCGCGGCGGTTGCCAGCAGATTTCTCCGTTTCATTCTTGTACTCCCCATAGTGGCAGGGCGCGTTTCGGCCCTGCGTTTTGCGCCTCAGCGTGAGGCATGAAAGTTTTGGCCCAGCGAGGCCGGAGCGCCATTCGACTTCCGTCCCGCCGACATGATGACCAGCACGATGATCGTTATCAGATAGGGGGCCATCGACAAGTACTCGACCGGGATGACCGACCCGGCCACCTGCAGGTTCAGCTGCAAGACGGTGATCCCGCCGAAAAGGTAGGCACCGATCAGGACGCGCCAGGGCTTCCAGCTGGCGAAGACCACGATGGCCAGCGCGATCCAGCCTGCGCCTGCGGTGATCCCGTCCACCCATGGCGGGACGCGCACCAGGCTGAGGTAGGCCCCACCGATCCCCGCCATCGCGCCGCCAAAGGCGATGCACATCAGGCGGATGCGGTTTACCTTGTAGCCCAGTGCATGGGCCGCCTCATGGCTTTCGCCGACCGCGCGGATGATCAGGCCAATGCGGGTGGCCTTCAGGACCCACCACAGGACGGCAACCATCACGAGGCTGAAATAGACCATCCAGTCGTGACCGAAGAGGATCGGTCCGACGACCGGCAAGTCGGCCAGCGCGTCCGGCAGAAGCTGCCCGGTCGGGGGTGGCTTGATCCCGTTATAGCCCTGCCCACCAAGGCTGGAGAGGCCAAGGCCGAAAAGCGTCAGCGCAAGGCCCGTCGCCACCTGGTTGGCCAGGAACACCTGCGTCAGCGCCGCAAAGACCAAGCTGAGAAGCGCCCCCGCCACCGCCCCGCCGATGAAGCCAAGCATCGGACTTCCCGTCTCGACCGCGATGACAAAGCCACCCAGAGCGCCGACGACCATCATGCCCTCGACCCCAAGGTTCAGGACGCCTGCGCGTTCGACCACGGTCTCGCCAAGTGCGGCGAGGAGGATCGGCACGGCGCTGGCCATGAGGGTTGCGATCAAAATGACCGGATTGATACCGCCAAGATCCATGAATCAGCCTCCCATTCCGAAACAGAGCAACATCCCGACGACTACCCCTACCAACAGGCCGGAGGTCACGACCGCCGTTTGACCCACGTTCTGCGCTGGCGTCTTGGGTCGCTCTTCTTCCGGGTCGGAGTTGAGCCACTTGCCCACAAACGAAAGAATGCCTCCGACTAGCGCCAGGACCACCAGCAGGATTGGTATTCCTATAAGGCTTTCAAGACTGTTCTCGGAAACTGCAATGCTAGCACCGGCCAGTCCGAGCAAGGCGCCGACAACGACTGCTCCCACGAATCCCATCAGTGCGCCCCCACAGCCAGCCGGAACCGATAGTTCGTCAGCACATCCACCGCCAACAGGAAGAACAGAAGCATCCCCTGGAAGACCTGGATCGCCGCATCCGGCAGGCCAAGGCTGGTCGAGGCCATCTCTCCGCCCACATAAGTCAGCGCCATGATGAAGCCTGCAAGCACGATGCCCAGCGGGTTCAACCGACCCAGGAAGGCGACGATGATCGCGGTAAAGCCGTAGCCGGTGTTGAAGTCGATGGTGATCTGGCCTGCCGGACCGGTGACCTCGAAGAGCCCCGCCATTCCGGCCAAGGCGCCGGAGATACCCATGCACATCACGACCAGCCGTGCGGGCGACACCCCATGGAACCTTGCCGCACGGGGCGCCTGCCCGGCCAGCTTGATCTGGAACCCCGCCTGGTGCCGGGTCAGCAGGATATAAGCAAGAATCGCGGTCACGAAGGCCGCCACCCCGCCCCAATGCAGGCCCAGCGGTTCATAAAGAAACGCATTCTGCGCCGCCGGGTAGCTGGAAAAGTTGCGGCTGCCGGGAAAGCCCATGCCTTCGGGGTTCTTCAGGAACCCGGTCGCGGCTTTGGCGAGGATCGTCTCGGCCACATAGACCAGCATCAGGGACACAAGGATCTCGTTTGTATTGAACCGCGTCTTCAGGATCGCCGGGATCATCGCCCAGGCCCAGCCGCCGAAGGCCCCGGCGATGACCATGGCGGGAAAGATCCAGCGGCTTTCGGTCGGAAAGACCGCAAGGCCGACCGAGGCCCCGATCACCGCGCCCATGATGTATTGCCCCTCGGCCCCAATGTTCCAGATCCCGGCGCGAAAGCCCAGCGCCAGGCCGATGGCGATCAGGATCAGGGGCCCCGCCTTCACCAGAAGCTGGCCGCGCAGGTAGAATGCGAACTCGCCAAAGAGAGGGTCCCAGAAGATCGTGCGGATCACCTCGACCGGGTTCTTGCCCATCAGCGCGAACAGGATGCCACCGGCGATCATGGTCAGGATCACCGCGACGGGGGGGGTGGCGTACAGCCAGAACCGGCTGGGAGTAGGCCGCTTTTCAAGCCTCAGCACGACCGCACCGCCTGGACCCAAATTCCTTCGAAGGAATTTGCAGGACCTTTCGAAAGGTTTTGGCCTCTATCCCGCATGATGCGCGACCTCCATGCCATGTGCGCCGCCCATCATCAGGCCGATCTCGTCCATCGTCAGGCCCTCGACGGTCCTTGGCCTGGTCAAACGACCCTCGTTCAAGACGGCAAAGCTGTCCGAGACCTCCAGAAGCTCATCAAGGTCCTGGCTGATCACCACCACCGCCGCCCCTTCGCCGGCCCGGTCCAGGATGCTTTGCCGGATCGCTGCCGCTGCCGCTGCATCGACGCCCCAGGTCGGCTGGTTGATCACAATCACGCTCGCGCCCTGCATCAACTCACGCCCCATCAGGAACTTCTGCAGGTTGCCGCCGGACAACGCACGCGCCGCCACGTCGGGGCCGGGGGTGCGCACGTCATAGGCCTTGATGATCTCTTCGGCAAAGCGCCTGGTGCCAGCCCAGTCGACAAAGCCGTTTTTTGTCAATCCCTTGCGCACACCGGCCGTCAGGAAGGCGTTTTCAACCAGGCTCATGTCAGGTGCCGCCGCGTGACCGTAGCGGTCTTCCGGCGCTGCGACGAGGCCCGCCTTGCGCCGGTCCACCGGACCAAGGTCGCCCACCGGCTGACCTGCAATCCGCACCTTGTCGGCGCTTGATCGCAACTCACCCGAGAGCGCCAGCAGAAGCTCGTCCTGACCGTTCCCGGCGACGCCCGCGATGCCAAGAACCTCTCCCTTCGCCACGGTGAAGCTGATCCCTTTCAGCGAGGTTCCGAACGGGATGGGCGAAGCGACCGACAGGTCGCTGACGCCCAGCGCCACTTCGCCCTTCACCCCCTGCCGCCGCTCTGGCGTCTTGAGGGTCGCGCCGACCATCAGCTCCGCCATCTCGCGCGCTGTTCGTTCACGCGGGGTGCAGGTCGCCACGACGCGGCCCCGACGAAGGATCGTCGCCTCGTCGCACAGGCTTTTGATCTCTTCCAGCTTGTGGCTGATATACAGGATCGCCGTGCCTTCGCTGGAAAGCTGCCGGAGGGTGCGGAAGAGGATCTCCACCTCTTGCGGGGTCAGGACCGAGGTCGGTTCGTCCATGATGAGAAGCTTTGGGTCCTGCAAGAGGCAGCGGATGATCTCCACCCGCTGACGCTCCCCTGCGGACAGGTCGCCGACCATGCGGCTGGGGTCCAGGGGCAGGCCGTATTCTTCGCTGACCGCGCGGATCCGGGCGGCGAGTTCGCGCATCTGGGGCGGGTTTTCCATGCCCAGCGCGACGTTTTCCGCCACGTTCAGCGCCTCGAAGAGGCTGAAGTGCTGAAACACCATCGCCACGCCCGACCGTCGCGCCTCGGCCGGTTTCGCGGGCTGGTAGGCGCTGCCGCGAAAGGTCATCGTGCCGCTGTCGGGGCGGACAAGGCCGTAGATCATCTTGACCATGGTCGACTTGCCGGCACCGTTTTCCCCCAGAAGCGCGTGAATCTCGCCCTCCGAGATCGCGAAGCTGCCATCCGCGTTTGCCACCACGCCCGGATAGGCCTTGGTGATCCCCTCGACGCGCAAAAGCTCTGGTCGTGTGGTGGTCATGCCCGCATCTCCCGTGCCGCCACCTGTCGCGCTTTCAAGAGTTCCACCGCCACGCCCACCGCGATCGCCTGCGGATGCTTGCCAAGCGCCGGGTCGCCGATCGGGCAGCGGATGCGCTCGACCGAGGCCGCGTCATGGCCCAGAGCCTTCAGCCGCGACCGGAACCGCGCCCATTTCGTCGCCGAGCCGATCAGCCCGCAAGACCGGAACCCGCGCCGGAGGAGGCGGTGGCACAGCTCAAGGTCCAGCGCGTGGCTGAAGGTCAGCACCAGATGCTCGGCTGCAAACGGCGCATGGTCGGCAAGGAGTGCCGGGTTCGCGGCGGGGATCACGGTCACGTTCGGGGGAACGTCATCGGGGAAACGGTCGCGTGCGACGTCTACCCAGGTGATCGCAAGGCCCGGCAAGGGGGCGAGGACTGCAACCAGCGCCCGGCCGACATGCCCGGCCCCCCAGATCCAGATCTGCCGCGTGGGCTTGGCAACGGGTTCGACCAGCCAGCCTTGCACCAGCGCGGTATCGGGACGTAGCCCCTGCCCGCGTGCTGCCGCAAGGATACGCTTGACCGCAAGCGGCATGTCCCCCGGCCCGCGGGCGATCATGTCGTCGGTCACGTCCGGCACAGACTCGAGGACCTCGGTCCAAAGCATCACCGCCCCGCCACAGCACTGGCCGAGGCTTGGCCCGAGGGCGATTCTCTCGACCCGAGGTGCCCCCCCACCCCCTCCCTCCCCCACGGGGGGGGAGGGAGGCGCAGACCGGGACGAGCCCCGATTGGCAGCAGGCACAACGGGCCCCCTTCCCCCTGCGTGGGGGACGGATAGGGTGGGGGCGCGTCCGGCCAGCACTGTGCGCGCCCGGGCTGCCGCCTCGTATTCCAGCGCGCCGCCGCCAATGGTGCCGGCCTGGCCCTCAGACCAGACCAGCATCGAGGCACCCACTTCACGCGGGGAGGATCCTTCGACCCCGGCAATCACCACCCGGGCAACCGGGCCATGCGCTTGAAGGGCCGCCGAAAGGGACTCAAGGTCAAACAAGGCCTTCGACCCTTTGCACAGCCTTCAGCACACGCTCGGCCGTCGCCGGGGCATCGAGCGCGGGATAGACCGACCCATCGCCGCAGGCCGCCACCGCATCCGACAGGGCCATCAGCGCCGAGATTCCCAGCATGAACGGAGGCTCGCCCACAGCCTTGGACTTGCCGACAGAATCTTCCCGGTTGGGCTTGCCCCAAAGCGCCACGTTGAAAACGTCCGGCCGGTCCGAACAGGCCGGGATCTTGTAGGTCGAGGGCGCGTGGGTCGTCAGCCGCCCCTTGTCATCCCAGACCAGTTCCTCGGTCGTCAGCCAGCCCACGCCCTGAACATAGGCCCCTTCGATCTGCCCGATATCCAGCGCCGGGTTCAGGCTGGTGCCCGTATCATGCAATATGTCCGCCCGCAGGATGCGGTTCTCGCCGGTCAGCCGGTCGATCACCACCTCGGTCACCGCAGCCCCATAGGCGAAATAGTAGAACGGTCGCCCGGCCCCGCGCACCCGGTCCCACACGATCTTGGGTGTGGCGTAAAACCCGGTCGAGGACAGGCTGACCCGCGCCTGATAGGCCCAGGCCACAACCTGGGGGAAGCCATAGACTTCACCTGCCACCTTCACCTGGCCATCGGCGAAGCGCACCGAAGACGCCTTCGCCTGATGCTTGTCGGCGATGAATTCCGCCAGCCGTCCGCGGATCACCTCTGCCGCCGTCCTGGCCGCCATCCCGTTCAGATCCGCCCCGGAACTGGCCGCCGTGGCACTGGTGTTCGGCACCTTTGCCGTGTCTGTCGCGGTGATCTTCACCGCCTCGACGCCGACGCCGAAGACCGAGGCCGTCACCTGCGCGACCTTCTGGAAAAGCCCCTGTCCCATTTCGGTGCCGCCATGGTTCAGATGGATGCTGCCATCCTGATACACATGCACCAGAGCCCCGGCCTGATTCAGCCATGTCAGGGTAAAGCTGATCCCGAACTTTACCGGTGTCAGTGCGATCCCGCGCTTCAGTACGGGCGAACCCTGGTTCCAGTCCGCAATCGAAGCCTTCCGCGCCGCGTAGTCAGAGGTCCGCTCCAACTCCGCCACCAGGTCATGCGCGATGAAATCTTCCACCGGCATCTGGTAGGGCGTGGTCTGCAGTTTCATCTGTCCAAAGATATCCCCGCCGGAGGCTCCCGCCTTCTCCTCTGCGGCGCGATAGAAATTCAGCTTGCGCACCGCCAGGGGCTCGCGCCCGACGGTGAAAGCCACATGGTCCATCACCCGCTCGATCCCCACCATGCCTTGTGGCCCGCCAAATCCGCGAAAGGCGGTGGCGCTTTGGGTGTTGGTGCGCAGCCGGTGGCTTTCGATCCGGATGTTGGGCAGGTGATAGCAGTTGTCGGCATGCAGCATCGCCCGGTCCGCCACCGGCAAGGACAGGTCCTGGCTCCAGCCGCAGCGCACCAGATGGGTAAACTCCAGCCCCAGGATCCGCCCCTCGGCATCGACCCCGGCACGGTAGAGGATGCGCAGATCGTGCCGCTTGCCGGTGATCACCATGTCGTCGTCACGGTCATAGCGCATGCGGGCAGGTCGCCCCGTCAGCCGTGCCGTCATCGCGCAGGCGATGGCAAGGGCGTTGCCCTGAGACTCCTTGCCGCCGAACCCGCCACCCATCCGGCGGACCTCGACCCGGACCGCGTTCATCGGCAGGTGCAGGGCATGGGCGACCTTGTGCTGCACTTCGGTCGGGTGCTGCGTGGACGAGTGGATGAGCATGTCGCCACCCTCTTGCGGGATTGCCGCAGCCACCTGACCTTCCAGATAGAAATGCTCTTGCCCGCCGACCTCGAAAGATCCTTCCACCAGATGCGCGGCCCCGGCAATCGCCGACGCGGCATCGCCCTTTTGCCAGACAACCGGGCCCTGTTCGAACCGGCTTCCGGCAGCCAGCGCATCGTCCACTGTCAGCAGGGCCGGCAGTTCAAGGTAGGAGACCTTCGCCAGACGCGCCGCCTTGCGTGCCGCCAGATGACTGTCGGCAATCACAAGGAACACTGGCTGGCCTGCGTAATGGACACGGCCCACCGCCAGCAAAGGTTCGTCATTTGCCGAAGGACTGCAATCGGGCATGTCGGGCAGATCGGCCGCCGACAGGACCGCCACAACCCCCGGCGCCGCCCGCACGGCGGCAAGGTCGATTGCTGCAATCTCGCCATGCGCGATGGTCGAAAGGCCAAAGGCCAGGTGCAACGTGTTCCCCGGCAGGGGAATGTCATCCACATAACGTGCGGCACCCGTCACATGCAGAAGGGCTGCATCATGCGGCAGGGGATTGCCCATCGTCATGGGCTTGCCTCCAGCACTGAAACCGGCACACCGGCAAGATCGTGGAAGTAGCGGATCATCAGATTTTGTGCGGCGGCAAGCCGGTAGTCCGCACTTGCCCGCATGTCCGACAAGGGGGTGAAGTCCGCCGCCATTGCCTGTGCCGCCGCCTTGACCGTCGCCAGAGTCCATGGCCCTCCGACCAGCGCCGCCTCTGCCAGGGTCGCCCGCTTCGGCACCCCCGCCATCCCGCCAAAAGCAATGCGGGCGCGGGTCACGACGTCCCCGTCAACCGTCACGTTGAAGCAGCCGCAGACCGCCGAGATGTCCTGATCGAAGCGCTTGGAGATCTTGTAGCACCGCAGCGCAGGTGCTGCGTCCGGGAAAGACACCCCTGCAACAAACTCGCCTGGCCGACGGTCCTGCTTGCGGTAGTCCAGAAAGAAGTCCTCCAACGGCAGCGACCGCATCTCGTCACCCCGCCGCAGGTGCAGCGTGGCCCCAAGTGCGATCAGCGCCGGGGGACCATCCCCGATCGGTGACCCGTTGGCGATGTTCCCGCCGATTGTCGCGGCGTTTCGTACCTGCTCGGACGCATAGCGGCGGAGCAATTCCCCAAACGACGGCAATCGCTTTGCAACGGCGGCGCGCAGGGCGGCAATTGTCACGCAGGCACCGACATGAAACTGCCCGCCTTGCGCTTCGATTCCTTGCAGATCCTTGACGCCGTTCAGAAATGCCACCGGCTGCAGGTCGCGCAGCTGTTTGGTCACCCAAAGCCCGACATCCGTTGCCCCGGCGATCAGCGTGGCGCCGGGGTTCGCCAGAAACCACTGTGCCAGTTCGTCACTGTCGCGCGGGATGAACGCAGCGGGGGCCGCCTGCCCCCGCACCCCCGGGGATACTTGTGCCAGACTGAAAGCTGAATCCGTTTTCATCCAGTCCGGAACCGGCTCGGTTTCCGCTGCCTCTGCCGCACGGATGATCGGCGCATAGCCGGTGCAGCGGCACAGATTCCCGGCCAGCTGGTCATCATGGTCGGTCGCGCCGTTCAGATGCGCCACCGCCATGCTGACCACAAAGCCCGGCGTGCAGAACCCGCATTGGCTGCCATGATGCGTGACCATCGCCTTCTGCACCGGGTGCATCTGGCCATCAGGTCCCGAGATCCCTTCGACCGTCCGCACCGCCTTGCCGTCCAGTTGCGGCAGGAAAAGGATGCAGGCGTTCAGGGCCCTTGATCCACCTTCATCCGTCACCATCACGGTGCAGGCGCCGCAATCGCCTTCATTGCAGCCCTCTTTGGTGCCGCAAAGTCCGCGACTGTCGCGCAGCCAATCCAGAAGCGTCCGGGTCGGGGGCTGACCCTCGACCAGAACGGGCGTTCCGTTCAACAGAAACGCAATGCTCATTCGTAAGCCTACCGCGGTCTCTGCGTTGACGGCCATTTGCGTGTCCGCCCGATGCGGCGTAAAGCGGCCCACGCGGCCAGTCTTGTTGCAGTTTCATCAAGCCGGGGACGGCCCTTCAAGGCAAGCAGAAACATTTCGCGAAAATGCGAAGGTGTTTTCAAGATTTGCCATATATTCGGGCAACCGCGCCTTCGACTTGCCAGCACATCGCGCGGGTCCTAAGGCTGTGACATGTCCGGCACCAACCCCCGATTCATCCATCTGAGAACGCACACCGAGCATTCGCTTCTTGAAGGCGCGGTGCCGGTCAAGAAACTGGTGGACCTTTGCAAGGCGGCAGAAATGCCCGCCGTAGCGGTCACCGATACAAACAACATGTTCGCGGCGCTGGAGTTTTCGGTCACTGCCAAGGATGCGGGCCTGCAACCGATCATCGGCTGCCAGATCAGCATCGCCCACGACCCGGCCCAGCCGGGTGAAAAGCCCCGCCTGCCCGCGCCCATCGTGCTTTTGGCGCAGGACGAGGCCGGTTACCTGAACCTCATGCGCCTCAACACGCGTCTTTACATCGACGGGGCCATGTCCGGGTCGGCCAACCTGCCGCAGGTCACGCTGGACGAACTGGCCCGGCAAAGCGACGGCCTGATCTGTCTGACGGGCGGCCCCACCGGTCCCGTCGGGAGATTTCATGCCGCAGGCCAGCAGGCCAAGGCCCGCGCCATTCTTGAGCGGCTGGCGGCGATCTACCCGAACCGCCTTTATGTCGAACTTCAGCGCCATGCAGGCCCGGGGGGGGCGTTGCCGGAAGCCGAAGCCCTTGCCGAACGCGGCGCGGTAGACCTGGCCTACGAGATGAACCTTCCGCTTGTCGCCACGAACGACGTCTATTTCCCGAAGCCCCAGATGTATGAGGCCCACGATGCCCTGATCTGCATCGCCGAGGGGGCCTATGTCGACCAGCAGCAGCCCCGCCGCCGCCTGACGCCTCAGCACTATTTCAAGTCCGAAGCCGAGATGTGCGCCCTCTTCGCCGACCTGCCCGAGGCGCTGGAGAACACGGTGGAGATTGCGAAACGCTGCGCTTTTGCCGTCAAGAAACACGCCCCCATCCTGCCGAAGTTCGCCGATGACGAGGTGCAGGAGCTTCGCCGTCAGGCCAACGAAGGCTTGCAGGCCCGCCTTGCCGTCATCCCCCAGTCCGCCACGCCGGAAGACTACCAGTCCCGCCTCGATTTTGAGCTTGGGATCATCGAAAAGATGGGCTTTCCCGGCTATTTCCTGATCGTGGCCGATTTCATCAACTGGGCCAAGGATCACAACATCCCCGTGGGCCCGGGCCGGGGTTCAGGCGCGGGCAGCCTTGTGGCCTATGCCCTGCGGATCACCGACCTTGATCCCCTGCGCTATGCGCTGCTTTTTGAACGGTTCCTGAACCCCGAGCGGGTCTCGATGCCCGACTTCGACATCGACTTCTGCATGGATCGCCGGGAAGAAGTGATTTCCTACGTCCAGAACAAGTATGGCCGCGACCGCGTGGCGCAGATCATCACGTTCGGCAAGCTCGCCGCCAAGCAGGCAACGCGCGACACCGGGCGTGTGTTGGGCCTGCCCTATGGCGTCCGGTTGAAGGCGTGAAACCCGTCAGCATCACCAAGGCGCTGGCGGATGAACCCCGCCTGCGCGAAGCGGCCAAGGAAGAGGTCGTCGGTCGACTGCTGGACTATGCCAAGGAGATTGAAGGGCTTTACCGCAACGCCAGCACCCACGCCGCAGGCGTGGTGATCGGTGACCGCCCGCTGGATCAGCTGGTGCCGCTGTATCGCGACCCGCGGTCGGACATGCCCGCCACCCAGTTCAACATGAAATGGGTCGAAGCGGCAGGTCTGGTGAAGTTCGACTTTCTCGGCCTGAAAACCCTGACCGTGATCCAGAACGCGATGGACCTGCTGGCCCTGCGCGGGATCAGCTTTGACATCAACCTGATCCCGCTGGACGACCAGCCCGCCTATGACCTTTACGCCACCGCCAAGACCGTCGCCGTCTTCCAGGTGGAAAGCTCTGGCATGATGGACGCGCTGCGCCGGATGAAGCCGACCTGCATCGAAGACATCGTGGCGCTTGTGGCGCTTTACCGTCCGGGTCCGATGGAGAACATCCCGGCCTATTGCGAGGTGAAGAATGGCCTGCGCGATCTGGAATCGATCCACTCGACCATCGACCACATCCTTGCCGAAACCCAAGGCATAATCGTCTACCAGGAACAGGTGATGCAGATCGCCCAGGTCATGGCGGGGTATTCCCTTGGCGGGGCTGACCTTCTGCGCCGTGCGATGGGGAAAAAGAACCCCGAGGAAATGGCCCGCGAACGCCCGAAATTCATCGAAGGCGCGAAGAAGACCCACAACATCGACGCCGCCAAAGCCGGTGAGGTGTTCGATCTTCTGGAGAAATTCGCCAACTACGGTTTCAACAAATCCCACGCAGCGGCCTATGCCGTGGTCAGTTACCAGACGGCGTATCTTAAGGCGAATTACCCGGCCGAATTCATGGCCGCGGTGATGAACTGCGACCTTCACCTCACCGACAAGCTGGCCATCTACAAGCGTGAGGTGGACAAGCTTGGCCTCAAGACGGTTGCCCCTTGCATCAACGCCAGCCTTGCCACCTTCACGGTCCGTGACGGCGCGCTGGTCTACGGGTTGGGCGCGCTGAAGAACGTCGGCGTCGATGCGATGCAGCTTATCGTCAACGCCCGCCGCGCCCCCCGGGACGTGACCCCTACGAAGGCCGCAGGGCCTGAAGAGGGGTACGAGGACCGCCCCTTCGCCACCCTCTTCGACTTCGCCCGCCGCGTTGACCTCAAACGCATCGGCAAGCGCCCGCTTGAGATGCTGGCAAGGGCAGGGGCCTTCGACCAGCTTGACCCCAACCGCGCCCGCGTGTTCGAAGCGCTGGACGCCCTCGTCGCCTACTCCGCCGCGATCCATGAGGCGAAGGCCTCCGCCCAGGTTTCGCTTTTTGGCGCATCCGGTACCGATATCCCCGAACCGCGCCTGCCGTTCCGCGATGACTGGCTGCCCGTCGAACGCCTTGGCCAGGAACACCTTGCCATCGGCTTCTACCTCTCTGGCCACCCCCTGGACGATTACATGTCTGCCCTGCGGCGCCAAAAGGTTGAAACCCTGGCCGAGGTCACGGCCCGCGCCGAGCGTGGCCCCCTGATTGCCAAGCTTGCCGGCTCTGTTTCTTCAAGGCAGGAGCGCAAGTCCGCCCGTGGCAACCGCTTTGCCTTTGTCCAGTTGTCCGACCCCACCGGGCTTTACGAGGTCACCTGCTTTTCCGAAGTCCTCGAGGCGTCGCGCGACCATCTGGACCCCGGCTGCAATGTCGTGCTTACCGTCAAGGCCGAGCTTGAGGGCGAGACGCTCAAGCTTCTTGCCCAGACCATCCAGCCCATCGATGCCGCCGTCTCCCAGGCAGGCGCGCAGTCGTTGCGCATTCACCTTGCCCGCGCCGAAGCGATTCCGTCGCTGGCCGCGCTTCTGGGCAAGGTTGAAGGGCGCGCCCGCGCAGACGTCACCCTTTGCGTCATTGATGCCCAGGGGCGAGAGGTTGACATCACCCTGCCCAACCCCTTCCCCGTCACCCCGCAGATCAAGGGCGCCATCAAGGCCATCAAGGGCGTGCTTGCGGTCGAGGATATCTGAACACGGCGGCCTGACCCGGCCCTGTCCCGCAACGCTGGAACATGGCGGGCAAGTTCCGCCACTTCGGCGAATGCCCGCCGAATCGCCTGCCTTGCCCCAAGGTTAATCAGTTTGCAGGGTGAGTCGGCGTAGTTTACAGACGTGTTCGACCAGATCTTGCACAAAGCTGACTGAAAGCGGCCAAAGTTCGCGGGCAAAGGTGCGAGACAAAGGCAGGGGACAGTGGACGATGGTTAACATTATTGGCGATTCCCTTGCGAACAGTCTTGGACCGGGCCCCGGCAACTCAGACGATTCCATTGTAGGCCTTGCAGGCAATGACTCGCTTTTTGGTGGTGGCGGGTTCGACAGCCTTTTCGGCGGGAACGACAGTGATCGGCTGTACGGCGGAGACGACAATGACACCCTTTATGGTGGCGACGGCGCAGACAGCCTGTTCGGTGGAAACCAGAACGATCTTCTGTTCGGCGACGCCGGCGCCGACACCCTTTACGGCGGCAACGACTCTGACACCCTGAACGGCGGCACGGGCAACGATATCCTGTCCGGGGATGAGGGTAATGACCTCTTCATCGAAAGCTCCGGCAACAATGACGAGGACTCTCTAGTCGGCGGCAACGGCATCGACACCGTCGACTACTCGCTGTCCGGGGCCGCGTCGATCAATGCCAACCTTGCGACTGGCTTCATCAACCCGGCTGGGAACAACAACACCGATACCGTCTCGGGCATCGAGAATGTCATCGGCACGGCCGGCAACGATGTCATCAATGGCGACTCTGTCGCCAACGTCCTTGAAGGTCGGGCTGGCGATGACTCGCTTGTCGGGGGTGTCGGGGCCGACAGCCTTTTCGGCGGGACCGAGGCTGATCGGCTGTTTGGCCAAACTGAAGATGACATCCTTTATGGTGGCGACGGCGCAGACAGCCTGTTTGGCGGAGACCAGAACGATCTTCTGTTCGGCGATGGCGGCAGCGACAGCCTGTACGGCGGCAACAACTCTGACACGCTGATCGGCGGGGCGGGGGCAGACCGTCTGGATGGCGGTGACGGGCGCGATACGGCCAGCTATGTCGGGTCATCGGCCGGGGTCAAGGTCTCGATCAACGGCGTTGGGGTTGGCGGCGATGCGGCCGGCGACACCCTGACCGCGATCGAGGATCTGATCGGGTCAAGCGCCAACGACACGCTGATGGGTGACGGTAACGCCAACCGGATCGACGGCGGCGACAACGCCGACCAGATCTTTGGTCTGGCCGGGGCAGACAGTCTTTTTGGCGACGGTGGCAGCGATACAATCCTTGGCGGTGTCGACAACGATCTTGTCGATGGCGGCCTTGGCAACGACCGTCTGTTTGGCGGCGATGGTGACGATTCCGTCAGCGGTGGCTTTGGCGACGACCGTCTTTCCGGCGATGGCGGCAACGATCTGTTAAGCGGCAACGACGGTTCGGACACGGTTGATTACAGCCTGTCTACCGGGCCGGTGGTCGTGAACCTGACCACGAACCTTGCGACCGGCGAAGGCAGCGATACGCTTGCCTCGATCGAGAACGTGATCACCGGGGGCAGCAATGACACGATCACCGGCAACACCGAAGCCAACGTCATCCAGTCTGGCGGCGGGTCCGACAGCATAGTCTCCGACGACGGCGCCGATACCATCTATGGCGGCAGCGGCAATGACGCGATTGCGGCCGGTGGCGGGAATGATGTGGTTTACGCCGGGTCCGATGCCGACACGGTTGATGGCGGCGCGGGCGCCGACCTGATCTATGGCGGCGGCGCTGCGCAGACCAGTGCGACCTATATCACCAACGGTACGTTCGCCAACCAGGGCGCGGGCTGGACCGGCACGGATATGGAGTTCAACCCGGAATCCTCCTACTACGGCGGGGCATCTTCGAACTATGTCTCGGAAATCGACGGCAACGCCGGCCAGATCACCGTGATGCAGCAAAAGTTCAACGTCAGTGAGCCGGTCTCGGCACAGCTGACGTTCCGCGGCATCGTCCGTTCCGCCGGGACGGTCGGACTTGATGGGTATCGGGTCGATGTTCTGGATCCCGATGGCAAGGTCATTTCGACACAGACGATCTTTCCGCCGAACAATTCGCTGACTGTGGGGGGCTGGACAAACTACGCGTTCGACATCGAATTCCCGGCAAGCGGCCAGTATACCCTGCGCTTTACCGAACTTGGCAACGACGACAGTCTGGGCGCTCTGGTCGATGATGTGCAGATCACCTCGACGGTTGATCTTGCCGACATCCTGAACGGCGGGACCGGCAACGACACGATCTTCGGTGGTGCCGGGGCGGATGTCATTTCTGGAAATGAAGACGACGATTCCCTGTCCGGCGACGCGGGCAACGATTCCATCGACGGCGGGACGGGCAACGACACGCTGGACGGCGGTACGGGCAACGACACGCTGCGCGGCGGGCTGGGTGACGACAGTCTGAACGGTCAGGCCGACAACGACCAGCTGTTCGGCGACGAGGGCAACGACACCCTTCTGGGCGATATCGGAAACGACACCCTCAGCGGCGGCAACGACAGTGACCAGCTGTTCGGCGGGATTGGCGCTGACAGCCTT
>JAPLPF010000167.1 GCA_026400325.1 Rhodobacterales bacterium
CTGATCGACGGCGAGACGGGCACCGGCAAGACGCTGGTGGCCCATGCGCTGCATGCGGTCGGTCCGCGCGCGTCAAAGAAGTTCGTCGCGGTGTCCTGTGCCGCCTGGGGCGAAGATCAACTCGCCGCGCGACTGTTCGGCCCGACCGAGGACGGCAGCCTGCCACTGGTCGAAGAGGCGCGGGGCGGGACCTTGTGCCTTGAGGACATCGAGGCGCTGCCGAACGCGCTGCAGGCCCGGCTTCTGACGGTCATCAACGATCAGGGCACCCCGCCCGAAACCCGCATCATCGCGATCTGCAACCAGCACGCCCCGGACACCACGCTTGAGGCGACCTTGCGGCCCGATCTTTTCTACCGTCTGGGCGCCATGACGATCCTGCTGCCCCCACTTCGCACCCGGGGCGAGGATATTCTGCAGCTTTTCACCCGCCTTTCCGAACAGTTCGCCGAGGAATACGGCTGCGACGCGCCGCAAGTGACGGCGCAAGAGGCGGCGCAGCTGTTGCAAGCGCCGTGGCCTGGCAACGTGCGCCAGCTGGTCAATATTGCCGAACGTGCGGTCTTGCAGAACCGGCGCGGGTCGGGGTCGATTGCCAGCCTCCTCATGGCCGACAACGAGGCGGCCGGCCCGGCGCTGACCACCGAAGGCAAGCCCCTGAAAGACTATGTCGAGGCGTTCGAACGGATGCTGATCGACAACACGATGCGGCGGCACAAGGGGTCGATCGTGGCGGTGATGGAAGAGCTGTGCCTGCCGCGCCGGACGCTGAATGAAAAGATGGCGAAGTACGGGCTGAGCCGGTCGGAATATGTCTGATCCGGGCGGCGATTTGTTCAACGAAACCGGGTGAGAGCCTGCAAAGGTATTGGCCTTCGGCCGCTCGCGCGATCAAATTTGACCATTGTCATTGCGTCCACTTTCCCGCTAGGGTCTGCGAACGCGAGGATGATCCCTCGCGCCGGAATTTTCTGCCCGGCAGGACAGGCGCCCCATGC
This sequence comes from Rhodobacterales bacterium, assembly GCA_026400325.1. Classification (GTDB taxonomy): domain Bacteria; phylum Pseudomonadota; class Alphaproteobacteria; order Rhodobacterales; family Rhodobacteraceae; genus Tabrizicola. The sequence continues at coordinate 999 of JAPLPF010000167.1, forward strand.
GCGCCTCCTACAGGGTAGTGGAATAGGCCGAAAGGCCGGGAATTTCCCGCCAAGTCCTTGACGATGCGGGATTTAACAGGTGGTCGGCCGCAAGGCCGTCTGTAGTGAAACGCGATGACGTGTGCGACATTGGAAAAGCTGCGCGAGGGGTGCCCACCGGGCACGACCCGCCGCTTTGAGACGCGCACCATCGCCCGAACAAGCCGCCGTTACCCTGACAGTCGCCCTCCCGGGTCATCCCCGGGCAGGGTTTTTGGCAGGATGGGCGCATTGGAACAAAATGGCCAAGAAAATGCTGATCGATGCCACCCATTCCGAGGAAACTCGGGTTGTGGTGGTGGACGGAAACAAGGTTGAAGAGTTCGACTTCGAGACCGTCAACAAACGCCAGATCGCCGGAAACATCTACCTTGCCAAAGTGACCCGGGTCGAGCCGTCGCTCCAGGCGGCCTTTGTCGAATACGGCGGCAACCGGCACGGGTTTCTGGCTTTCGCGGAAATCCACCCCGATTATTACCAGATCCCGGTCGCGGACCGCAAAGCCCTGATCGAGGAAGAGCGCCAATTGGCGCGCGCCGAAGAGGACGAGGACAACAACCGCCAACGCCGCAGGGCGCCGCGCCCGCAAGCCAGGGCCGAAAAGGTCAAGGTTGACGATGCGGTTGTCGAAGGCCCCTCGGGCATGGACGTGGTCGATCTGGGCGAGGATGAGGCCGAAGACCAGGTCGAGGCGGTGGCACCGGTCGCAGAGCATGACGACCACCACCACCACGATTCGGACGCCTCAAGCGAAAATGGCGAGCGTCCCTACCGCGCCATGGACCACGCCAGCGACACCGATGACGAGATTGAATCGATCGCCGAAGAGGATGTGGCCGAGGAAATCAGCGCCCCGCGCCGCAGCAGTCGCGCTCGGCGCTACAAGATTCAGGAAGTGGTCAAGGTCCGGCAGATCATGCTGGTCCAGGTGGTCAAGGAAGAACGCGGCAACAAGGGGGCCGCGCTGACGACCTATCTGTCGCTGGCCGGCCGCTACTGTGTGCTGATGCCGAACACCGCACGCGGCGGCGGGATTTCCCGCAAGATCACCGTGGCGGCGGATCGCAAGAAGCTGAAGGAAATCGCGGGCGAGATCGAGGTGCCGGAAGGGGCCGGCCTGATCATCCGCACGGCAGGCGCAAAACGCACCAAGCCCGAGATCAAGCGCGACTACGAATACCTGATGCGCCTGTGGGAGCAGATCCGCGAGCTGACGCTGAAAAGCATCGCTCCGGCCAAGATCTATGAGGAAGGCGACCTGATCAAGCGGTCGATCCGTGACCTTTACAGCCGCGAGATCGACGAGGTTCTGGTTGAAGGCGAAGGCGGCTATCGCACCGCCAAGGACTTCATGCGGATGATCATGCCGAGCCATGCCAAGCAGGTGATCCGCCACAACGATCCGACGCCGCTTTTCGCGAAATACCAGGTCGAAGGCTATCTTGCCGGCATGTTCAACCCGGTGGTGCAGCTGAAATCCGGCGGCTACATCGTAATTGGCGTGACCGAGGCCTTGGTGGCGATCGACGTGAACTCGGGGCGGGCTACCAAGGAAGGCTCGATCGAGGATACCGCTCTCAAGACCAACCTTGAGGCCGCCGAAGAAGTGGCGCGCCAGTTGCGCCTGCGCGACCTTGCCGGTCTGATCGTCATCGACTTCATCGACATGGAAGAGCGGCGGAACAATGCTGCCGTCGAAAAGCGGCTGAAGGACAAGCTGAAGACCGACCGGGCGCGGATTCAGGTTGGCCGGATTTCCGGCTTTGGCCTGATGGAGATGAGCCGCCAGCGCCTGCGTCCCGGCATGCTGGAATCGACGACGCAGCCCTGCTCGCATTGCCATGGCACGGGCCTTATCCGCAGCGATGACAGCATGGCACTGACCGTGTTGCGCGCGCTGGAGGAAGAGGGCACGCGCAAGCGCTCGAAAGAAGTGCTGCTGAAAGCGCCGGTCGGGATCGTGAACTACCTCATTAACCAGAAGCGCGAGCATATCGCGCTGATCGAGGCCCGCTATGGCATGAGCGTGCGGATCGAGGCCGACCCGATGCTGGTTAGCCCCGACTATTCGATGGAGAAGCTGAAGACCGCGACCCGGGTTGTGCCAGAGGCGCCGGTTGTTTCGGGCCACGCCGGTCTTATGGGCGCTCCGGTGGCCGAGGAGGATGACGACGATCTGATCGACGACGTCTTCGAGGAAGAAGAGGCCGAGGCGGCCGAAGTGGTTGAAGTGGCCGGGACCAAGGCACCTTCGGCCCCTGCGGCAGACGGTGATGGCCAGCCTGGTCGCAAGAAGCGCCGTCGTCGGCGTCGGCGGCGCGGCGGCGCGCGTGAAGACGGTGCCACGTCCGAGAACGGTGCCGTAGATGGCGCGACAGATGACGGCGACGAAGACGAGACTGGCAGCGACGACGCCCTGGACGCGCCTGCAGCCGAGCCTGTGGCTGCCGAAGGTGCAAGGCCCCGGCGCACACGAAAGCCCCGCGCTCCAAAGGGCGCGGCCTCGGCTGTGACTGATACAGGTGTCGCGACTTCCGCCGAATCGGGCACGACAGTCCCGGCCGTGGCGGAAGCTGTGGTTGAAGACGTGGCTACAGAAGTGGTGGCAGAAAAGCCCGCCCCGAGGAAGCGCCCCGCGCGGGCCAAGGCGGCAACGCCAGAGGCCCGGGCCGACTCTGCGCCCGCCACCGAAGCTTCCGCTTCCGAAGCCCCAACACCCGAAATGCAGACCCCGGCACCAAAAGCGGCGAAGGGCAGGTCACCCCGGGCCAAGGCCGCTGCCGACGGCCCTGACTTGGTTGCTGATCCTGGTCTGGCTGCGACGGCCGAGGTTGTGGTCCCTGACCCGGCCGAAGCCGAGGCAACGGTCGCCGAGGGTTCCGGCAAGCCCAAGCGCAAGGGCTGGTGGGCACTGGGCCGCTAGCCGGGCACAGGCGCACCCTTGATCCCGATCCGTCCCGGATGTGGGTCGGTCGGGGTCAGGAACGCCGGATCAGGTGCAGGGTGACGGGCCCGTCGGACCGCGCCTCAAGGTAGCTGTGCCCGCCTTCACCGCAAAAATGCGGCAAGTCGATCAGGGCCATCGGGTCCGTCGCGCGCACGCACAGCACGGTGCCCGGCGCAAGCAACAGCAGGCGCTTGCGCGCGCGCAGCACTGGCAGGGGGCACAACAGCCCCTCGCAATCCACCATGTCGTCCCAATCTGCCATGACGTGCATTTAGCGGGGGGCGGGCGGCAGGGCAAGGTTACAGCCGGGCCACGGCGATGTGACAGGGGCACGGCGTGACGTGGGGCGGGAAAGCCGCTATGTCCAAGCGCAAGGAGCCTGCACATGTTCGGAATCGAGATCATCGACGCTGCCTTGCTGCCTGCGATGCTGGTGGCTCTTCTGGCAGGCGTGCTGTCGTTTCTCAGCCCGTGCGTGCTGCCGATCGTGCCGCCCTATCTGGCCTATATGGGCGGCATCAGCATGGGCGAGATGACCGGCCAGGGCACGGCGCGGCGGCGGGTCATCCTGCCGGCGCTGTTCTTCGTCATGGGGCTGTCGACGGTCTTTCTGATCCTTGGGTTCACCGCCTCGGCCTTTGGCGCGTTCGTGCTGCAGAATCAGGTGCTTCTGGCCCGTGTTTCGGGCGTTGTCGTCATCATTTTCGGTCTGCATTTTCTGGGCGTGTTCCGCATCTCCATCCTTGACCGCGAGATGCGGATGGATGCAGGTGAACGCGGCGGGTCGGCGATGGGGGCCTATGTGCTGGGGTTGGCCTTCGCCTTTGGCTGGACACCGTGCATCGGTCCACAGCTTGGGGCGATCCTCAGTCTTGCGGCACAAGAGGGCAACACCCAGCGTGGGACACTTCTTCTGGGCGTCTACGCACTTGGTCTGGGGCTTCCATTTCTTCTGGCAGCTCTTTTTATCGAACGATCAATGACTTTCATGACAAGTCTGAAGCGTCACATGAAGCTGATCGAGCGGTTGATGGGTGGGCTTCTGATCGTGGTCGGGCTGGCGCTTGTCACTGGGGCCTTCACCGATTTCAGCTACTGGATGCTGGAGACTTATGACGTGCTGGGCCTGCCTCTGCCGGGATGACGTCAGGCGGGGTTTCCTCCCGCTCATCTGCGGTTAACATGGGCTGTGGCAACATGGCGGAATGGGCGTGACCGAAAACGGAGGAGTGCGAAAGCCAAGCGCGGGCGTCTTTCGTCGCCATGTGCTTTACATTCCAGGCTATGATCCCTTTCCCCCGCGCCGCTACCGCGAGCTCTATCGCAAGGAAGGCGCCGAACAGGCCGCAATCTCGGGCTATGATCTGTCACTCCGCCCGCGTGCTGGTGAAACCTACGGCTGGCACGTCAACACCCGGATGGACCGCCCGACCGAAGCCGAGATCGAGGTTCTGGTCTGGTCCGATCTGGTGCGCGCCTCGATGGGGCGCGGGATCGTCGCGACCTACGGCGCTTTGGCACGCACGGCCTGGATCTATGCCGCGTCGGGCGCGCTTTTGCAGCTGTTGCGGCTGCGCAAGGGCCCGATGATCGCAGCGCTTTATCCGGCGATCCTGCTGGTTTTGCAGGCGCTGCTTGCGGCGCTGGCGGGATGGCTGACCTTGCGCCTTGTCCCGCTGCCCCCGCTGTTTGTCTGGCCCTTGGCGGCCCTTGCGGCCTGGGGCGTGCTTGAGGGGTTCCGCCGGATCGATCGGCGGCTTTATGTTCATTACCTGATGCACGACTTTGCCTATACCGCCATCGAACGCGGGGCCTATCCTGCGGCGCTGGATGCGCGGCTGGCCACTTTTCGCAATCGGGTGCGCGCCGCGATGGGCAGCAGCGTTGACGAGGTTCTGGTCGTCGGCCATTCCTCGGGCGTGCATCTGGGGGTGACTGTCCTGGCCGATCTTTTGCGAGAGGGCCTGCCCGCGAAAAGCCCGGCGCTTGCGTTCCTGAGCCTTGGTCAGGCGGTGCCGATGGCGTCGTTCCTGCCGGGGGCAACCCGGCTGCGTGGCGATCTCGCCTATCTTTCGACGCGCGGTGATCTGACCTGGGTCGATGTCAGCGCGCCGGGTGACGGCTGCAGCTTTGCGCTGTGCGATCCCGTCGCGGTCAGCGGCGTGGCACCCGAAGGGCAGCGCTGGCCACTGGTGATTTCGGCCGCTTTTACCCAGACGCTTAGCCCGGCGCGCTGGCGGGCCTTGCGTTGGCGGTTCTTCCGGCTGCATTTTCAGTATCTTTGCGCGTTCGACAAACCGGGCAGCTATGATTACTTTCGCATCACCGCCGGGCCGATGACGCTGGCGGCGCGCTATGCAAACCGCGAAGCGTCATCCAGCCGGATCAGCCGTGCGCTCAGCCCCTACCGGGATGTGGCATGACCGGCCTGCCCCCGCCAAAGCCGGAACCGCGCGCGGACCGGGTGTCGCTGTTCACCCATCTGCGGATGTTCCGGCGTGACATCCTGTCGGCGCAGCCGGCCCGGCTTTACCGGGCCTGGATGGCCGAGTTTCGCACCCCGTTCTTTCGCAGCTATCTGTGCAACGATCCCGCCCTGATCCGCCGCGTTCTGGACGAACGTCCTGCCGATTTCCCGAAGTCTGCCCGCGTGACCGAGGGGTTGGCCCCGCTCTTGGGCCGGTCGGTCTTTGTGACCAATGGCGAGGAATGGCTGCACCAGCGCCGGATCATCGACCCCGCGTTCGAGGGCGGGCGCATGAAGGATGCCTTCCCCGCGATCTGGGCCGCGGGTGAGGCCGCCGTTGCCCGCCTGACCGAGGGCGAGGTGGAGATCGAGCTTGCCGCAAGCCATGCGGCGGCGGACGTGATCTTCCGCACCCTCTTTTCCATCCCTATCGAGGACAAGGTGGCGCAGGCAGTCTTCCACGAGTTTCGCACCTATCAGCGGTCTGCGCCGATCCTGAACCTTGGCGCGCTGCTGCCCTTGCCGCGCTGGGTGCCGCGCCTGCACCGGCGCGCTACACTGCGGTCGGCCCGGGCGATCCGTGGGCTGATCACCGGGCTGACGACGGCGCGGGCCGGGGCGATTGCGGCGGGTCTGGCACCGGCTGACCTTGCGACCAAGATCATGACCACCCCGGACCCTGTGACCGGAGCCGCCTTTGCAACGGCCGAGATGGTCGATCAGGTGGCGATCTTCTTTCTGGCCGGGCATGAGACCAGCGCCTCGGCCCTGTCCTGGGCGTTGTATCTGCTTGCCACGCATCCCGAGGCGCAAGACCGTATCGCGGCGGAGGCATCTGGTCTGACGCCGGTTTTCGGGACGGTGGCCACCTTGCGCTTTACCCGCGACGTCTTTCGCGAGGCGTTGCGGCTTTACCCACCCGTGCCGATGATGGTGCGCGAGACCACGCTGCCCGAGGATTTTCGCGGGCGGTTGGTGCCAAAAGGGTCGCAGGTGGTCATCAGCCCCTGGCATCTGCACCGGCACGAACGGATCTGGCCGAATCCCGACAGCTTTGACCCCGACCGCTGGACCGGTGACGGGCGTGATGCGGCGCGCGAAGGGTATCTGCCCTTCTCGCGCGGCCCCAGAGTCTGCCCTGGCGCTGGTTTCGCAATGCTGGAGGGCACGCTCTTGCTGGCCCATCTTGTCCGCGCCTTCCGGTTCACGGCGTTACCGGGCAAGGTCCCTGTGCCGGTGGCGCATCTGACGGTTCGGGCGAAAGACGGGATCTGGCTGCAGGTTGCGCGACGGTGACGTGGGCACATTGCCCCCCCAACGCGACCGGTAGGGCAATCTGCCCACGGCCCCCGGTGCCTAGAGGATCTCGATCCGGTAGCTTTCGATCACGGTATTGGCGAGAAGCTTGTCACACATCGCCTTGACGGCGGCCTCGGCAGTGGCGCGGTCGGTCTCGGTCAGGTCAAGCTCGATCACCTTTCCCTGCCGGACACCGCTGACGCCCTGAAACCCAAGCGAGCCCAGCGCGTGGCGTACCGCCTCGCCCTGCGGATCAAGGACTCCGGTTTTCAGCATGACGGTGACACGGGCTTTCATGGCGGCCTCTTCGGGTTTTGCAGGCGATCAGTTGATCAGCGTGGGTTTGGTGGTGTGGGTGACGTTGGAGGGCATCACGCCCAGCCGACGCGCCAGTTCGGTGTAGACGTCAGCCATCGGCTGCGGGTCGGTCAGCACGCCTTCGGACCCTTCGGGCACCCGCAGGTCCCACAGTCGGCAGCTGTCGGGGCTGATCTCGTCGGCGACGATCAGCCGCATGAAGTCACCCGCCCAGATCCGCCCGACCTCGATCTTGAAATCGGCAAGGCGGATGCCGACACCCATCATCACACCGCTGAGGAAGTCGTTCACCCGCAGAGACAACGCGATGATGTCGTCAAGGTCCTGCTGGTTGGCCCAGCCGAAAGCCACGATATGCTCTTCCGCCACAAGGGGGGAATTCAGGCGGCTGTCCTTGTAGTAATACTCCACGATCGGGCGCGGCAGTTGCGTGCCCTCGGGGATGCCAAGGCGTGCCGTCATCGGGCCGGACGAGAAGTTGCGAACCACGACCTCCAGGGGAATGATCTCGGCCATGCGAACAAGCTGTTCGCGCATGTTCAGGCGGCGGATGAAATGCGTCGGTACGCCGATCTGGTTCAGCCCGGTCATGAAGAATTCCGACAGCCGGTTGTTCAGCACGCCCTTGCCTTCCAGCGTGCTGGGGGCGGCGACAGTCGGGCTGCTGTCATCCTTGAAGTACTGCACCAGGGTGCCCGGTTCCGGGCCTTCGTAAAGGATCTTTGCCTTGCCTTCGTAGACCTTCTTGCGCCGTGCCATGCGTGCTCCGATCAGGGGCCCTCACCCGGGCCTCGGCCCGCCGGGGGTGTTCCTTTGGGCTATAGTCCAAGGGTCGTCCTGTCGCAAGGCGGGTGGCAGACCGTGACAGGCGGGCGAGGGGGGCTTGCAGCGCTGCGGCGGGATGGGCATATGGAAACGAACATCAGCCGACGGGGGACCCCATGACCACTTTCGACGATCGCGAGAATGCCTTCGAGGCCAAGTTCGCCCATGACAGCGAAATGCAGTTCCGGGCCGAGGCGCGGCGCAACAAGCTGGTCGGGCTTTGGGCCGCCGGACTTCTGGGCAAGTCGGATGACGAAGCGGCAGCCTATGCCGTCGAGGTCATCAGCGCCGATTTCGAGGAAGCGGGCGACGAGGACGTGGTGCGCAAGGTCACGGCTGATCTGGCCGGCAAGGCCAGCGCCGACGAGGTGCGCGCCAAGCTGCGGGAAATGCTGCCTGTCGCCAAGGCACAGCTGATGTCCGAGATCTGAGCTGGTTGTGTACAAGCCTGGTCGGCACGGCTGCCAGCAAGGATGAGATGCAAACCATGATGCCCTGCGCGTTATGAATTTGCGTCCCGCCTTGCGACATGGCAAAGCGAGCGGACCATTGCCATTCGAAGGACCCAGCCGATGACCGATGCGCTTTCCCGCCTGCTTGCCTCGCGCGATTGGCTGATGGCCGATGGCGCGACGGGAACCAATCTTTTCAACATGGGGCTGGAAGCGGGCGAGCCGCCCGAATTCTGGAACACTGATCGGCCGGACAGCATCCGCACGCTGTATCGCGGCGCGGTCGAGGCGGGGTCGGACATCTTCCTGACCAACACTTTCGGCGGTAACGCCAGCCGTCTGAAGCTGCATCAGGCGCAAGGCCGGGTGCATGAGCTGAACCGGATCGGCGCCGCCCTTGGCCGCGAGATCGCCGATGCGGCGGGCCGCCCTGTCGTGGTGGCCGGATCGGTCGGCCCGACTGGCGAGATTTTCGAGCCGATGGGCACCCTGACCCATGCGTTGGCGGTCGAGATGTTCCACGAACAGGCCGAAGGCCTGAAGGCGGGCGGCGCGGATGTCTTGTGGGTCGAGACCATCAGCGCGCCCGAGGAATACAAGGCAGCAGCCGAAGCGGCGGCGCTGGCCGGCATGCCCTGGTGCGGCACGATGAGCTTTGACACGGCCGGGCGGACGATGATGGGTGTGACCTCGGCCGCGATGGCCGCGATGGTCGAGACGCTGCCCAATCCGCCGATCGCCTTTGGGGCGAACTGCGGGGTCGGGGCGTCAGACCTGATGCGGACGGTGCTGGGTTTCGCTTCGACCGGGACGGAACGCCCGCTGATTGCCAAGGGCAATGCCGGGATCCCCAAGTATCACGATGGCCATATCCATTATGACGGCACGCCGACCCTGATGGCGGAATACGCCGTGCTTGCGCGGGATGCGGGCGTTCGGATCATCGGCGGCTGCTGCGGAACCATGCCGGAACACCTGCGCGCGATGCGCGAGGCGCTGGAAACGCGGCCAACGGGCCCGCGCCCGTCGCTGGAAGATATCAGCGCGCATCTTGGCGGGTTCTCTTCGGCATCGGACGGGACCGGGGATACCTCGGGCGACCCAAAGCGCGAACGGCGCGGGCGGCGGGGGTAAGGCCAAATTCCTTCGAAGGAATTTGCAAATCCTGTCGAAAGGATTTGTCCCCCGGTTGCGGTCAGAACAGATGAAGCTGATCACCGGCCCTTTGCAGCGGGCAGAAAAGATCAGTCCGCAACGACGGCAGGCCGCTGTCCAGCCCAAGCCGCCTGCGGGCGACGTCGGATCGGCGTTTGATCAGGTCAGCCCAAAGGCCTTGCCCCGTCATCCGCGTGCCGAACTGGGGGTCATAGTCGCGCCCGCCGTGCAATTCGCGCACTCTTCCCATGACCCTGGCGGCGCGGTCGGGGAAGGTTGCTTCCAGCCAGGTCTTGAAGAGGTCGGCCACCTCTAGCGGCAGGCGCAGCGGGATGGAGGTGGCGAACGTCGCACCCGCGTCGCGGCCCGCCTCCATCACCGCCTCAAGCTCATGGTCGGTCAGCGCCGGGATCAGCGGCGACACCTGGATGCGCACCGGGATACCTGCCTCGGCCAGCCGCCGGATCATCTGCAGCCGCCGCTTTGGCGCTGGTGCGCGGGGTTCCATCTTGCGGGCAAGGTCATCGTCCAGCGTGGTGACGCTGATCGACACGGCGGCAAGGCCCTGCGCGGCAAGCGGGGCCAGCAGGTCGATGTCGCGTTCGATCGTGGTGCCGCGGGTGGTGATCCACACCGGATGGCGGAAGGCCGCCAGCACCCCAAGCACCTCGCGCATGATCCCGTAGTCGCGTTCGACGGGCTGGTAGGGGTCGGTGTTGGTGCCGATGGCAAGGGTGCCGGAGCGATGGCCCTTGCGACGAAGCTCGCTTTCCAGAACGGCCGCAATGCCGGGCCGGGCAATGAGACGGGTCTCGAAGTCGAGGCCGGGCGACAGGTTCAGAAAGGCGTGGCTGGGTCTTGCGTAGCAGTAGATGCAGCCATGTTCACAGCCGCGGTAAGGGTTGATCGAGCGGTCGAAGGGAAGGTCCGGTGATTTCTGCCAGGTGATCGCCGAACGGGGCCGCTCTTCCCGCACTTCGGTACGGACGAGCAGGTCTGCTTCGGGGATGTCCCAGCCATCGTCAAAACCGGCACGGTCGGTCGCCTCGAACCGACCGGCCCGGTTCGTGGCCGCGCCCCGCGCTTTCAGCCGCCGCCCCGGAAGGATGCCATCCATGTCGTTCATTCGAAGAATATAGAACATATAAGGAACATGCGCCACCGCTTTCCCGCTTGCGACCACTTTCTGTCGGCTTTCATCTGGTGTATGTCGCTTGCCGAACAGTGGAATTGCCCGTTTGCGACCATGCACTGTCACACGACCCTTTCCTCCTGGAGCGCCCCATGGCCGACGAAGACGAGATCATCCTTGCTGACCTGTCCGATGACGAGCTTGTCCTGCAGATGCACGACGATCTGTATGACGGCCTCAAGGAAGAGATCGAGGAAGCCGTCAACCTGCTGATCGCACGCGGCTGGACACCCTATGATGTCCTGACCAAGGCGCTTGTGGCCGGCATGACCATTGTTGGCGCCGACTTCCGCGACGGGATCCTGTTCGTGCCCGAAGTGCTGCTTGCTGCGAATGCGATGAAGGCGGGGATGTTCATCCTCAAGCCATTGCTGGTCGAAACCGGCGCGCCGCGGATGGGCAAGATGGTGATCGGCACGGTGAAGGGTGACATCCATGACATCGGCAAGAACCTTGTCGCGATGATGATGGAAGGCGCGGGTTTTGAGGTGCTGGACCTTGGCATCAACAACTCGGTCGAGAAATACCTTGACGCGCTGGAGCGGGAACAGCCCGACATCCTGGGGATGTCTGCGCTTCTGACCACGACGATGCCCTACATGAAGGTCGTGATCGACACGATGAAGGAAAAGGGCATGCGCGAGGATTAGGGGGTGTCGATGCCGCTGACGCATTTTCTCGGGCTGATCGCATTGGTGGTTGCCGCAGCCGGTTTGACGCTGTGGCTGGCCTTCTGGTCTGGCGTGCCGTTGGTCGCCATCATGTTTGCAGCGGTCGCAGGAAGCGTCATTCTGACCTGGTCCCGCGTCAACCGCTGACCGGACCCTGCCTTCGGGGTGGCCAATGGACGATCTGACCCTGACAGAAACCGGCCTTGACCCTGCGCAGACAGGCAGAATCCTTCTTGTCGCCTGCGGGGCGCTTGCGCATGAGATTCTTGAGTTGAAGGCGGCGAACGGATGGTCGCATCTGGACCTGCAATGCCTGCCCGCCAAGCTGCATCTCTGGCCCGAAAAGATCATCCCGGCGGTCGAGGCAGCGGTGGAAACGGCGCGTGCGGACTATGAGACCATCTTTGTGGTCTACGCCGATTGCGGCACGGGGGGCCTTTTGCAGACCGCCTGCGACCGGTTGGGGGTCGAGATGGTCGAAGGGCCGCATTGCTATGCGTTCTTCCAGGGCAATGCCGACTTTGCGGCCCGGACCGAAACCGAGTTCACCGCCTTTTACCTGACCGATTTCCTGGTGCGGCAGTTCGACGCCTTCGTCTGGAAGCCCATGGGCCTTGATCGCCACCCGGAGCTGCGGGACATGTATTTCGGCAATTACACCAAGCTGGTCTATCAGGCGCAGGTGAATGACCCCGCGCTTGATGCAAAGGCCGAAGACTGTGCCCGGCGGTTGGGGCTGGCGTATGAGCGACGGTTTACCGGCTATGGCGATCTGGCGACCACGCTGCAAGGTGTCGCGGCGCGGTAATGCGTCAGAACGAAGACGCGGATCGCCGAGGCCAGGCCTTCGTCGCCGCTGCGGGCATCGTCGATCTCGGCCGCAAGCCGGTTGATCGGGATGTCACGTTCCAGGGCTATGGCGCGGAAGGCGTCCCAGAATTCCGGCTCCAGCGACACGCTGGTGCGGTGGCCGTGCAGGGTAAGCGAGCGTTTGGTAGGGCGGGTGGGCATAGCGCATGAGTAACGCGCAAAGGTGGTGCCTGTCACCGGAGTTTTCGAAAACTCCGTTCCGGACCCTTTGAAGGGTCCGGCGCGATTTCTTCGAAGAAATCGCCTACACGACCCGTCGGATCGGCTCTTGGTTGCAGAAGATGACGAACTGGCCCGCATTCTCAAGCACAGGGAACCCGCGCCGCTCCATATCCTCGAGGAACTTCTCCCGACCGACAAAGCGTTCCACGTCCCGCACCTTGCGTCGAACGACACTGCCCTCGCGCGCAGCCTGTGACGAAAAGAGATGCGAAATCCAGTGATCTGACGATAGGAACTCCGGCATGGCTGACATCTTGCACCTCCGGCGTGCAGCCTGCCTGAACGGGGTTAACCGAAGGTTACTCCGTTTCGCGCCGATGCCCGTCAAGGTCGCGAGCGGCCTTTTCGGCTTGCGCATCCTGCACCGCTCGCGCGGCGGCTGTCCGGCCGAACTTGGCCGCGTTCGCGTCTGCCAGGGCCCGGGCGGCCTTGCGGGCCGCTTCTTTCCTTGCCTGGCGCAGATTGACAACCTCGGCCATGCCTAGCCCTTGGGGCCGATCATGTCTTCGGGCCGCACGACGCGGTCAAACGTCTCGCCATCGACGAACCCCAGTGCAATCGCCTCTTCCCGAAGGGTCGTGCCGTTCTTGTGTGCGGTCTTGGCGACCTTGGTCGCGTTGTCGTAGCCGATGGTCGGGGCAAGGGCTGTAACCAGCATCAGGCTTTCCTGCATCAGCTTTTCGATCCGCGGCAGGTTGGCCTTGGTGCCGACGACCATGTTGTCGGTGAAGCTGACCGAGGCATCACCCAGAAGCTGCATGGATTGCAGCACGTTATAGGCCATCATCGGGTTGTAGACGTTCAGCTCGAAATGACCCTGGCTGCCGGCAAAGCCTACGCCCGCGTCATTGCCCATCACCTGCGCGCAGACCATGGTCAGCGCCTCGGCCTGGGTCGGGTTCACCTTGCCCGGCATGATCGACGAACCTGGCTCATTTTCAGGCAGGATCAGTTCCCCCAGGCCTGAGCGTGGACCGGAACCCAGAAGCCGCAGGTCATTGGCGATCTTGAACAGCGACACGGCAACCGTCTTCAGGGCACCCGAAAACATCACCATCGCGTCATGCGCGGCCAGCGCCTCGAACTTGTTCGGGGCGGTGACGAAGGGCAGGCCGGTGATGTCCGCGATCCGCGCCGCAACCCGCTTGTCCCAGCCAACGCGGGTGTTGAGGCCGGTGCCGACGGCGGTGCCACCCTGCGCCAGTTCATAGATGTCGGGCAGGCACATTTCGACCCGCTCGATCCCCTTGCGGACCTGCATGGCATAGCCAGAAAACTCTTGCCCCAGGGTCAGGGGGGTGGCGTCCTGGGTATGGGTGCGGCCGATCTTGATGATGTCCTTGAACTCGACCGCCTTGGCGTCCAGCGCAACCAGAAGCTTTTTCAACCCGGGCATCAGCACATCACGGCAATGCATGGCGATGGCCACATGCATCGCGGTTGGAAAGGTGTCGTTCGAAGACTGGCCCATGTTCACATGGTCATTCGGATGCACCGGCTTTTTTGACCCCATGACTCCGCCCAGCACCTCGATTGCACGATTGCTGATCACTTCGTTGGCGTTCATGTTCGTCTGGGTGCCTGACCCGGTCTGCCAGACGACCAGGGGGAAGTTGTCATCGAAGCGGCCTTCGATCACTTCGGTTGCGGCAGCGGCGATGGCATGGCCAAGGTCCGCAGGAATATCGCCCTGGTCGATGTTGACCAGCGCGCAGGCCTTCTTGATCACGCCAAGCGCGCGGATGATCGGCACCGGCTGGTGTTCCCAGCCGATGGGGAAGTTGATGATCGACCGTTGCGTCTGCGCGCCCCAATACTTGTCGGCGGGCACCTCCAGCGGGCCGAAACTGTCGGTTTCGATCCGGATATCGGGGCGTGTCGCGGTCATCGGGGGTCTCCTCGCAAAGTCGTTGGCTCCGCATAGCGCCGGGAGGTTGCGAAATCAATCTGCAGGAAGCGGCCGTTCCGCCCCCTCGATGATTGTCCGAAGGGTCTCAGGCCCGCCGAAAGCGGTAGACCCGCGCCGGGGGCAGGTTCGCCCAGATCTTCAGGCCCTTGGTCACCGTCAGGCCCAGAGCTGCGATGGTTGCCGCCGAAAGCGGCGCGCGCGCGCCATAGGTGAACTGCACAAAGCGGCCACGAGGGGCAAGGAGCTCAAAGGCGGCGGCAACGATGCCTTCGCGCACGTCCGGTGGCATCGACAACAGAGGCAGGCCCGAAATCACGGTCGAGACCGGTTGCGACAGCAACCGGGCCGCATCCTGGGCCGGGGCCTCATGTACGGTCACGCCCGGGAAGCGGTTGCGCAGATAAGTCACGAACTCTTCGTCCAGCTCGAACAGGGTCAGGTCCTCGGGCCGCACACCGCGCGCAAGGATTGCTTCGGTGAACCGTCCGGTTCCGGGGCCGAATTCGACCACCCGTCCGCTGGTCGGCCCAAGGCCAAGCGTCATCGCCCTTGCCAGCGTTCGCGACGATGGCGCTATCGCAGAGACCTGCCTTGGATTGCGCAGAAGGCGGCGCCGAAAGAGGGCAAGATCTTCGTTCAACGATCAGCTCTTGCGGAACTGGTCAAGCGAGACAACCTGCGCCTCGGGGCGCGGGCTGTCATCTTCAACCTCTATGTCCTCTTCATCTTCGTCGTCATCCGTTTCTTGGGTCTCGAAGCGCAGGCCGAATTCGACCGAGGGGTCCACAAAGGTGCGCAGCGCGTCGAAAGGAATGACCATCGGCTCGGGTTGATCGCCGAAATTCAGGGTGATGGTGAAATGATCGTCCGTCACGGTCAGGTTCTCGAACCAGTGCTGCACCACCACGGTCATTTCGGTCGGGTAACGGTCGCGCAGCCAATCGGCAAGCTCCACTCCCGGATAGGTTGTGTCGAAGGTAATGAAGAAATGGTGCGCGCCGGGCAGGCCGTTCTCCGCCACATCGGCAAGAACGGTCTGGATCAGCCCACGCATGGCCCGGTGCATGAGGGTGCCATATTCAATGGAACGCGCCATCATGTGCCCTTTCCTGAGTTTGGCCAGCATAGGGGATTCGCAGCCCAAGGGAAGAGGCAGGGGGCGGGAAAGTCATGGCGGCGGCTAAAGCAGAGCCGCCAGCGCCGAAAGAGCCGCAGAGAGCGCCAGAACCACCAGCAAGGGCC
>JAPLPF010000060.1 GCA_026400325.1 Rhodobacterales bacterium
CTTGGGGCGGCCCGCGCGCTGGCAGACGCCGGTGCGCAGGTCACCGTGATCGAGGCGCGCGACCGGATCGGCGGACGCAGCCATACTAGCCACCTCTGGCCGGACCTGCCCATGGACATGGGGGCCAGCTGGATCCACGGTACCAGTGGCAACCCGGTAACGGCACTGGCGCACAAGGTCGGGCTGACGCTGACCCCGACGTCTTACAAACGCTCGGTCACCTTCGATGCGGCGGGGCAAGAGGTACCCTTCATCAAGCCCGCCAAGCGCACGCTGAAGCTGGTCGAAAAAGCCCGCAACAGGGTCGCTGACCTTGACGCCGATGTCACGCTGATGGAGGCGATCCTTGCCTCGCCCGACTGGGCGGCCCTGACACCCGAAGACCGGCGCGTTGCGCGCCTCGCGATCAACACCCGGATCGAGCATGAATATTCCGGCGACTGGAGCCGCCTTTCGGCCTGGCACTTCGACGATGGCAAGGATTTCCCGGGGGATGAGGCGGTGGTAACGCCAGGTTTCGGCCCGATCCTGCATCATCTCGCGCAAGGGCTGGATATCCGGCTGGGGAAGGCCGTGACCGCGATTGCCCCACGGGGAAAGGGGGTTGAGGTTACCACAGCGCAGGGCTCATACCGCGCCGATCATGCCGTCGTTACCCTGCCGCTTGGGGTCTTGAAGGCGGGCGCGGTCAGCTTTGCCGAACCGTTGAACCGCAAGCGCCAGCGTGCGATCAACCGGCTGGAGATGGGTCTTTTGAACAAGTGCATTCTGCGCTTCGACCGGGTCTTCTGGCCTGCGGACATGGACTGGATCGACTTTCTCGGCCCGGTCGAGACGCTGTGGGGCGACTGGACGAACTACCTTCCCGCCTGCGGACAACCGGTTATCGTCGGCTTCAACGCAGCCCGGATGGCCGACGAGATCGAAGCGCTGGACGATGCCGAAACCACCGCCTCGGCGATGGCGGCCCTGCGGGCGATGTTCGGCACCGCCATTCCGGACCCGGTGGCCAGCCAGATCAGCCGCTGGCGCGCCGACCCCTTTGCGCTTGGGGCCTATTCCTTCAACGCCGTTGGCAGCAGCCAGAAGGACCGCAGCGCGCTTTTCGGCAGCGACTGGGACGGGCTGTTGCAGTTTGCGGGGGAAGCAACGTCGTGGAAACAGCCTGCGACTGTCCACGGCGCCCTTCTGACCGGACGCAAGGCAGCTTTGGCCATTCTGGGCGGCAAACGATCTGCCGGCTGATCAGGACGGCTGCCGCGCGGCACCGCCGGTCCGGGCACCAGCCTTCAGGTTGGACACCGACGCCCGGCACTGCAGGAGAGACGTCCCGGCCCGCGCGTGGCGCGGGGCAGGACAAACTGCGGACGTCGATCCATGATGGCCAACGGGACTGGCATTTCGCCATTCCTGCCTTGCCGGGCCGCGGCCCGGCAGCTAACCTTGCGCCCGATGCAATCCCCCATCCAAGATCGTGTCACGCGCGGCGTGGCCCTGATGATCCTTGCGATCTTCCTTTTCACTGCGATGGATGCCACCGCCAAGGGGCTGATCTCGCGCTATCCTGCGCCACAGGTTGTCTGGGTGCGCTTTGCCGGGCAACTTCTGATCGTCCTTCTGATCCTGAACACGCGAACGCCCACCTATCTTCGCACCAGCCACCCCGGCCTGCACCTGGCGCGGTCGGCGTTCCAGTTCGGGGCCACCGGACTGTTCTTTCTGTCCCTGACCCATGTCGGCCTGGCCGAAGCGACAGCCCTGACCGACACGAACCCGGTGCTGATTACCCTTGGCGCGGCGTTCTTTCTGGGCGAACGCCTGGGACCGCGCCGGATTTTCGGCGTGGCTCTGGCGCTGATCGGTGCGCTGATCATCCTGCGTCCGGGCAGCGGGGTCTTTTCGCCATGGGCCCTTCTGCCACTTGGGGCGGCGGTCTGTTACACCGGCAACGCGCTTATCACACGCTTCATCGGCCAGAGAGAGCCGGTCTGGACCTCGCTTCTGCATGCCTCGATCTTCGGGACGGTGGTGGCCGCACTGGCGCTGCCGATGGTCTGGGTGCCGGTCGCAGGACCCGACGTCGCACTTTTCGCGCTGGTGGGCTTTCTGGGCACCGGGGCGCAACTGTGCGTCATCCGCAGCTTTTCAATGACCGAAGCCTCGGTCGTGGCGCCCTTTGCCTATCTGGGGATCGTGTTTGCCACCGTCTGGGGGGCTGTGCTTTATGACCAGTGGCCCGATCGCTGGACCTTGATCGGCGCGCTTGTGATCGTTGGGGCCGGCCTCTATGTCTGGCACCGCGAGAGACAGGCAGCCCGCAAAGCTTGAACCCATGGCCAAGACCCCCACCTTTTCGTTGCGCCACTGGCTGCAGAACCGCTTTCTTCGGGGGCTGATCCGGCTTTTGCTGTGGCTGCCCTACAGGTGGCGGGTGCCGCTGTGTGGCTGGGTCATGTCACGGGTGATCGCGCCGATTGCCGGCTATAGACGGCGGGTCCGCGAAAACCTTGCCCTTGTGCTTCCCGACCTTGCGCCAGAAGAAGTGGAGCGCATTGTCCGCGCCGTGCCGGACAACGTCGGCCGCACGGTGATCGAGATCTACTCCGGGCCCGAGTTCATTGCCAAAGCTGCGGCTCAACCCCTGACCGGCGATGGCGTAGCCGCCCTGGAAGACGCCCATGCCACCGGGCGCCCGGTGATCCTTGTAACCGGGCATTTCGGCAATTACGACGCGTCGCGGGCGGCGTTGATCGCGCGCGGTTACCGGGTCGGGGCGCTGTATATGCCGATGGCAAACCGATATTTCAACGAACACTACGTTCGCGCCATTTCCGGCATCGGCACGCCGCTTTTCCCGCGTGGCAGGGCAGGATTGGCAGACATGGTGCGGCATTTGCGGTCGGGGGGCATGCTCGGGATGCTGGTCGATCAGTACATGCGGCATGGCGAAGAGCTGACGTTCTTTGGTCGCCCTGCCCTTACCGCGCTTTCGGCGGCCGATCTTGCGCTGAAGTATGACGCGCTTCTGGTCCCGACCTATGCGGTGCGCAGAAAAGACGGGCTGTCGTTCGAGATCATCGTCGAGCCGCCCATTCCGCATGGATCGCCCGAAGCCATGACCCAGGGCCTGAACGACAGTCTTGAGGCCCTGGTGCGCAAACATGTCGAACAGTGGTTCTGGATCCACCGCCGCTGGAAGCCTGCGTCGAACGAACGAAGGCCAAGCTAGAGGCAGGATGGACTGAGCGGCCCTTGTCAGTCCACCCGCGCGGCGGCCAGGATGGCGGCAGGACCCGGTGACTGCAGGATCACGGCGCCGGGAAGGTCACCGGTGAAGGGAACGCTCAGTTCCAGCGGTTCGTCGCCGGACCAGTCGCCAAGCGAGTCCCAGGCGCTTACGATGTTGTGGTAGGTGATTGTCTTTCCGGCATTTTCGCCCCGCTCGATCGTCACGGTCGATTCCGGAATGTAGCGCACAAGCTGCAGCCGGACCGGTGCCTCCAGCGGCCGGTCGGCGCTGGCGCGGATGATGACCGTGTCCCCGTCGCGACGTGCCGACAGAGTGATCGGCGCGATGGCCGCA
Organism: Rhodobacterales bacterium; assembly: GCA_026400325.1. Lineage (GTDB taxonomy): Bacteria > Pseudomonadota > Alphaproteobacteria > Rhodobacterales > Rhodobacteraceae > Tabrizicola. The sequence goes on from JAPLPF010000060.1 coordinate 3,584, forward strand.
AGATGGGCCCTCAGC
>JAPLPF010000050.1 GCA_026400325.1 Rhodobacterales bacterium
AGCACGGGCTTTTGCCGCGTTTCAGGGCGGTATTGTCGGGGCAGGCAATCGGCCACCCCAAGCCCGCGCCGGACGTCTATCTTGCCGCCGCCGCCGCCTGCCAAGCCAATCCGCAGGCGTGCGTCGTGATCGAAGACAGCCCCTGGGGTGCCCAGGCGGCGCTTGCGGCCGGCATCCCCTGCCTTGGCTTTGCCGCCCACGGGCCAGATACCCCACCGGCAAGGGGATTGGCCGCGCTTGGCATCCCGCTGTTTGGCTCCATGGCCGACCTGCCGGGCCTTCTACGCCTGTGACCTTTCATCTTTGCAAAAATATCCCCGGGGGTGCGGTGGCCAGGCCCCCACCGGCGCGTCTATCAGCCGGTGACGCCGCGTTGCGGGTGACAATCCGGGCAAGCCCGGCCATCCTGCGGCGAAACAGGGGGGACCTCATGTCCGGCACGTCCAGCTACCCGCATCTTCTGGCACCGATCACCCTTGGCGCGGTCACCTTGCGCAACCGCAGCCTGATGGGGTCCATGCACACGGGGCTTGAGGAAACCGGCGACTGGTCCCGCGTCGCCGCCTTTTACGCTGCCCGTGCGCGCGGCGGGGCCGGGCTGATCGTCACCGGCGGCATGGCCCCGAACCCTGAGGGCGGGGTCTTTCCGGGGGCAGCCGGTCTTTACACCGACGCCGACATCGCCAATCACCGCCGCGTCACTGATGCTGTCCATGCCGAGGGTGGCCACATCGCCCTGCAGATCCTGCATGCCGGGCGTTATGCCTATGGCAAGGATTGCGTGGCCCCTTCGGCCGTGAAATCGCCGATCTCTCCCTTTGCGCCGCGCGAGCTGGACGAAGACGGTATCGAAAAGCAGATCGCCGACATCGCCACCGCCGCCGCCCGCGCCGTGCAGGCCGGCTACGACGGGGTCGAGGTGATGGGGTCTGAGGGTTATTTCCTCAACCAGTTCCTTGTGACCCACACCAACCGGCGCACCGACCGCTGGGGCGGCACCTATGCCAACCGGATGCGCTTGCCCGTCGAGGTGGTGGCCCGTGTCCGCGCCGCGATGGGGCCGGGGGCGGTGCTGGTCTACCGCATTTCGCTGATCGACCTTGTGCCGAACGGGTCAAGCTGGGACGAGGTCATCCAGCTTGCACGCGCCGTCGAGGGGGCCGGGGCAAGCATCCTCAACACCGGAATCGGCTGGCATGAGGCGCGGGTGCCGACCATCGCCACCTTGGTCCCCCGCGCTGCTTTCGCCCACCTGACCGCGCGTCTGCGGCCCGAGGTTGGCATCCCGGTCATCACCTCGAACCGGATCAATGCGCCCGAAGTGGCGGAACGCCTTTTGGCCGACGGATCGGCGGACATGGTGTCGATGGCCCGGCCCTGGCTTGCCGATGCCGATTTCATCGTCAAGGCCGCCACAGGCCGCACCGCCGAGATCGCGCCCTGCATTGCCTGCAATCAGGCTTGCCTTGACCACACCTTCAGCGGCAGGCTGACCTCGTGCCTGGTGAACCCCCGCGCCTGCCATGAGACGGAGCTGACCTATGACCCCGCCCCCACGCCAAAGCGGGTGGCGGTGGTCGGCGCCGGTCCTGCCGGGATGATGGCGGCCATCGTTTCGGCGGAACGCGGCCACCGGGTCACGCTTTTCGACAAGGCAACCCAGGTTGGCGGCCAGTTGAACCTGGCCAAGCGGGTGCCGGGGAAAGAAGAGTTTCATGGGCTGGTGGCCTGGTTCACAACGATGCTTGGCCAGACCCTTTTCGACAAGGCGGGACAGGTTGGCGGCCAGTTGAACCTGGCCAAACAGGTGCCGGGGAAGGAAGAGTTTCACGGCCTGGTGGACTGGTTCACGACGATACTTGGCCATCCGAACATCACGCTTCGGTTGGGCGCAGAGGCCCGGGTCGAAGACCTTGCCGGTTTTGACGAGGTGGTGATCGCCACGGGTGTCACCCCGCGTGACCCTGGGATTCCCACAGATCCGGGTGCCCGGGTCCTGTCCTACATCGACGTGCTGAACGGCGCGGATGTCGGCCCCCGGGTGGCCGTGGTCGGCGCGGGCGGCATCGGGTTCGACGTTGCCGAGACGCTGGTGCATCAGGGCACAAGCCCGACGCTGGACACCGACCTCTGGCGGGCGGAATGGGGCGTCAGCGCGCCGTGGGATGATCGCGGTGGTCTGGCACCCGAAGGTCCTGCCCCGCATCCTCCGGCCCGCGAGGTGCATCTTCTGCAGCGCAAGGCCGAAAAGCCGGGGCGCGGTCTGGGCAAGACCACGGGCTGGATCCATCGGGCCAGCCTGGCGATGAAGGGGGTCCGCATGGTTGGCGGTGTCAACTACGAACGCATCACAGCGGAAGGGCTGATGATCAGCCACGGGCCGAACCGCGAGAAGCATGAACTTCTCGCGGTCGATGCCGTGGTGCTGTGCGCCGGGCAGGAACCGGAACGAGGGCTATCCGCAAAGCTGACCAAGGCC
>JAPLPF010000139.1 GCA_026400325.1 Rhodobacterales bacterium
CCTATCACACGCTGGAGGAAGTGGGCCAGCAGTTTTCCGTGACAAGGGAGCGTATCCGGCAGATCGAGGCGAAGGCGCTGCGGAAGCTGAAGCATCCGTCGAGGTCGAGGAAGTTGCGGAGTTTCCTGGATCAGTGATGGGTAGCCGTGTTGTATCCGAGCTGACGAAAAAGCGCGCCTTCGCGACAATCAAGGTGGTCGCGAGGGCCGTGTTGGCAAATGAACAGGCACTGACCTATTCGCAACTGGCACAACGGCTTGAAATGTCCAAAGTGAACGGTCAGGGCCTGAGCAGCTATCTGAACGAAGCCGCCGCGATGTGCGCTGAGCATGGTTTGCCGAATGTATCGGTCATGGTCGTCTCGAAGGACAGTCTTGATCGCGGCGAACCGATGCCCTCTGATGGGTCGTTTGCCGACGGCTTTTATGCCAGTACGGGCCTGACTAAAGCGGACATTCCGACCGAACAGGCCCGCGTGCGCGCCTTTGACTGGAAATCCGTGCGCTCGCTAAACCTCTCGTAGATGATTGAAGCCAGCGTAGGCCGGGGTTAACCCGAGCAAATCCCTCTGATGGCCCGCACGACGCCGGGGTGAACCCCGGCCTACATTTACTTGGTTTACTTGCCGTTGCCGCCAAGCCGGACTCTGAAGTCTTCGGATTTGCCGTGTGATCTGGCAAGCCGGCTTGCGTTTCACGGTCGGCCTATGCCTTGTGGTCCATCGACCACAGCACATAATGATCCTCGCCAAGGGTCTGCACCTCAACCAGCCTTGGGCGTGGCGCATCGGCCAGAGCGGTCACACCAAGCGACCCAAGTGCCGCCAACCCATCCCCACCGATCCCCTTGGCCCCGGTGAAGACTGCCAGATCGTCGACCAGTCCCGCCCGGATCAGACCGGCGGCGAGGGTGCTGCCGCCTTCACAAAGCACTCGGGTCAGGCCGCGTGTGGCGAGGGCCTGCAGGGCTGCGGGCAGATCAAGGCCGCCATGGCCTTCGGCAACCTCGATCAGCGTGGCACCTGTCGCGGCCCACGCCTGTCGCGCGACATCGGGGGCGGCGGGGCCATGCACCATCCAGACCGGATGGTCCCTTGCCGTGCGGCCAAGGCGGCTCTGCGGCGCATGGCGCAACAGACGGTCAAGGACGATGCGCACCGGTTGGCGGACCGCGCCCATGTCGCGCACGGTCAGGTCAGGGTCGTCGGCCAGCGCCGTGCCAGAGGCAACCATCACGGCATCATGCGACAGCCGCAGGGCATGGACCTTGCGGCGCGCCTCTGCCCCGGTGATCCAGCGGGATTCGCCGGTGGCGGTGGCGATGCGACCGTCAATCGTGGCGGCAAGTTTCAGGGTGACAAAGGGCAGACCCCGGGTCACCCGCTTCAGGAAACCGGCGTTCAGGCGGGTGGCATCACCCGCAAGGACGCCTTCGGTCACGGCAATCCCTGCGGCGCGCAGCATCGCGTGGCCCTTGCCGGAAACGCGGGGGTCGGGGTCGGTCAGGGCAGTCACCACGCGGGCGACGCGGGCGGCAATCAGCGCCTCGGCGCAAGGCGGGGTCTGGCCGTGATGGGCACAGGGCTCCAGCGTCACGAAGGCGGTGGCCCCTTCGGCGCGGGGTCCGGCCTGATCCAGCGCGCGCACCTCGGCATGAGGGCGGCCGCCGGGTTGGGTCCAGCCGCGACCGACGATCAGGCCATCCTTGACGATGACGCAGCCGACGGCGGGGTTGGGCCAGACATTGCCCAGGCCCCGCGCAGCAAGGCGCAGGGCGTGGGCCATGTGGTCGGCATCGCTCACTCTTCGGCGGCGCTGCCGGGCCGAAGCTCGCTGACAAAGCCGTCGAAATCATCCGCCGTCTGGAAGTTCTTGTAAACGCTGGCGAAACGGACATAGGCGACGGTGTCGATCCGGGCGAGGGATTCCATCACGATCTCGCCGATGATCTTCGAAGAGATGTCGGTATCGCCCAGACTTTCCAGCCGTCGCACGATGCCCGAGATCATCTGGTCGATGCGTTCGGGGTCGATCGGGCGCTTTTGCATCGCAATGCGGATCGAGCGTTCCAGTTTCGAGCGGTCGAAATCCTCGCGCTTGCCAGAGGATTTGATGACGACAAGATCGCGCAGCTGGACACGTTCATATGTGGTGAACCTGCCACCGCAGGCCGGACAGAACCGGCGCCGTCGGATCGAGACGTGATCCTCGGCCGGCCGTGAATCCTTTACCTGCGTGTCGATGTTGCCGCAGAATGGGCAGCGCATCGGCCCCCTCCTTGCTTGTGGTTGAACGTCCTGCCTCAAGGGCCGGGTGTGTCCCCGGCTTCCTTCCACAGACTATAGGGGCAGCCCGCGCATTTCGGGAAGCGCTATGTTCATACCACTGCATATGGTCCGCCCGGTGTGGCCGGGCGGACTCAGGTGTCAGCGATTTCTGCGCATGAGTTCCATCGTCTGGCACAGGGACTGCCCGTGGGAGGCCGACGCCGAGGCCCCGCCAGAGCCGACAAGCCCGGTCGTGCTTGCGGCCCCCTGCGAGGACAGCGAAAACACGATTCCCTGCCCACTTGGGCGCGGCGGTTCGGAAATGCGCCAAACCGGGGTCGAACGCGGCAAGCGAAGTCCGCGAATGACGAAATCGCCGGCAGCGCACCAGGCATCCGAGTTGCTCAGCCCACCGCGCGGGCGAACCTCGAACCGGGTGCTGTCGATCTGACGGACAGTAAAGCTGTTCTGGGCCTGGAAGGCCAGCGCAGGCGATGCCGCCAGGCCGACTGTCACCAGAACGGAAAGTAGAGTGCTGCGCAGGGTCATGATCTGTTTTCCCAGTGCTGATGGTTCGGAGGGCATGGGTCGGAATGGCCCTGCCCGATGTCCTTACACCATCACATCTGATCCCGACAGACAACCGGGCACAGTGCAAAGCCACGGCAAGGTGACTTGGGCACTGATGCCGCTTTGGAGTGCCGGGTTGACCCTGCGCCGAAACCGAAGGCGAGGTGGCTCTGATCGTCGGGCCGGAAAGTCACAGGCCTTCGGGCAGGCCGATGAAACCCCGCACAAATCGTCATCTGCGTGTTACGATTCGATGCATGACACGTCGAATCATCCTGATTGCAGCCCTTGTCGCGGTCTCTGGGCCGGTCGCGGCCTTCAATCCGGTCGCCGAGGTGATCTGCGCGCCAAGGGCCGAAATCCTGGCGCGGTTGTCGGGGGCAAGTGTCGCGGGCACTGGTCTGCGCGACGCCGACGCGCTGTTGGAGGTATGGACCAGACCATCGGGCGACTGGACGCTGGTCCAAAGCTATGCCAACGGCACCGCCTGCATCCTTGCCATGGGCGAGGCCTGGCAACCCGCGCCCCCGCTTCCGGCCTGAGGTCCGTTTGCCTGCAACCTGTGCATGTTGTTGACCTGCGGTCGCGGGCCGCTTTGCGTCACACCAACCGCGACACCTCGACCGCCGCGCGGACGAAGTCGGCGAACAGCGGGTGCGGCGCGAAAGGCTTCGATTTAAGCTCGGGATGGAACTGGACGCCGATGAACCAGGGATGGTCACGGACCTCCACGATCTCGGGCAGTTTGCCGTCGGGCGACATGCCCGAGAAGATCAGCCCGCATTTTTCCAGCTGGTCACGATACTGGATGTCGACCTCATAGCGGTGGCGGTGGCGTTCCTCGATCACGGTGGTGCCGTAGATGCGGGCGACGGCCGAACCGTCCTTGAGGTTCGCCGTATAGGCGCCAAGACGCATCGTGCCGCCCTTGGCATCACTGGCCTTGCGGGTGACGGTGTGGTTGCCCTGCACCCATTCCTTCAGGTGGTAGACCACGGGCGTAAAGCGGCGCTGCCCTGCCTCATGGTCAAACTCCTCGGACCCGGCGTCCGTGATCCCGGCCAGGGTGCGGGCAGCTTCGATCACCGCCATCTGCATGCCAAGGCAGATGCCAAGGTACGGGATCTTGCGTTCGCGGGCATAGCGGGCGGCGTTGATCTTGCCTTCGGTGCCGCGTTCGCCAAAGCCGCCGGGCACCAGAATGGCCTGGAAGCTTTCAAGATAGGGGGCGGGATCCTCACGCTCGAAAATCTCGGCGTCGATCCATTCGGCGCGCACTTTCGTGCGGTTCGCCATCCCGCCATGGGTCAGCGCCTCGGCGATGGATTTGTAGGCATCTTCCAGCTGGGTATACTTGCCGACGATGGCGACGCGCACTTCGCCTTCGGGGTGGGTCAGCCGGTCCATCACGTCTTCCCAGCGGGCCAGGTTCGGCTTTGGCGCGGGGGTGATGCCGAAGGCGTCCAGCACCGCCTGGTCCAGGCCCGCAAGATGGTAGGCCAGGGGGGCCTGGTAGATCGTTTTCAGGTCATAGGCCGGGATGACGTGTTCCTTGCGGACATTGCAGAAGAGAGCGATCTTTTCGCGCTCGCGGTCCGGGATCGGGTGTTCCGAGCGGCAGACCAGGATATCAGGCGCAAGGCCGATGGACTGCAGCTCCTTGACCGAATGCTGGGTGGGTTTGGTCTTGAGCTCGCCGCTCGCCGCAAGATAGGGCAGCAGTGTCAGGTGCATCAGGATGGATTGTCCGCGCGGGCGTTCGTGGATGAACTGGCGGATCGCCTCGAAGAACGGCAGGTGACCTGGATCGTTTTCCCGAGGTAGTCGCCCCGGCGTTCCTTTTCCAGCACGTTGGAATAGATCCGGCCGGATGAAATGCTGTCGGTCTGGCGCGCAGACACACCGGTGAAGCGTTCGTAATGGCCAAGATCAAGGTCGGTCTCGGCGCCGTCGTCGGTGACGAACACCTCGCCATGTTCAAAGGGCGACATCGTGCCGGGATCGACGTTGAGGTAGGGGTCAAGCTTGCGCAGGCGCACGGTATAGCCCCGGGCCTGCAAAAGTGCGCCAAGGGCAGCCGAGGCAAGACCCTTGCCCAGAGAGGAAACCACGCCGCCGGTAATGAAGATGTAACGCGCCATGGCACTGGCCCCCGTGTTCAACGCGCGATTCGGATTGGGTGGAATCGCGTCACCACGGGACCCGAGGTATAGCGACCTTGGGAAGGATAAGCAACGTCTGCCGCTAGATCATGCGGGAAAGACATCGCCACACGCCATAAATTGTGGGATCAGGGGTTGGTTGCCGGGGCGGCAGGCTCATCCGCGCGGGGCGGGGTCACCGGACTGTCCGGGCTTGCTGGCGGCAGAAGGTCGCCCGAAAGGCCCGGCGTTGCCGGAGCGTCGGTTGCGGGCGCATCCGTTGCCGGGGCCTCGGTCGTGACCCGGTCAACCACCGACCCGGATTCCGAACCGCGGGTGGCCAGGATCGTCAGCGTGATCGAGGTGATGATGAAGGCAATGGCGAAGACCCAGGTCAGCTTGGTCAGACCAGTCGCCGCCCCGCGGGCCGACATTGCCCCGCCACCGCCGCCACCCATACCAAGGCCACCGCCTTCGGAGCGCTGCAAAAGCACCACGCCGATCAAGAGAAGGGCAAGGATCAGGTGGATGGTGAGAATGACGTTTTCCATGGGGCTTTCCGGCAGCTGCCGCGCCTATCTAGTTGGAAGGGACCGGGGGTGCAAGGGTCGTGACCGTGTCAAACCCGCAGAGCAGGTGCTGCGGCGGCATGGCCTTGCGCGGGGAAGGTGCAGTCTGCAGGCGGTTTCGCTTGTCACGGGTCGGGGGCTGGGTAACTCTGGACAAGACGGAAAGCGGCAATTGCAAGGGTGCGGCAGCGGTGAACATGGCAGGTGAAACGAACCAGAGTCTGGATGAGCTTGTGCAGTTGCAATGTCAGCAGCTGGTGCAGCAGGGCCGGTCCATCAACATCGGTCGCCGCGAAGAGCGACTGAAGTCGCGAGACAGGCTTCAGGGCTTTTTCGAAGACCTGCAAGCCATCCTGACGCCCGAGATGACGCTGGAGATCGGGGCCCATGCCGCGCCCTTTTCCCAAAGGATGTCCCTTCGGGGGATCGAGGCCCATGCCTTCGAGGCAAACCCCTACAACCACAAGGCCTTTGCCGGGCGGATGAAGCGTCGCGCGCCAGCGGTGAAGTATCATCATCTGGCGATGTCCGACACCGACGGCCATGTCACGTTTCAGGTCAAGGAAAGCCGGGGCGATGAGCCGTTCAAGAAGATTTCCGGCAACAACTCGCTTTTGCAAAGGACGGCCCCGGGAATAACCTACGAAAGCGTCACGGTGCCATCCGTGCGGCTGGACAGTTTCCTTGCAGCCAACGGATTGGAAGGGCGCAGCTTTTCGGCCTGGATCGATGTGGAAGGCGCGTTGGGAATGGTGACGGCCGGCTTTGGTGCGGCGCTGCGATCCTGCCTGAGCCTGATCGTCGAAGTCGAGGATCACAGCTTCTGGCAGGGACAGATGCTGGTGCAGGACGCCATGCGCTATTTCGCCGGACAGGGACTGGTGCCCATCGCGCGGGATTTCGAGGCGCTGCATCAATACAACCTGCTTTACCTGCGCAAGGACATGGCTGACCGGCCCGATGTAGCAGCGGCGACCTCGCGCTATCTGCAAGACCTCTAGACGCCGCCCATCAGCCTTCGTGGACAGCAGACAGCTTGTTGCCGTCGGGATCGCGGGCATAGGCCGCGAAAAAGGCAGGGCCATAGGGGCGCAGACCCGGCGCGCCTTCGTCGGTCCCGCCGTTGGCCAGTGCCGCGCTGTGAAAATCACGCACGGCCTGCTGGCTTTGCGCCAGAAGGGCCAGCATCGAGCCGTTGCCGACGCTTGCAGCCTTTCCATCGAAGGGACGGGTGATCCAGACCCTGCATCTGCGATCGTCAGGAAGGCCATAGCCGACTTCGTCCGTTTCGGTTGCGCGGCGGACAAGACCAAGAGGGGCAAGGACTGCGTCGTAGAACCGGGTGGCGCTGGAAAGGTTCTTGGTGCCAAGGGTCAGATAAAGCAGGGTATCGGTCATGGAAGTCGTCCTTGTCAGCATCCGGCACTGCATGGTGTGATGCAGTCGCGATCGGGGCAGTGTGACCTTTGGGACGGCGGATGGAAAGCGGATCGCAGATCAAAAGGTTGAATTGCCGTGCCAGAGGTCCTGGCCGACCAGGAGCGCACGCCCCTTCGCGGAATCCACCACGAACAGTCGTCTTGTGCGCCGCAACCGCATTTTGCCGTTTCCCTGCCTGCGCGCGCCGTCTATAGCTTTGCCGGTTTTGACAGCCCGGACGGAGAGTGGAAAATGGCCAACGTTGTTGTCGTGGGCGCCCAATGGGGCGATGAAGGCAAGGGCAAGATCGTCGACTGGCTGTCCGAACGCGCCGATGTCATCGCCCGCTTTCAGGGCGGGCACAACGCCGGGCACACGCTGGTCATCGGCAACACGGTCTACAAGCTGTCGCTTCTGCCGTCGGGCATCGTGCGCGGCGGCAAGCTTTCGGTCATCGGCAATGGCGTGGTCGTTGACCCCTGGCATCTGGTGATGGAGATTGACAAGCTGCGCGGGCAGGGCGTGGACATCAGCCCCGAAAACCTGATGCTGGCAGAAAACGCGAGCCTGATCCTGCCGATCCACGGCGAACTGGACCGCGGCCGCGAAGCGCAGACTTCGGAGGCGAAGATCGGCACGACGGGGCGTGGCATTGGCCCGGCTTACGAGGACAAGGTCGGCCGCCGCGCGATCCGCGTGGCGGATCTCTTTGATGCAGCGACTCTGGAGACGCGGATCGGGCGGCTTTTGACGCATCACAACGCCTTGCGCCTGGGCCTGGGGCTGGAGCCGGTCGACGCCGCTGCCCTGAAGGCAAGCCTGCTTGAAATCGCGCCGAAGATCCGCCCCTATGCGGGCCCGGTCTGGAAGGTGCTGAACGAGGCGCGGCGGGCAGGCAAGCGCATCCTGTTCGAGGGCGCGCAGGGGTCGCTTCTGGACATCGACTACGGCACCTATCCATTCGTCACCAGTTCCAACACCATCGCCGGTCAGGCCGCGACGGGAACGGGCGTCGGGCCGACGGCGATCGACTTCGTGCTGGGGATCGTCAAGGCCTATACAACACGGGTCGGCGAAGGCCCGTTCCCGGCAGAACTGCACGATGCCGACGGCGAACGGCTGGGCGAGCGCGGGCATGAGTTCGGCACGGTGACAGGGCGCAAGCGGCGCTGCGGCTGGTTCGATGCGGTCCTGGTGCGCCAGACCTGTGCGACCAGCGGCGTGTCGGGCATCGCCTTGACCAAGCTTGACGTGCTGGACGGGTTCAAGACGCTGAAGATCTGCGTGGGTTATGATCTGGATGGGGTGCGGATGGATTATCTGCCCATCGCCGCCGATCAGCAGGCGCGTTGCGTGCCGATCTACGAAGAGCTGGAGGGTTGGTCCGAGACCACGGCAGGGGCCCGGTCCTGGGCCGAACTTCCGGGGGCGGCAATCAAGTATGTCCGTCGGATCGAAGAGTTGATCCAATGCCCGGTTGCCCTACTTTCCACCTCGCCGGAGCGGGATGACACGATCCTCGTGACCGATCCGTTCGCCGATTGAGGGGCATCAAAGGCGGCGCTCATCGCATGGGCACGCCAGCGCTTTTCGCAAGAACCAGCGATGAGCACCCGCCACGGAGCGAAGAGCGGAGCAGGAAAGGAACAAAATGGCGCTAAGTTACAAGGCACGGCGCCGCTGGGCGCTGGTGATCCTTCTGATCGGGATGCCCGCCTATGTAGTGGCTGCTGTTTCGCTGGTCGGGTTGATCGACCGCCCGTCGATTCTGGTCGAGCTTGCAATCTATGTCGGGCTTGGTTTTTTCTGGGCCTTGCCGTTCCGGTTCATCTTCCGCGGAATCGGGCAGGCCGATCCTGAGGCCGAAGCCAAGGCAAGCCCCGGGGGCGACGCCGCCGACCAGGGCAACCCGGGGACCTGACGTCCGGCAGGTCAGCTCAGCCGGCGCGCCTCGGTCAGATAGGGCGAATGCTCGGCCAGGACGTAGTGGCCACGGCTGATCTTCTCGATCCGCCCTGTCCGCAGAAGCGTGCCGAAACTGCGCAAGCCATCCTCGCGGCTGACCGGCTTTCCACCGGCACTGGCCATGAGGCGGCGCATGAGCTGCGGGCGGGTGAACCGGTCGCGCTTTTCGATGCAGGTGGCATAGGCGGCCGCGGCTTCCAGCATATCCGCCATCGACTTGACGCCCACCCGGTCCGCAAAGTTCGCAAGCCCGGCCTCGTCGGCTTCCGAGAGGTCTTCGTCAAGATCATCGTCCTCGTCCGGTTCGGCGGAAGGGGAATGGATGATCCGCTCCAACAGACCCTTCGCTTGCGTCTGGATCGGGTTGGCCGCTGCCGAACCCACGCCGATCGCGCCGGTCAATCTGCCGGTTCTGAGCGCCACGAGAGGTGTGCCCCCGATGCCCGGCACAAGGGGTCCGGTCTGGACCGGGGTCGGTGCAGGGGCCGAAGCGGGAGGGGCCGCCTCGGAGGTAACCACAGGTTCCGGTGCGAGAGCAGCGGGTGAAAGGGCCGGAGACGCCACGTCAGCCTGCGGCAGACGGTCTATCCGTTGTTCCGACACCAGGACCAGGGGCGCCGGGCTGATCATGCCCGGGCGGATCGTGCCGGGACGGGGTTCCTGCGGCCGGACCGACACTGTCTTGCGGCGCGGCCGGACCTCGGGGGCAGGGGGGGCGGGGTCGGGTTGAACTACCTTTGCCAGATCGTCGCGATAGGCATCCGAAGACTGTTCCGGCGCCGGCTCTGGCGCCCGGCCCGTGACCGTACGCTCGGCTTCGGTCGCCTGGACGGCCGCCTTCAGGTGGGCGATGGACTCGATCCTGCGAAGGTTCTCGGTTTCCGCCATGACGTCGTCCGCCTGGCGCAGCAGACGGGCAACCTCTGCATCGTCGCCTGTCGGGCTCAGGACAC
>JAPLPF010000020.1 GCA_026400325.1 Rhodobacterales bacterium
ATCGGGTCGCCGTGGGCAAGGTTCAGCTCGATCTGGCCCGCGCCGCCTTCCTGCAGGATACCGTCAATCTCCAGCCCATGCGCTTCGGCGAAGTCGTAGATGTCGTCGATCACCTTGACGTATTCGTCGATGGCCGACAGGCTATAGGCCTGCTTGCCGGCAGCCCGGCGGCCCGAGCGGCCCATCGGCGGGATCACCGGCTGGTTCGGGTCGATGTTGCGGGCGGTCAGGAAGAATTCCATCTCGGGTGCGACGACCGGTGTCCAGCCCTGCGCGGCATAAAGGTCCATGATCCGGCGCAGCACGTTGCGGGGGCTGAAGGGAACCAGATTGCCCTCCTGGTCCTTGGCATCGTGGATCACCTGCAGCGTCACATCCGCCGTCCATGGGGCGGCGGTGGCGGTGGACCAGTCGGGTTCCAGGATCATGTCGGGTTCGGTGAAGGCATCAAAGGGGTTGTCGGCCCATTCACCGGTGATGGTCTGCAGGAAGATCGAGTTCGGCAGAAAGTAGTTGGTCTGCTTGCCGAACTTCGCGGCAGGCATGGCCTTGCCGCGCGCCACGCCGGCGATATCGCCGATGATGCATTCCACCTCATCGACCTTGCGGTTGTCGATGTAGTCTCGCGCTGCCTGTGGCAGTTGGTCGGTCCATTTGGACATGGGTCACACGTATGTTGGGGGGTGGCCCCCGCGACTGACGATCAGGCGCGGAGCTTCTCGGCCCCAGTTTTCGCAGTTTGGGTATTGGCTTGGTGGTTCAGAAAGAACTGGGCGATCCGGTCAGCCATCGACAGGCTGTCCAGCGGAGTGTCCAGCCGGTCGGTCGCGGCCTTGAGGATCGGATCAGGCACGAGGCCGGGGCCGCGGAACCTGATCAGGCCCTCGATGAATTCGCGGCGGAATTCCGGGTGCGGCTGGACGGTGAACATGCGGTCATCGTAAAGCAGCGCCGCGTTTTCGCAGAACTCGGTCGTGGCCAGGACCTGCGCACCCTCGGGCTTTTGCGTGACCTGATCCTGATGCCAGGCGTTCAGGGTATAGCTCCGGTCGCCGAAATCATAGGTTGTCGGTCCAACGGACCAGCCGCCCTGATACTTTTCAACCTTGCCACCCATCGCCTGGGCAATGATCTGGTGGCCGAAACAGACGCCCACGACGGGCACATGCGCGGCATAGGCGGCGCGGATGAAGTCCTCCAGCGGTGGTATCCACGGGTGGTCCTCATAGGCGCCAAAGCGCGAGCCGGTGATCAGCCAGCCGTCACAGGCGTGGATGTCGGCGGGAAATTCGTTCCGCAGCACGGCGAAGCGGCGAAAGGTCAGCCCGCGCCCGGCCAGCAGGGTTTCGAAGAAATCCGGATAGTCACCCATCTCGGCGCGCAAGGCGTCGGGGCTTTCGCCGGTCTGAAGGATGCCGATCTGCATCATGGTTTCCCTTGCTTTTCCGCAAGATGGGTCTGGAGGGTGGCTTTGGTCAAGGGGGACGCTCTTCGACCCTGCCGGGCCGAAGAGCGGTTGGTCACACGGTGTCGAGGTAAAGCTCCACCCGTTCTTCCGGGGAAAGCTCGGCTATGTAGTGCAACTCCTGCCGTTTGGTCTGCACCAGGTTGCGGATCAGCTCCTTGGGCAGAAAGCGTGACAGGATGTCGGAATGTTCGAACGCGTCGATCGCGGCGTCCCAGGTGTCGGGGATCTGCGGCAGGTCCAGCGCATAGGCGTTGCCGGTGATCGGCGCTGGTGGCTCCTTGCCATCTTCCAGCCCGCTCAGCGCAGCACCCAAGATTGCCGCAAGCATCAGATAGGGGTTCACGTCCCCGCCTGCGACCCGATGTTCGATCCGCCGCGCAGCGGGGTTTCCAGCGGGAATCCGGATGGCCGAAGTGCGGTTTTCATAGCCCCAGCTGATTGCCGTCGGGGCGTGCTTGTCGGGCACCAAACGGTCAAAGCTGTTCAGGTGCGGGGCGAAAAGAAGGGTGGAGTCATGCATCGCCTCAAGACAACCGGCAACGGCGTGGCGCAGCTGGTTTGTGCCTTTTGGGCCGCCCGAGTCGAAGATGTTCTCGCCCTTTTCGTCCAGGACCGAGAAATGCGTGTGCAGGCCGGACCCGGAGTATTCGGCATAGGGTTTCGCCATGAAGCTGGCAGCAAAACCGTGGCGGCGGGCAAGACCCTTGACCAGCATCTTGAACAGCCAGGCATCGTCGGCGGCGCGCAGCGCGTCGTCGCAGTGCATCAGGTTGACTTCGAACTGGCCCAACCCGGTTTCCGAGGTGGTGGTATCGGCGGGAATGTCCATCGCCTCGCAGGCGTCGTAAAGGTCGGTGAAGAAGGTGTCGAAGGCATCAAGCGCGCGGATCGACAGCGTCTCGGCCGCCTTTCGGCGCTTGCCCGACCGGGGGCTGGCAGGCACCTGCATGGTCTTGCCGCTGTCGTCGATCAGGAAGAACTCCAGCTCCATCGCGCAGACCGGGGTCAGGCCGCGCGCCTTGTAGCGCTGGACGACGGCGTTCAGCGCGTGGCGGGGGTCGCCCTCATAGGGTTGGCCGTTCTCGCGGAACATCCAGATCGGCAAAAGGGCTGTCGGCGCCTCAAGCCAGGGCATCGGCATGAAGCCGCGTTCCGTGGGTTTCAGCACGCCATCGGCGTCGCCCTGTTCAAAGACCAGCGGGCTGTCGTCGATATCCTCGCCCCAGATGTCGAGGTTCAGGACCGAGAAGGGGAACCGTGTCCCGTTCTTGACCACATTGTCGGCATAGCGTGCGGGCACGCGTTTGCCCCGGGCCTGGCCATTCAGGTCGACGGCGGCCACGCGAATGGTCCGCACGTCGGGGTGCTTTCGCAAATAGTCTTTCATCATCATTCAATCAGGAAAGGCACGGTCCCCGCGCCCCGAACCCGCCCCGGACATGCCAGGAAGGATCGCCTGTTGCGCAGGTTCGGACCATGCCCTTGGTCCTTCCCCTGGTTTCGATCGCCTTCCCCCGGCAGCCCGCTATGCGGCGCCATCCAGGGTCCCAGGCGGGTGCCCGGATAATTTGATCAAAAGTAGCTTACTATCGGATGAACTGCGGACGCAAGCGGATTCTGCTTCTGACGTTCGATGGCAGATGCCGGTTCAGCCGCCGGTTCACCGCTGCAAAGATCACGGTCACGATCAGGGTCAGGCAGATGAAATAGACGGCAACAATGGGATAAGGCACGAAGGGGTTGAAGGTCTTGTCGGCAAAATAGTTGGCATAATACAGCGCGTCGCCCATCTGCCGGAAGGCCGGGAAGCCGCTGAAAAAGACCAGCGTGGTGGCATGGAACAGGAATATCGCCTCGTTGGTGTAGGACGGCCAGCCCAGGCGCAGCATTGTCGGCCACTGGATGCGGCGGAACTTTTGCCAGCCGGTGATCCCGAACGCCTCGGCCGCCTCAAGATCGCCCTTGGGGATCGACTTCAAGGCACCGTGAAAGATCTCGGCAGCGTAGGCAGAGGTGTTGAGAAACAGCACGAACAGTGCCCCGGCCCAGGCGCGCGTGGTCCAGGCGGTCTCGACCGTGATGCCCAGCACGTTGACGCCCGCCTTGGGCAGAAGTTGCAGCGTCTCATAAGCAAGGAAGAACTGGATGAAAAGCGGTGAGCCGCGAAAGACAAACACGAACCACTCGGCAGGCTTGCGGACCAAGGCGCGAGGCGATGACTTTGCCAGCGCCACCCCGACAGCAAGGAAGAACCCCAAAGCCAGCGCAAGGACACCGAAATAGATGTTCCAGATCAGGCCCGACCCGATCAGCGTGACTTGCTGGCACAAGGTGAAGTCCGACTTCGGCAAGAGGTTCTCGCCAAAGCCGATGGATCGGAAGGCATAGGCCTGAACGGTTTCCCAACAACTCATGCGCGCCCACCCGATCGCGGCCAAATTCCTTCGAAGGAATTTGCAAAAGTTTGCGAAAACTCTTGTGCGCTCATGAGCCGGCCTTTCGCAGCGCTTCGCCACCTGCCGTGGCCTGCCCCCGGTTCAGCCGTGCCGAAAGCCGCGCAAGCACGAGCTCGGAGACCTTGGTGAAAATCAGGTAGAAAACCAGCAGACCAAGGAAATACCATAGCCGCCAGTCGGGGTGCGGGTATTCATAGGCCTGCGTCTTCGATCCCCCCAGCTCGCGTGCGTAGTAGACGATGTCCTTGACCCCGAGCAGGAACAGCAAGGGCGTGGCCTTGATCAGGATCATCCAGAGGTTGGACAGCCCCGGCAGCGCATAAACCCACATCTGCGGCACCAGGATGCGGCGGAAAACCTGACCGTGGCTCATCCCGTAAGCCTCGGCCGTTTCAAGCTGCGCCTTCGGCACAGCGTTCATCGCGCCGTAAAGGACGTTCGCAGCAAAGGCCCCGAAGACGATGGCAAAGGTAAAGACCGCAAGTCCAAACCCGTAAGCCTTGTGCCAGAAGGCCGAAGATGCCCCCAGAGGCACCTTTGCCTCGGGGCAGACGCGAAACTCCAGCCCTTGCCAGGGCCAGGTGTGATCGGCGCAGACGGCAAGGCTTTTCAGATACTCGATGCCCTGATCCAGCGCGATCACGAAGAACAGGAAAAAGACGATGTCGGGCACGCCGCGCACCACGGCGGCATAGCCCTTGCCCATGATGCTGACCGGCAACAGCCGCGACCGTGCGGCGCTGGCCCCCAGAAATCCCATCGCAAGGGCGGCCGGTGCGGTCACCGCCAGCAGCAGCAGGACGGTGACGAAAGACCAATAGAAATCAAGATGCTTGCCCGAGGTCAGGTAGCAGGAAAGCCAGGTCAGGCCTTCGATCGTCTTTGGGTCGGCGCAAGCGGCGAACATCGGGATCGGGGCGCAGGGAAACCTGCGCCCCGGCTGCCCTTAGAACTTTTTCGTTTCCGGGCCGAAGTACTTTTCGATCAGCGCGTTCAGGCTGCCATCATCCTTCATCGACTGGATGCCTGCGTTCAGCTTGTCCTTCAGCTCGGTATCGCTTTCGCGAATGCCAAGGCCGACACCGCCGCCCAACTGGACCTCTTCGCCGACGAACATCAGCTCGCCGTTCGATTCTGCCACGATCGGGGCAAGGAAATCCTTGTCGGCGAACACGGCCGCAGCCTCGCCGTTGCGCACGGCTGCGATGGTTTCGTCAGGTGTTGCGAACTCCAGCAACGTCGCCCCCGATTCTGCAACATAGCCCGCCTGGATGGTCGAAACCTGCGCGGCAACAGTGCCCTTCAGATCGGCATCCGCCGAAAGGCCCACAAAGGCCGAAGCAGCCGGCGGAAAGTAGTTCTGGCTGAAGTCGATGACCTCGTCCCGCTCGTCGGTGATGCTCATCCCGGCAATGATCACGTCATAGTTGCCGGACTGCAGGTTCGGAATGATGCTGTCCCATTCGTTCGTCACCCATTCGCAGGTCAGGGCCGCGCGCTTGCACAACTCGTCGCCGACCTCGCGTTCAAAGCCCGCGACTTCGCCGGCGTCGTTGATGAAGTTGAAGGGCGGATAGGCGCCCTCGGTGCCCAGACGCACGACGTCTTGTGCGAAAGCGGCACCAGACAGCGCGACAAGTGCGGTGGCAAGAAGCAGTGTTTTCATCCTTGTGGTCTCCCGTTTTGTGGATGGTTGGGGCCGGTTCATTCGAACCAGCGGAATTCGAGGGCTGCAAGGGTCCCGTCGGCGCGCATGGCATCAAGGGCGGCGTCCAGACTGTCAAGCAGCGGGTTGCCCTTGCAGACCGCCATGGCAACGCCATCGTCGGGGATCAGGTCGGAATAAAGGTAGTCCAGTCCGTTTTCGACCATGAAACTCTGGATGTCCGCGCGCGACTGGAATGGTCCCAGCGCAAGGTCGGTGGTTCCCCCGGCCAGGGCGGCCAGAACCTCGGCTTCGGTGGCGAAACCAACGTGACGATAGCCCAGCCGCTGCAAGTGCGCCTCATGGACAGTGCCGGATTGCACAGCGGTCAGGGCCAGCGATGGCATGGGGGCGTTGGCATGGCCGATATACCATTCCTCGGGGTCGGTGCTGTGGTAGCTCTGGGTAAAATCCACCTGCAGGCGACGCTCGTCAGTCACGGCGATCCCACCAAGGACGATGTCGAATCGCCCCGCCATGACCCCCGGAACAAGCTCGCCGAAGACCGCCATCTTCCAGCGGCAGTCCAGCACGGCGCGGACGCAGACTTCGTCCATCACATCCCGTTCGAACCCGGTGATCACGCCATCTGCGTCAAGGTAGGTATAGGCGGGAAACGGCGCGTCGGTGCCGATCAACACAGGTGCCGTCGCGTCCCCATATCCAGCCAGGACCAGCCCGGCCACAGCCCCGGCCATGGTGCCCGCGCAGACCATCAGCCACCCGTCGCCGACAGGAAACCGCGCAGGCGGCTGCTTTGCGGATTGCCGAACAGGCTGTCGGGCGGCCCCTCTTCCTCGATCCGGCCCTGGTGAAGGAAGATGACGTGATCGGAACAATCCGCCGCCAGCTTCATGTCATGGGTCACAAGAAGCATGGTGCGCCCTTCATCGGCCAGCGCCTTGATGACGCGCACGACCTCTTGCTCCAGTTCCGGGTCAAGGGCCGATGTGGGCTCGTCGAACAACAGCGCACGCGGCTCCATGCACAGCGCCCGGGCGATGGCGGCACGCTGCTGCTGGCCACCCGAAAGCTGTGCGGGCCAGGCATCAGCCTTGTCCTCGATCCCGACCTTGGCAAGGTATTGCCGGGCCTTCTGCTCAACCTCTTTCGGATCGCGCTTCAGCACTGTCACCGGCGCTTCCATCACGTTTTGCAGGACCGTAAGGTGGGACCAGAGGTTGAACTGCTGGAAGACCATCGACAGGTTGGTGCGGATGCGCGTCACCTGGTGGCGGTCGGCAGGATGCCGGTTCAGGCCTTCACCCTTCCAATGCACCGCCTCACCCTCGAAGCGGATCTCGCCCTGCTGGCTGTCCTCCAGAAGATTGCAGCAGCGCAACAGCGTGGACTTGCCCGACCCCGATGACCCGATCAACGACACGACATGACCGCGCGGGGCCAGAAGATCGACACCCTTCAACACCTCCAGCGGACCATAGCACTTGTGCAGGTCGTGGATTGCGATGACCGGAGTTTCGGCCCGGGTTTCGGCCGGTGTCAGGGTGCTGGACTGGGACATGTGGTCTTGTGTCAGGGATCTGGGTGGGGCGGCGTCGGTCTGCGGTAGGCAACTGTCTGGTCCGACAGTAGGACGAAGATTCCCTCGCAATGCAACGCACAATTGGCCGAAACGGGTCGCCCGACGTGGCGATCCGTTCAAGCGGCAGGCGCAATCGCTTCGGGCGGGGGCGGATTGGGCACGGCCAGATAGGCCGACAGCGGAATTCGGACCAGCCCTTTCAGACACAGCGTCGCCCGGTCCGCTGGTGCCAGGGCGGCAATGGCTGCGGCGACCGCAGCAAAGATCGCCCCGGCATCGGCACCCCTTGCCGCGATCATGGGCAGGCCGGGCGTCGGGTCCGTGCGCGCGATCACCCGAAAGGACGCGGCCACGGGGTCACCGGCCATCAGCGCAAGGGTTACGGCATCAAGGGCGGCAATGTCGGCCCGGCCGTCCGCCACCGCTGCCGCCGAAAGCCGGTGCCCCCCAGTCTTCAGCCTTGGCGGCAGGCGGATACCCAACCCCGCGACATGGGTTTGGGGGGCGGCCCAGCCGGACTGCGACAATGCCTCGTTATAGGCGAAGGCTGCACCGTCGAAGTCGGCCAGTCCCTTGCGAGGGTCGTCCTTGCGCACCACGAAGACCGAGTTGTAATGGCCAGGCGGGCACCCTTCCACCCCGTAATCGGGGGTTCCGATGTAGGTCACCTGGCTGTGCAGCCTGAAGCGGAATGGATAGCCGCAGGTCTGGGACAGGACCAGATCGGGGGCTTCCCATGCCGGCCAATAGGCACCCTCGCCCCGGGTAAGCCCATCCGGTGCCGCCAGCCCGCGCGATCGCAGACCGTCCCGGATGCCTGCCCAAAGCCGATCATTCGCGGCCATCGCGGGGCCGAAATCATACATGCCAAGGCTGGCGATCATGGCAGATCGGACTCACGTTCCGCTTGCTGGCGGGCCTGCGCGGATTCGACATCCGTCAGACCCAGAAGGTTTGCAACCAGCCGCATCAGACGGTCCTCCTCGGCGTCGCGCAAACCATCGGCCAGGGCAACCGACCACAGCGCCGTCATCAGAAGCGACCGGTCCTGCAACGGGACAACCAGCTTGATCGCCCGGGTAAAGCGCACCGTATCCGGAGCTTCTTGTTCCAGCACTTCGGCGTCAGTGCGCAGCCGGGCAGCTTCGAACGGGCCAAGGCCATGGCGCTGCGCCAGGACGCGGTCGATCCGTTCGACCTCTTCGGCCGAATAAAGCCCGTCGGTCCGCGCGATGCGGACCAGCAGGGCGGCCATCGCCAGCCGGGCGTCAGGCTCGGGCAGGCGGTCGGTGTCGGGGGCCAGAAGACGGCGCAGAATGTCTATCATGCCCCGGTTCTAGGGCTTTGCGCCCGGCTTGGAAAGTGCCGCAAAGCGGGCCGAGAGGCGGGCAAGCTCTTCTTCCAGCCCGAACGGCGCATTCAGGATGAAAAGGCCCGAACCCGCCATGCGGTGCCCTTCGCGCACCGGGGGAAAGCGGACTTCGTGGCGCATGGCGTCGGGGAAGGTTTCGGCAAGCGTTGCCAGCATCGGGACATGCGCCCCTCCGGTCAAAAGCGGATACCACAGGATCAGAACGCCCACGTTCCATTTGCGGTGAAGGCTGGCCAGATGCCGCGGGATCGCCTCGTAATCCGCCTTCACCTCATAGGACGGGTCGATCAGCATCAGCCCCCGGCGCGGCGTCGGCGGCGTCAGCGCCAGTGCCAGGTCAAAGCCGTCACGCTGGTGGACATGTGCGCCCCAGTTGCCGGCCACCGACCGCAAGGCAACCACTTCCTGCGGGTGAAGCTCGGCGAGGTGGATCGTATCGGTCTCGCGCAGGCCCAGGGCGGCGATCAGCGGCGATCCGGGATAGGCGCCGGGGCCATGCGCGGCGCGCGTCTCGTCCAGACGCTGGCGATAGGGGTGGTCCTTGGCAAACCAGCCCTCGGCCAGCGCGATCCCGGCGGCGGCCTCACCGGTCTTGACCGCCTCCTCCGCGCCAAGGTCATAGATCCCGCGCCCGGCATGGGTCTCGATGTAGGTCAGCGGCTTGTCCTTGCGGGTCAGGTAGTCCAGCACCCAGGCCAGCGTGGCATGTTTGTGGACATCGGCCAGGTTCCCGGCGTGATAAAGGTGTTGGTAGGACAGCATCCCCATGCCCTAGCTGCCTTTCGGCCGCTTGAATAGTGTCCAGCGACTTGAACCGCCCGGGTCAAAGGCGTAGGCAGGCCCGCGCAGGCGGCAAGGAAACCAGCATGGACATGTTTACCCCCGAAGCGATGACTGCCTTCGTGCAGGTCATCGGCATCGACCTTGCCCTTGCCGGCGACAATGCGATCGTGATCGGTCTTGCCGCGGCGGGCCTGCCGAAAGACCTGCGCAACAAGGCCATCCTGATCGGAATCATCGCGGCCACCGTGATGCGGATCGGCTTTGCGCTGATCACGACGCAGTTGCTGGAAATCACCGGCCTGCTGCTTGCCGGAGGGGTCCTGCTGCTGTGGGTGTGCTGGAAGATGTGGCGCGAGTTGCGCACCCCCCACGGGAACGAGGATGCCGCGGTCGAGGCTCTGGCGAATGCCGACCTCAACGCCGATGGCACCGTTGCGGGTGGGGCTCCGCGCAAGACCATGCGGCAAGCAGTGACCCAGATCGTGATCGCCGACGTGTCGATGAGCCTGGACAACGTCCTGGCCGTCGCGGGGGCGGCGCATGACCATCCGACGGTGCTGGTCTTCGGCCTTGCGCTGTCCATCGCGCTCATGGGACTGGCGGCAAGCTTCATTGCCCAGTTGCTGCAGAAATACCGCTGGATCGCCTATCTGGGCCTGGCCATCATCCTTTACGTCGCGCTCAACATGATGTGGGAAGGCTGGCACGAGGTGCAGCCCATGGTCATGGGCGTGCTTGGCTGAAGACCATGACGGGGCCATTTGCGGACCCCGTCCCTGCCCTCGTCGGGCGCTACCAGTGCCCGGTCGATGCCATGCTTGCCCAGGGCTCCGCCGGTGCCTTCGCCGCCCCCCTTTGCAGCAGTTCCACCGACACATTGTCGGGCGAGCGCACGAAGGCCATTCGCCCGTCCCGTGGCGGCCGGTTGATGATCACGCCATGCGATTGCAGATGCGCGCAGGTGGCGTAGATGTCATCCACCTCATAGGCCAGATGCCCGAAGTGCCGCCCGTCCGATGGCAGCCCGTTGTCGCCATCCCAGTTGTAGGTCAGCTCCACCGGGCAGTCTTCCTGTCCCGGGGGCGCCAGAAAGACCAGCGTGAAACGCCCCCCCTCGTTGTCATAGCGCCGCGTCTCTTTCAGCCCCAGAAGCTTGTAGAAGGCGATGGATTTCTCCAGATCCTTCACCCTGACCATCGTGTGCAGATACCTGATCATCTGATCCTCCCTGTTTGCCCCATCTTGCGGTATCGCCACACCCGACCGCAAGCTATAGTCTGCCCCGACTCGAACAACATGAGGCCCAGAATGCCCCTCACTCCCGAACAATCCGCCGAGATCGAGGCCGCACGCAGCCTTCCCCGCCCCACCCTCCGCGCCGTGTCCGAGGGGATGGAGGCACATCTTTACCGCGCCCACCCGGTCCTTGACCACGGCTTCATCCGCGTCATCGACTACATGGGCGACGACAGCGCCATCGTCCAGGCCGCCCGCGTGTCCTATGGGGCGGGCACCAGGCACGTCCAGAACGACGAGGGCCTGATCCGCTACCTGATGCGCCACTGGCACTCCACCCCGTTCGAGATGTGCGAGGTCAAGCTTCACGTCAAACTCCCCGTCTTCGTCGCCCGCCAGTGGATTCGCCACCGCACCGCCAACGTCAACGAATACTCCGCCCGCTACTCGATCCTCGACCGGGAGTTCTACATTCCCGCCCCCGACCAGCTTGCCGCCCAGTCCACCGTCAACAACCAGGGAAGGGGAGAGGTCCTGCAAGGCGAAGAGGCCGCCCGCGTCCTCGAATTGCTGAAGGGCGACGCCAACCGCGCCTATGACCATTACGAGGCGATGCTGAGCCAGGACGGCCAACAAGGCCTCGCGCGCGAGCTTGCCCGCATGAACCTCCCCGCCAACATCTACACCCAGTGGTACTGGAAGGTCGACCTGCACAACCTCTTCCACTTCCTGCGCCTGCGCGCCGACCCCCACGCCCAATACGAAATCCGCGTCTACGCCGAGGCGATTGCGGCCTGCGTGAAGGACTGGGTGCCCCTAGCCTACGGGGCCTTCGAGGACTACCGAATGGGGGGAGTGACGCTTTCGGCGAAGGCGATTTCCGTCTTGAAACGGAGGCTTGCCGGTGAGACGGTAGGCCAGGAAGTCTCCGGCATGTCCAAGGGCGAGTGGCGGGAGTTTGTGGAGGTTTGGGGGTGAATGAGCGGGAGTTTTGGCGTAGCTGCGTCTTTTGTGGCTCGGTCCCAGACGACAAAACA
>JAPLPF010000150.1 GCA_026400325.1 Rhodobacterales bacterium
CGGTGGCCGAGCCTGGCCGGGCGGGGGCGTCAAATGCCTGGGCCGCAAGCCCGGGCCGGTCGGCAGGGGGCGGAAGCCTGCTGGCCAATGACCCGCACCTGGACCTGACGGCGCCGACGATCTGGTATCTGGCGCGGTTGCAGCTGGCCTCGGGTGGGGTGATCGGCGGGACGATTCCGGGCGTGCCCGCCGTGATCGTGGGGCGGTCCGAACGGCTTGGCTGGGGGCTGACCACGGCCTACCTTGATGATCAGGACGTGCTGATCGAAGAGTTGAACCCGGACAACCCCGAGGAATACCGCACGCCGGACGGCTGGGCGACCTTCACCTCGCGCCAGTCGATCATCACGGTCAAGGATGCGGACCCGGTCACGCTGACCCTGCGCTGGTCAAGGAACGGGCCGATTCTGACCGGCGGCCTTTACGACCTTGGGACCATCACCCCCGGCGGCCATGTCGCGGCCCTGAGCTGGACGGCGCTTGACGGGGCCGATACCACCATGACCGCGGCCATGCGCCTGATGAAATCTGCAAACGTAGCCGAGGCGCTGGAGGCGGGCCGGCTGCATGTCGCCCCGGCGCAGAACCTGATGCTGGCCGACGCGGACGGGATCGCGCTGCAACTGGTGGGGGCGATGCCCGCGCGCGACGCAGCCCATCCATCGCAAGGGCGGATGCCGGTCCTGGGTGCAGACCCTGCGGCGGGGTTCAAGGGGGTGCTGCCCTATGAGCAGAACCCGCGCTTCGTGAACCCGACCTCGGGCCTTCTGGGCAACACCAACAACAAGACCGTGGACCGGCCCTTTCCGAACCATGTCAGCTTTGACTGGGGCGACACGCAGCGCATCCAGCGCTGGCTGACCCTGATGAAGGCACGCGAGGTGCATACCCGCGAAAGCTTCATCGAGGCGCAGCTTGATACCGTGAACCCCACGGCGCGGGCGCTGTTGCCGCTGATCGGGGCGGATCTGTGGTTCACTGGTGACGCGGCCCCCGAGGGCACGCCCGAACGGTTGCGGCAGCGGGCGCTGGTCCTGCTGGCCGAATGGAACGGCGAGATGAACGAGCATCTGCCCGAACCCCTGATCGCCGAGGCCTGGATGCGGGCGCTGATGGACCGGCTGATCCGCGACGAGCTGGGCAAGATGGCAGACAGCTTTACCCATATCTCGCCGGTCTTCATCGAGCGGGTCTTTCGCAACGTGAACGGTGCCAGCGCCTGGTGCGACGTCATTCAGTCGGCGGCGGTAGAGACCTGCACCGACCTGTCGCGGATCGCGCTGGATGAGGCGCTTCTGCGGCTGACCGAAAGATACGGGCCAAACATCGAAAGCTGGCGTTGGGGCGACGCGCATCAGGCCACGCATGACCATCCGGTGCTGGGCCAGGTGCCATTCCTGCGCTATTTCGTGAACATCCGGCAGTCCACCAGCGGCGGCGACGACACGCTGATGCGCGGGGTGACGCGTGGAACGGGCGAAGACCCGTTCCAGAACGTGCATTCGGCCGGGTATCGCGGGGTCTATGACTTCGGCGATCCCGACAGTTCGGTCTTCATCACCGCAACCGGCCAGTCCGGCCATCCGCTGTCGCGGCACTACGATGACCTGGGAGAATTGTGGCGCCGGGGCGAATACATCCCGATGTCGCTGGACCCGGACCTTGCCCGCGCAGCCGCAGCCGGGGTCATGGTGCTGACACCGGCAGAATGATCCCGGGCGTGTCGCAGGTCGCGCGGCTGCTGCAAGCAGAGCGACACAGCCTTTGCAGGCTGCGCAGCGATTTCCTGCAAGACGTCGCCCTTCCTAGAGGTCGCGGAAGCGTTTTTCCTGGCGGGCCGTCCAACGCAGGGTGAGGTGGTAGCCGTCCTCATCCTCGGTTTCGGCGGTGACGACATCCTGCTGGTGCAGCCAGGCGCGCTTGCGGCCTTCCGAAAAGGGCAGCATCAGGATCTGGTCGGATTTCGCTTCGTCAAAGGCCAGCGAAACCCCGTGAAGAAGGGCGGGCACGCCTTCACCCGTCAGGGCCGAGACCGCAAAGACGCGGTCCCGCCCGGCAGCGCCCAGGGCCAGGGCCGCGCGCGCGCCTGGGTCGACAAGGTCAAGCTTGTTCCAGACCTCGAACGTCGGAACCGTCGGCTTGACGCCCAAAGCGGTCAGGATCTCGGTCACGTCCTGCGCCTGTTCGGCGGTTTCGGGATGGCTGATGTCGCGGACATGCAGGATGAGGTCGGCCTCCAGCACCTCTTCCAGCGTGGCCCGGAAGGCGGCGACCAGTTGCGTGGGCAGGTCGGAAATGAAGCCCACAGTGTCCGAGGCGATGATCTTGCGCCCGGTCCCGCCATCGACCGAGGGCAGCACGATGCCGCGCATCGTGGGGTCAAGCGTGGCAAAAAGCATATCCTTTGCCAACACCTCGGCCCCGGTCATCCGGTTGAAAAGTGTGGACTTTCCGGCGTTGGTATAGCCAACCAGCGCCACCAGCGGAAACGGCACCTTGCGCCGCGAGGCACGGTGCAGCTCACGCGTCTTGACGACCTTGTCAAGCTGGCGTTTCAGCCGGATCACCTGATCGTCGATGGCGCGGCGGTCCGCCTCAAGCTGGGTCTCGCCCGGACCGCCGACAAAGCCGAAGCCACCGCGCTGACGTTCAAGGTGGGTCCAGGCGCGCACCAGGCGCGTGCGCTGATAGCTGAGGGCCGCGAGTTCGACCTGCAAGACCCCTTCGCGGGTGCGGGCGCGATCGGCAAAGATTTCCAGGATAAGCGAGGTGCGGTCCAGAAGCTTGACGCCCCATTCCTTTTCCAGATTGCGCTGCTGGACGGGCGAGACCGTGCCATCGACCAGCACAAGGTCGATCGCGGCGGCCTTGAAACGGGTTTTCAGGTCTTCAACCTTGCCAGAGCCGATCAACGTTCCGGGATGGACGCGGGCCAGCTTGACGACTTCGGCGCCGCAAACCTCAAGTTCCGGCAGGGCGGCGGCAAGGGCCACAGCCTCGGCAAGCCCGTGTTCGGGCAGGCGGCGGACCTTGGCAGATTTCAGTGCGGGATGCAGCACATAGGCGCGCGTGGCCTGCGCGGCCGTATCGCGCAGCCGCTGACCCGCCCGTTCGGACAGAAGGTCAGCCTCATCCTGCGGGGCCTGTGTGATCAGTCTTCCCCTTCGTAGAGGCTGATCGGAGCGCCCGGCATGATCGTGGAAATCGCATGCTTGTAGACAAGCTGTGATTGTCCATCGCGGCGCAGAAGCACGCAAAAGTTGTCAAACCAGGTGATCACGCCCTGAAGCTTCACCCCGTTGATGAGAAAGATTGTTACCGGAACCTTGGCCTTTCTGACATGGTTCAGAAAGGCGTCCTGCAGATTTTGCTTGTCGGCGGCCATAGCTTTTTTGCCTTGTTTTTCTATCGCTTCACTGTCACGCGGCCCGCTTTCTTCTGTCGGCCCTATCGTCACCGCCAAAGACGGCCTTTGGCAAGTATGATGCGGCTTTCAGGGAGATTCCAGCGCAAAAATCAGCTTGTTACACTGACAACCCTCAGCTGCGGCCCCGATCCGGCAGGAACAGGACCAGAAGCGCGAGTGTTTCCAGCCGCCCTACAATCATGGCAAGTCCGAGAATGGCCTTCACCATATCCCCGAGGCTGGCATAGACGATGGGGTCGGTGCCGCCCACGGCAGCAAGCGGGCCCGTCGTTGTCAGGGCCGCAATGGTCAGGACCAGGGCAGGCTCGAAAGCGACACCGGCAAGGGTCAGAAGTGCTGCCGTCACGGCGATCGAGACGGCGAACAGCATGAAGAATACCCAGGCCAGTTGCGCGCCTTCGCGCCGAAGGCGTCGCGCATCGCTGCCACCGCCGCCGACGGAATTGGGGTGGATGATCTGTTGCAGTTCGCGTTCACCATGCCGCAAAAGCGCGTAGACCCGCAACAGTCTGACCCCGCCTGCCGTCGTCGCAGTCCCGCCGCCGATGATGGCAAGGGCCAGCAACAAGAGCCCGGGAAAGCCCATCCCGGTCCAGATTGCCCCAGTCTGCCAATCTGCCGAAATGTAGCCTGTCGTGGTCAGAAACGACGCCGAGGTAAACAGCACCCCCCAGAATGAGGCCAGGGCCAGGTTGTCCTCGACCGGGATCACCCCGTCATCGACCAAAACCCAGTGCCGCAGGAACAGGAGTGTGGTCACCGCCAGAAGGATGAACGCCGCCAGCCGCAGTTCAGGGTCAAGGCCCAGCGGGCGGCGGTTCTCGGCAAGACCGGTCCCCGGCAGCGCGCGGCGGGTGATCGCAAAGATCAGGAAAGCAAAGACCAGCATCTCGCCCGGAACACCCGAGCTGCCAGTGCCAAGACCACCCTGCCCCATGATCCCCGAGGTGGACAGCGTTCCCATCGCAAGGATCAGGGCATTGGTGCCACTGTCCCCGGCAATCAGCAGCAGGACCCACAGCATCAGGGTCAGGGCGGTGTAAACCGGGAAAAGCCGCAGCGCAAAGCGGGTCAGCTCGGCGGCATAGACCGTGGCGCCGGTGGTGGTAAAGGCCGAGACCATCTCGAACCAGGCGTTGGTCAGCGTGGTGTCGGGCACGGCTTCCAGCATGGGCAAGGCCATGACCAGCGGCAGGATCGCATAGGCCCCGACCAGCGCCATCAGGTGGCTTCGGGCCGGGTCACGCGGGGTGAAGGCGGCGGTGGCAATCCCCAGCATCGCCGTGCCGATCAGGATGATCAGGGCAGAATAAAAGAAGCTGCGCCCAAGTGCTGTCTGATCTGTCGCCAGGGCATGTATGGCCGGCAGAAGGGCAAAGCCGCCTGTGAGGCCCAGAAGGACAACGATAAGCGGCAGTTCTGCCAGCCGGGAAAGCATCAGAAGAAGTCGATCGAGACCTGCAAGAGGCGCTCGACCTCGGGCACGTCCTTGGACATGGCAAACAGGGCGATCACGTCACCGGGTTCGATTCGCAGGTCGCCCGTGGGTTTCAGCACCTTTTCGCCCTTCATCACCGCGCCGACAAGCACGCCCTCGGGAAACGCGATGTCGCGGATCAGCCGGCCTGACAGTGGCGAGGTGGACAGGACCTGCGCCTCGATCATCTCGGCCTCGGCGTCGCCGATGGAATATACCGCGCGGACCCGGCCATGGCGAATGTGGCGCAGGATTGACGACACGGTGGTCGCGCGCGGGTTGATGTAGGCGTCGATGTCGAGGGGGGCCATCAGTGGCGCAAGCGTGGGGTCATTCACCAGCGCGATGGTCATCTGGCATCCGGCCTGCTTGGCCCGGACCGAGACAAGAAGGTTGGTCTTGTCGTCATCGGTCACGGCCAGAACCGCATCGGCACGGTCGATCGCGGCCTCCATCAGGATGTCGATATCCATGCCGTCGCCATGCAGCACGATGGTCCGCTCCAGAAGGTCGGCGGCGGTTTCGGCGGTTGCGCGGTCCTTTTCGATGATCTTGGCGCGGACGCGATCGGTCCGGGCCTCAAGTGCGCGCGCAACGGCAAGCCCGACGTTGCCGCCGCCCACGATGATGATGCGTTCCTGCTTCTTCGTCTTCTTGCCGAAAATCTCAAGCGCGCGGTTCACATCCTCGACATGGGTGAAGATGTAGATCTGATCTTCGGCATAAAGCTGGTCGCCTGCTTCCGGCGCGAAAAGGCGGTCCTCGCGGCGGATGCCGACCACAATGGCGCGCAGGGTGGAGAACAGGTCGTTCAACTGCCGCAACGGCGTGTTGAGGACCGGGCAATCCGCCGACAACTGGATGCCCAGAAGCTGCGCGCGGCCGCCCATGAAGCTTTCGGTGTCAAAGGTCGCTGGGGCGGCAAGGCGCTGAAGGGCGGCCTCGGCCACTTCGCGTTCCGGGCTGATCACCACGTCAATGGCCAGCTGGTCCTGGTTCGTCAGGTCGCTGTAAAGCGCGGAAAGATAGTTTTGCGCGCGAATCCGGGCGATTTTTCGGGTGATGTTGAAGATCGAATGGGCCACCTGGCAGGTGACCATGTTCACTTCGTCGGAATGGGTGGCCGCGATCAGCATGTCGGCGTCGCGCGCGCCCGCCTTTTCAAGCACGTCAGGGTGACTGGCCCAGCCGACCACGCCCTGCACGTCCAGCGTATCCGTGGCGCGGCGGACAAGGTCGGCGTTCATGTCGACGAGGGTGACATCGTTCTTTTCGCCCGACAGATGCCGGGCGATCTGCCAACCGACCTGGCCCGCCCCGCAGATGATCACTTTCATCGTCTACTCCGCGACCAGCCGTCGCCGTTTGCATGTCAGATCGAGGACCGATGGTCAACCGAAGGCGCCGAAAGCGACGCGCGGCTATTCCTCGAAATCGGTGAAGCCCCGCCCGCCCCGGCTGGTGCCGACCACGCCCAGCGACTTGAGCTTGCGGTGCAGCGCGGAGCGTTCCATGCCGACAAAGCTTGCGGTGCGGCTGATGTTGCCGCCAAAGCGGTTGATCTGCGTCACAAGGTATTCGCGTTCAAACAGCTCACGCGCTTCGCGCAGGGGAAGGGCCGCGATGGACCCCGACAGCATGACCCCGGCCTCGGCATCGGCCTTCGGCTCGGCCCCCGGCAGTTCGGCGGCCTCGATCGCGCCGGTGCTGTCGCCAAGGATCAGCACCCTCTCGATCACGTTGCGCAGCTGGCGGATGTTTCCGGGCCAGGACATCGTCTGCAACAGTGACTCGGCGTCGGGCGACAGCGGGCGGGCGGGCAGACCCTGGGTCTTCTGGAACCAGTCGATGTAATGGCGGGCAAGGTCGGGAATGTCCTCGCGCCGTTCGGACAGGGACGGAACCGGGATCGGCACCACGTTCAGCCGGTCATAAAGTTCCTGCCGGAATCGGCCCATCCCGATCTCGGCCCGAAGGTCGCGGCAGGTCGAGGAGATGACCCGCAGATCAACCCGGACCCGGTCCGACCCGCCGGCCCGGGTGAATTGCTGTTCGGTCAGAACGCGCAGGATCTTGCCTTGCGTGCCCAAGGGCATGTCTGCAACCTCGTCGAAATAGATCACCCCGCCGTGGGCTTGCTCCAGCAGCCCCGGTTCCACCCCGCGTTCGGAGGTTTCCCGGCCGAAAAGCACCTCTTCCATCCGTTCCGGTTCGATGGAGGCGGATGACACGATGACAAATGGTGCCGAGGCCCGGTTCGAGTTGGTGTGGATATAGCGCGCGGCCATCTCCTTGCCCGACCCGGGCTCGCCCGTCAGCATGACGCGGCCGTTCGATTTGGTGACCTTGTCAAGGTTCGCCTTCATCGCCTTGAAGGCAACGGATGCCCCCAGCATTTCCGCCGAGGCGACATCACGGCGGCGCAGGTCCTGATTTTCGCGGCGCAGGCGGCTGGTTTCCATCGCGCGCGCCACCACCACCATCAGCTGGTCGATGTTGAAAGGCTTTTCGATAAAGTCGTAAGCGCCCTGCTTGATTGCGGCGACGGCGATTTCAATGTTTCCATGACCGGATATAATAACCACCGGAATGTCAGGATTGTCCCGCTTTACCGTCTTCAGGATGTCGATGCCATCCATCCGGCTGTCCTTGAGCCAGATGTCCAGGATCATCAGCGCGGGCTGCTCGACATTGATTGCGGCCAGACAGTCATCTGAGTTCGCAGCAAGCCGTACCGCATAACCCTCGTCGCGCAGGATGTCTCCTACCAGTTCGCGAATGTCCTGCTCATCGTCAACGATCAGAATGCTCATCGGTCAAACTCCTTGTTCGTCAGTCTTGCCAGCATTGGCGTCAATGCGGGCAACCTCGGTCGGCACATGCGTTCTGGACCGCCGCCGGGTGGCGCGCGGCAGGCGGATTTCGGCCATGGCGCCAGGGAGCGCCAATGTCCCGCCATGTTCCTCGATGATCTTCTTCACGATGGACAGGCCAAGTCCGGTGCCCTTGTCGCGGGTGGTGACATAGGGTTCGAACAGGCGCGCGCGGTCAGGCGGCAGGCCGGTACCATTGTCCATGATCCGGATCACGGCCTCTGTATCATCGCTGACCAAGGTCACGCGAATTTCGGGGGAATGCCCGGCCGGAGCACCCTTTTCCTGCAAGGTTTCAATGGCTTCCCCGGCGTTCTTGATAAGGTTCGTCAGGGCCTGCCCGATCATCGTCGCGTCCAGCTCCATTTGCAGCGGATCGCGCGGGATGTCCTTCACAAAGTGCACGCCGGGCTGGCCGTTTTCCTGCAAGAGAACTGCGCCGCGCAACAGTTCGGCCAGGTCGCAGTCCCGGCGGTCGGGCTCGGGCATCCGGGCGAACTTGGAAAACTCGTCCACGATGCGGCGCAGGTCGTTGGTCTGGCGCACGATCACGTCAGTGTATTGCTCCAGATCCGCATGGTCGCGGACCTGCGAGGAAAACTTGCGTTTGATCCGTTCGGCGGAAAGCTGGATCGGGGTCAGCGGGTTCTTGATCTCATGGGCGATGCGGCGGGCAACATCGCCCCAGGCGGCCATGCGCTGCGCCGAGACAAGTTCAGTGACGTCGTCGAAGGCCACGACATAGCCTTCAAGATTGCCAGCTTCGTTGCGGCGCATGCCCAGGCGCACCAGAAGACTTTCCTGCTTGCCCTTGCGCGTCAGGCGCACTTCTTCCTGCACAGCCGCCCCGGGTCCGTCGCGCAGCCGGTCGAAAAGGGCGCCGAACTCTGGCACTGCGGTGGCGAGGGCCACGTCGGATTGGCCATCGGACAGGTCAAGCAGACGCTCCGCGGCCCGGTTGATGAAGTCGATGTTGCCGCCGCTGTCCAGACCGATCACGCCGGCCGTGACGTTCGACAGGACGGAATCAAACAGCCGGCGGCGACGTTCGGTGTGGCGATGGCTGTCCATCAGGGCCTCGCGCTGGCCTTTGAGCTGGCGGGTCATCTGGTTGAACAGCCGACCCAGCGAGGCGATTTCGTCATCGCCGTCCTCTTCGGTCACCTGCACGTCAAGATCACCCCCGCCGACGCGTTCGGCAGCACCGGCAAGGCGGCCCACCGGGCGCGACAGGCGTTCGGCGAACCACAGGCCCAGCCAGACCGCGGCAAGGATCAGGATCAGCGCAAAGCCAAGGTAGATCAGGCCGAAGTTGAACAGAAGGCGCCCGCGTTCGCTTTCCAGCTGGTTGTAAAGCTGAACGGTTTCCTGCGTTTCATCCAGCAGCGACAGGATCGAGCCGTCAACCTCACGCGTGACATAGAGATAGCGGTCGGGAAAGGCCGCAAGGGCAATGAGGGCGCGGAACTCGTTGTTCGGCCAATCGGGGATCAGAACGGTCTTGCCTTGCCGGGCCAGGTCAAGCTGGTTCGCGGTCAGCGGCTCGAACCCGAAAAGGTAGGACCGCTCACCCCGGGTTTTCAACGCCCCTGCCCCGTCGACCAGATAGGCC
Source organism: Rhodobacterales bacterium (assembly GCA_026400325.1). GTDB lineage: Bacteria > Pseudomonadota > Alphaproteobacteria > Rhodobacterales > Rhodobacteraceae > Tabrizicola. The sequence goes on from JAPLPF010000150.1 coordinate 9,390, forward strand.
TCTTTCAGCCCGCGCTGGATGACGGACTGGCCCTGGCTGAGGAGAGGGCGCAGCTGGTCGTCCCGCAGGAAGACGGCCTGTTTCTTGGCCCGATCCAGAAAGCCTGCAAGGGCGGTCACATCGGCAACAAGATCGTCGCGCTGCACCGCCTCATAGGCTTGCGCGGCCGAGAGCGACGAGCCGACGACCGAACGGACCCGGTCGGAAAACCAGCCTTCAAGCCCGATGTTGATCGACAGGACCGCAAAGACCGCGACCAGAACCGTCGGCACCAGCGCAATCAGCATGAACACGCCGGAAAGGCGCAGGTGCAGCCTGGAGCCGGCAGACCGCGACCGCCGATCCGCCAGCAGGCGCATCACCCGGGCAAGAACCAGTGCGGCCACGACAAGGACATAGATCAGGTCGGACAGCAGGATCAGCCGCAACACCGGCGATGCGGCATCCTGGTTGAACGGGCCCATTGCAAGGAACGTGGCCACCGCCAGAACCGGGCCCAGAAAGACCAGTCCCAGGGTCACTGCAGTCTGCACCCCCCGCTGCCTGCGAAGGCGCGAAAACCGTGTCCAGACATCGACTTGAACTGCGCGGTCCACCCGAATCTGCCCGCCCGAATCTGTCAAACCCCGGGGGTCAACTTACCCCCGGCAACCATATCTTGTGTTGCGCCCGCGTGAAACCCAAAAGACACAAGACTTGTGGCCGCGTTACATCAATTTTCGGCGACGCGTCACGCGGATGTCGAGATCGGTAATCTTCTTGCGCAGGGTGTTGCGGTTGATGCCCAGAAGGTCGGCGCATTTGGCCTGGTTTCCGGCCGTGGCATCAAGGGCGATCTCGATCAGGGGAAGTTCGACCTCGCGCAGGATGCGCTGGTAGACGCCGGCAGGTGGAAGCTGACCGCCGTGCAGATCGAAGTAGCGCTTCAGGTGCCGCGCGACCGAGGCGGACAGCTTTTCACCGCCCTCCAGTCCGGCCCGGGGTTCGGGGCTGGGCTGATTGCCAAGAACCTGTTCGACCTCAAGGCGCGAAATCTCGGACTCCGAGGCTGTGACCAGCAGGCGCCTGAGGGTGTTTTCCAGTTGCCGCACGTTGCCGGGCCAGGAATAGGCCCGGACCAGGTCGGTCGCTTCCGGCGACAGCCGCCGCATGGTGCCAAGGTCACGTTCGCCCCGGGCCAGGAAATGCTGGGCCAGAAGCGGGATGTCATCGACCCGTTCGCGCAGGGACGGCACATGCAGCGACACCCCGCCAAGCCGGTAGAACAGGTCGCTGCGAAACTGCCCCGCTTCCATCCGGGCCGAAAGGTCCGATTGGCTGGTGGCCATGATCCGGGGCGCGTTGTCGCCCAGAAGGTCCAGCATCCGCACCACGCGGGCCTGGGTGTCCTCGTCGTAATCGGCAACCTCGTCAAACATGATCGCCCCGCCCCGCGCCTTGGCAAGCAGGGTCGAGGGGCCGTCCATGCCCTGCAGGTCCGCCGCCTGGGCCACGATGAACGGCAGCGTGCGGCGGTCGGAAAAATCATGGATCGCGCGGGCGATCAGCGATTTGCCTGTCCCGGATTCGCCGGTGATCAGCACGGCTAGATCGGTGTTCATCACCCGCGCCACCAGTCGGTACAGCGCCTGCATGGCGGGGGTGCGGCCGACAAGCGGCAGGTCGTCTTCGGCGTCGCGCAAGGGCACCACGACCTTGGGCGCACGCCGCTTCTGGTCAAGCGCCTTTGCCGACCGCTTCATCAGGTCGGGCAGGTCGAAGGGTTTCGGCAGGTAGTCGAAGGCCTCGGCCTCGGCGGCCTGGATCGCGGTCATGATGGTGTTCTGCGCCGAGATCACGATCACCGGCAGGCCGGGGCGCATCTTGGCGATGCGGGGCAGCGCATCCAGTCCGTTGCCATCGGGCATGATCACGTCCGAGATCACCAGATCGCCCTTCCCTTCTTCCACCCAGCGCATCAGGGTCATGAGGCTTGAGGTGGCGTGCACCTTGCAGCCCGCGCGGGTCAGCGCCTGGGTCAGGACCGTGCGGATCGTGCGGTCATCGTCGGCGACAAGAACGGTGCCATCCATCTTAATGATCTTCCTTCTTCTTTTCGCGCGGCGCCATGGGCAGCGACACACGGAACACGGTTCGACCGGGGGCGGAATCCACAGAAATCCAGCCCTCATGGTCCGAGATGATCTTGGAGACGAGCGCCAGTCCCAGCCCCGTGCCGTTCTCGCGGCCCGAGACGAAAGGCTCGAAGATGCTGGCGGCAATCTCGGGCTTGATGCCGGGGCCGTCGTCGATGATTTCCACGTTCAACGGCAAGGCGCCCGAGGCCCCGTCCTTGCGGCGCAGACGCAGCGAAAGGTCGTAGAAGGTGCGCAGCCGGATCGTGCCGCCGGTCTTGCACGCCTCGGCCGCGTTCTTGATCAGGTTCAGGAACACCTGCATCAGCTGGTCATTGTCGGCGAAGGTGGGGGGAAGCGACGGGTCGTAATCCTCGACGATCGCCATATGCGCGGCAAATCCGACCAGCGCCGACTTGCGGGCCCGGTCAAGCGCATCGTGCAGGTTCACCGGCTTGCGGTCCGGCGGGCGGATGTTGCCGAACTGTTCGACCTGCTCCAGAAGCTTCACGATGCGGCGGGTTTCCTCGACGATGAGGTCGGTCATCTCCTGATCTTCGGGGGGAAGGTTCATCGACAGAAGCTGTGCCGCCCCCGAAATGCCCGCCAGAGGGTTCTTGATCTCATGCGCCAGCATTTCCGCCATGCCGATGGCCGAGCGCGCTGCCGACTTGACCCCCATCGACCGGCCAAGCCGGTCGGCGATTTCGCGGGGGCTGAGGATCAGCATGATCACGTCAGGGTTGTCGTGCATCGGCGCGATATGGATGGTGCATTGCACGGGCGGGCGTTCCCCGGTCGTCACGTCCACATCGTTGATGTTCAGCGGCGACTGGTTGGCACGGGCCCGGGCAAGCGCCTCTTCCATCGGGGCGTCGATGGCCAGACGGTCAAAGGCGGGCTGGCCGCGCAGGGCCTTGTCCGAGGTGTTGAGAAAGGTTTCCGCCGCCGGGTTCGCCTCCAGTATCCGGCCTTCGGGGTTGATCAGCAGCGTCGGCAAGGGCAGCGAGGCCCAGATCACCCCCGGCACCGGATAGGGCGAGCGATAGGCGCTCATGCCGCAAGCTCCAGTTCGGCGAAGGCAAGTTCCAGAAGCTGGACGACCTCGGCAGGATCGGTTGAGGTCAGGATCGCTTCGCGGGCATGGGGAAGGCCTGCTTCCTCCAGGTACCAGCCAAGGTGCTTGCGCGCCATGCGCAGGCCAAGATCGCGGCCGTAGAAGGTGAGGATGTCATCGTAATGCTCCAGCACCATCCGGCCAAGGCGGCCACCGTCCGGCACTTTCGGTGCGGGCGTGCCGTAAAGGTCATGCGCAACCTGTGCCAGCCGCCAGGGCGCGCCCTGTGCGCCGCGCCCGATCATCACCCCATCTGCCCCCGAGAGGCGCAGCGCCTCGCGTGCGGTGGCGCTGTCGGTGATGTCGCCATTGGCGATGACGGGGATGTCGACCGCGTCCTTGACGGCGCGGATCGCGGCCCAGTCGGCATGACCCTTGTAGAACTGGCAGCGGGTGCGGCCGTGGATGGTGATCATCGCGATCCCGGCAGCTTCGGCCCGGCGCGCAAGCTCGGGGGCGTTCAGCAGCGTGTCATCCCAGCCGAGCCGGGTCTTGAGGGTGACAGGCACCTTGACCGCATTGACGACCGCCTCGATCAGCGACAGCGCCAGGTCAAGGTCGCGCAGAAGGGCCGAGCCGCAGAGGCCCGTCGTCACCCGCTTGGACGGGCAGCCCATGTTGATGTCGATGATCCGCGCGCCCTGCGCTTCGACCAGCCGCGCGCCTTCGGCCATCCACCGGGGATCGCGGCCGGCAAGCTGCACCGCCGTCGCCTGTTCGCCCAGCCCAAGCTCTGCCCGCGCCCGCGCCTCGGGCCGGGCGCGGACAACCTCTTCGCTGGCCACCATCTCGCTGACCACCAGCCCCGCGCCGAACCGGGCGACAAGCCTGCGAAAAGGCAGGTCGGTGATCCCCGCCAAAGGGGCCAGGATCACGGGAGGGTCCAGCAGAAGAGGTCCGAGAGCGAGGGGCAAATGCCTATTCCTTAAGCGCGCAAGGTTCAGTTAGCCCCAGTTCGGATGGGGACCAAGGTGTCAGACTGCCAGAATGTCTGAAAAACAAGCGATGCACAATAATTGGGCACATCAAACCCGCTTTGCGCCAGATTGTCAGGCGGGACGCAAGGCGTTAGGGAAAGGCAAGGCAGGAGAGCCATGACCACACATGTCATCATCGTGGCCGCCGGACGCGGCAGCCGTGCCGGCGGCGAGGTGCCGAAGCAATGGCAGA
>JAPLPF010000069.1 GCA_026400325.1 Rhodobacterales bacterium
TCTGGTCAACCAGGCCTGTGTGGCGGCCGGGGTGCCGTTGATCTCGGGCGCGATCACCCAGTGGGAGGGGCAACTTGGCCTATACCATCCGTCGGGCGGGGGGCCGTGCTATGCCTGCGTCTTCCCGGTGAAGCCTGCAGCGGGGCTGGTGCCGACCTGTGCCGAGGCGGGGGTGGCCGCACCCCTGCCGGGGATCATCGGGGCGATGATGGCGATGGAGGCGGTGAAGTGGATCACCGGGGCGGGCGAGACGTTGACCGGGCGGCTGATGATCCACGACGCGCTTTATGCCGAGACGCGGGTGATCGGGGTCAAGCGGCGGGCTGATTGCGCGGTCTGCGGGGCGCATTGACTTTCCGGGGTGACAGGTCGGTGTTCTGCGGCGCAGGTTGAAGCGAGGGCCGGGCACGACGCCATGGCCCAGGCAAGGAGCGCCGCATGACCACGCCCGACGACATCATTGTCTTCTGGTTTCCCGATGGTCCTGACCCGACTGCCGAGGCGCACATCGCCCACTGGACCTGGCGCATGCGGGGTGGGTCTACACCCGAGGTCATCGCCAGATATCCCGATCTGACGCAAGCGGCGGTGCGCGGCGACCTTGACCATTGGGCCGCGACGCCCCTGGGTCGGCTGGCGCTGATCATCGTGCTGGACCAGTTCCCGCGGTCCATCTGGGCGGGAACGCCGGCGGCCTTTGCCAGCGACCCCAAGGCGCTGGCGCTGTATCTTGAGGGGTTCGAGAACGGGCATTTCGATGCGCTTGGGAACGTCTGGTTCAAGTCGATGTACAAGCTGCCGCTGGAGCACTGCGAGTGTGACGACCACCTGGCCAATCTGGAACGGGCCATCGCGATTGCCCTGGCGGCGCTGGCGGCAGCGCCGGACCATCTGCGCAAGGTCTACGAGATAGCGGTCGAGCAGCCAAGGCGGCACAGGGCCGTGATTGCCGCTTTCGGACGCCACGCGCATCGCAATGCGGTGCTGGGGCGGCCATCAACGCCCGAAGAGGCAGCCTATATCGCAGCTGGCGTGTTTCCCCACCAGTCGCGCCTGGACCTTCCCGGCTGATCGCCTGCTACTTCGTCACGGTGAAGGGGGCCGTCGCCAAGGTGACGTAGTGATCGTCCGCCATCAGGCGCAGTTCATAGTCGCCGGGTTCCAGCGCCTGATAGTAAAGGTCCGGGGTCAACGTCATGCTGCCGTCCAGCACAGCCCCGGTGTAGGCGAAGGCGAGGTAGTTGTAGAGGTTCGGGTCGCCCGCCGCGTAGATGCCGATCCAGTCGTATTTCAGCCCCGGCGCACCGGTCCATGCCACCGTGATCGGGTCACCCGCCTTGACCTTTGGCGTGGTGACCGCAAGCGTGGGCTTGCCGCCTTCGGCGATGACGGAAAAGCGGGTGCGGGCCTGTTCGGTGCCGGATTCGTCGATCAGGACGGCGTCCCAGGGGCCGGGGGTCAGGCCGAGGGTGGAAAAGCGGAAGGCGCGGTTCCAGGTGGGGGTCAGGCCTTCGACTGAGGTCACGATTCCAGTCGCCGCATCGCCGCCGCGTGACACGATGCGGACGCCCCAGATCGCGTCGCCGGGAAGGTATCCGCGCGCGACAAAGCTGGTGCCTTCGGTCACAAGGCGCGGCTCGATGGCCAGCATGGCAGGCGCGTCGATGGGGGTGACCGTCAGGTCGGCCACGACGGCGCGGTGGTCGGAGGGCCAGTGCGGAAAGGCGCGGTCCACGTCCGGGTTGCCGGGTTCACCCCAGACCTCGGCCGTCGTGGCGGTGGCGTTGGCGGTGTAGACGAAGTCGATCCGGTCAAGGCTTTCGCCATCGCGCTGAACCGGCCAGGGAAAGCCCGGCGAATAGGTCAGGCCGGGGCGGGCCACAGGGTCGGGGTGGACCGCGCGGAAGGCATCGGTGAAGCCCGCGGCCAGCATCCGCAGGCTGACGGGCCATGGCACCACAGCGGTCATTGCCGGGCGCAGGCCGATGGCGGCCTCGGTATAGTCCAGATGCGAGGGGCTGTTGAAATCGCCGGTGACGATCACCGGGGTGCCATTGCCGATCAGGGGCTCAAGGCCGGTGGCGTAGGGGTCGATCTCGGCCAGGCGACTGTCGGTCTCGCCCTGCAGGACTTCGACGAGCGGGCTGCCATCGCGCAGAAGGTCGGGGCCGTAGGGGTCGGAGGTGAGGTGGAGGTTGCCCAGCGCCACCACCTTGCCGGGGGCGACCATGGCCCAGACATGGGGGGCGTCGGCATCGAGGCCTGCAAGGGGATAGACCGACTGGCCGGTGTCCGTGCGCTCGCCAAGTTTGGGGTCGAACAGGGGGAAGCGGCTGATGATGTGGCGGCGCAGATCGACGTAAGGGTAGCCTGCGGCGTCGGCAAGGGCTGCGGTCTGGCCGTCGGGTTCCTGCAATCCGATGATGTCGGCATTTGAGGCGCGCAGTATTTCGACCAGTTCCCTCTGGCTGACCTGCACCCCGCCATACCAGATGTTGAAGGTCATCACCCGCAGATTGACCGTGTCCTCGGCCAGGGCGGGGTTGGCCGCCATGGACAGGGCGGTGGCGATCAGGGCAAGCGGGCGCATCGGCGGCTCCATCGACTGACTATGCAGTCAGTGTGGACCTGAAACATCACGGCGAGAAGACGATTCGTTCGCGGACGGCTTAAGCGGGGCGGGCCATGCTGAGCCCAAATCTGCTTCTTCTGCCCGGAATCAAGCGCGAAGCGCGCCAGGCAATGCCCGCCTCCCGGCCCGGCCACGGGCCGGGCGTTCTTCGGGGCAAAGGTCCACTGGACCTTTGCTCTTCCCTCATCACCCCCCTCGGGCGGGCATTTCGCAACGCCACCAGCAGAACCTGGGGGGAAATGGCTGACCAATAAAGTGCCTGGAACTGGCGCAGCCTGCCCACCCGGCGGTCGGGTATTGCCCTATCCGAGTGCCAGTTGACAAGGCGATAGGGACGGATGAACCGCGCCAGCGTCGATCACCCCAACCTACCCGATGCGATAGCTTGACGCGGTGACACCGCCGAACAAACCGGTGTCATGGTAGACCATGGTTGCGGCTTCGCTTTCTGCAGCACCAAGGGCGGCGAAGATCGGGGCGAAGTGATCCTCCTCCTTGTGACAGGTGCGGGCGTAAGGGGCGGTCTCCCAATGGATCAGGCGGTCGGTGCGGTCGGCCGGTGCAGCAGCCATGGTTTCGGCAAGCCAGGCGTCAAAGGCATCGGACGGAATTTTCGCCCCAGGCCCGAAGAGGCGCAGGTTGTGGTAGCTTAGGCCCGAGCCGATGATCAGCACGCCCTCATCGCGCAAGGGGGCAAGGGCGCGGCCCAGGGCAAAGTGTTCGGCGGGGCTATAGCCCTTGCGCAGCGAAACCTGAAACAACGGAACGCTGGCGTCGGGAAACATGACGAAGGCCGGAACGAACGTCCCATGGTCAAAGCCCTGGCCGGGGTCAAGCCGGACCGGAAGGCCTGCGGCGGCGATCAGGTTGGCGGCCCTTTGCGCCAGGTCGGGGGCGCCGGGGGCTGGATAGACGATCTGGAACGTCTCGGGCGGGAAGCCGGAATAGTCGTAGACCATGGGCGGGTTCGCGCTGGACATGACGGCAAAGCTGTCATCCTCCCAATGACCCGAGATCATCAGGATGGCTTTCGGGCGTTCGGGCAGGTCCTTGACCAACTGCACGAAGCTGGCTTCGAGATTGCGAAACATCGCGCGCCAGTCGGGCATCCAGGGCCAGGGGCCGCCGCCATGGCTGATGAAATAGGTGGGCATCCGGGTCATCTGAGTCTCCATTTCTGGCTGGAAACATGCGCTTTCGGCACCTGCGGTGCAATTGCGCAGCCGGGCCGTCGAACGGTGCAGAAATGCGCAACGAACGCGTGCCCGGCTTGCATCGGGGCTTGAGAATGGCATAGTCGTCGCTTGACCAATCACCCGGGGAACATGACCGATGAAACTGACCTCTGCCGCCCTTCTTGTGCTTTCCACGATTGCCGTGCCCGCGCTGGCGCAGGACCTGCCCGATCTGGCAGGCCGCGAGGTCGTGATCGTGACGGAAAACGCCTATCCGCCGCTGCAGTTTCTGGACAAGGACGGCGCGGCTGTAGGCTGGGAATATGACGCGATGGTGGAAATTGCCAAGCGGCTGAACATCACGGTCAAGTACGAGAACATCAGCTGGGACGCGATGATCCCCGCCGTGTCGGAAGGCCAGTTCGACATGGGCATGACCGGGATCACCATCAAGGACGAGCGCAAGGAAAAGGTCGACTTCAGCGACCCCTACATGCGGTCGGAAATGCTGATGATCGTGCGTGGCGACGAGACGCGCTTCACCGACGCCGCATCCTTTGCCGCGATTCCGGAGCTTTTGGTATCGGCGCAGCCCGGAACCTCGCCGTTTTATGCCGCGATCTACAACATTCTTGATGGCAACGAGGAAAACCCGCGCGTCATCAAGTTCGAGACTTTTGGCGCGGGGCTTGAGGCGCTCAAGGCGGGCGACGTGGACCTGACCCTGTCGGATTCGACCGCCGCCAACGGCTATGTCGCGGCCTCGGACGGCAAACTGAAAATCATTGGCGAGCCGCTGGCCTCGGAAGATTTCGGGTTCATCTTTCCGAAAGGGTCCGATCTCGTTGCCCCGATGAACGCGGCCATCGCCAGCATGAAGGCTGACGGCACGCTGGACGGACTGAACCAGAAATGGTTCGTCGAGTACAAGATGGGCGAATGAAAGGTGGCCTCTGGGGTGATCTGATCCCCGGGGGCGCAGCGGATGGCCCCGAACGTCCAGCCGGACAAGGACTTTCCCTGGTGGCTGGTGATCGTCGTGATCACCGGCCTCTGGCTGTTCTACGAGGTCTGGGCCAGCGAGATCTATTCGGCCGCCCTGCACCAGTTGTCGAAGGGCATATGGATCACGATCCTTGTCACCCTGATCGCCTACTTCGGCGCCTGCGTCATCGGGTTGGGGCTGGCGCTGGCGGGATTGTCGCGCTTCATCGTGCTGCGGCAGGCGGCGCGGCTTTACATCGAGGTGATGCGCGGGGTGCCGATCATCGTGCTGCTGCTTTACGTTGCCTTCGTGCTGTCGCCCGCACTTGTCGCGGCGTGGAACTGGCTGGCAACGCCCTTTGGCGCGGGCGAGATGCGGGGGCGGGATTTTCCCCTTCTGTGGCGGGCCGTGATTGCGTTGATGCTGGCCTATTCGGCGTTTCTGGCCGAGATTTTCCGGGCAGGCCTGCAGGCGGTGGACAAGGGCCAGGTCGAGGCCGCGAAGGCGCTGGGGCTGTCGGGCTGGCAGCGGTTCCGCCATGTGGTGTTTCCGCAAGCCTTCCGGATGGTTCTGCCACCGCTTGGCAACGATTTCGTGGCGATGGTGAAGGATTCCTCGCTGGTCAGCGTGCTGGGGGTGACGGACATCGCGCAGCTGGCCAAGGTCACTGCGGCGGGAAACTTCCGCTATTTCGAGACCTACAACGTGGCGGCGCTATTGTATCTGACGATGACGATCGGCCTTTCGCTGATCTTGCGGCGTCTTGAAGCGCGGTTGCGCGGCCGGTCGGGCGGCAGCGAACGCTGAGTGGGGCGGAGCGCGCCGCGCGGGGATATATGAACCAGAATGAAAGGGCTTGAGCGATGAACAATCCGTTGATGCAGGTCTGGGAAACCCCTTTCGGTCTGCCGCCTTTTGCGGCGATCCGGGATGAGGACTTCGCGCCGGCGTTCGATGCGGCGCTGGCCAATGCGCGCGCAGCCATCGCGGCGGTTGCCGAGGGTCCGGGGGCATCCTTTGCCGAGGTGATCGAGGCGCTGGAACTGGCAGAAGGTGATCTCGACCGGGTCGGGGGGGTGTTCTACAATCTTGCCGGGGCCGACAGCACCGAGGCGCGTGAGGCACTGATGCGCGATCTGGCCCCGAAGATGAGCGCGTTTTCCTCGGAGGTGACCAACAACAAGGCGCTGTGGGCCAAGGTCGATGCGCTGTGGCAGGGCCGTGACGCGCTTGACTTGACGCCAGAACAGGCCCGCGTGCTGGAGCTGTACCGCCAGATGTTCGTCCGGTCCGGTGCGGCACTGGAGGGTGCGGCGGCCGAGCGGCTGACGGCGGTGAAATCACGGCTGGCGGTCCTGGGAACGACGTTCGGGCAGAACCTGCTGGCGGAGGAGCGGGGCTGGTTCATGGAGCTTGCCTCGACGGACCTTGCGGCGCTGCCCGGCTTTGTGCAGGAGGCCGCAAGGGCGGCAGGATCGGAGCGCGGCCTTGGCCCGGTGGTGACGCTGAACCGCAGCCTGATCGTGCCGTTCCTGCAGTTTTCGCCCAACCGCGCCTTGCGGGAGAAGGCCTATGCGGCTTGGGTGGCGCGGGGGGCGAACGGGGGCGAGACGGACAATCGCGCGGTTGCGGCCGAGATCCTGGCCTTGCGGGCGGAACGCGCCGGTCTTCTGGGGTACCCGGACTTTGCCGCTTACAAGCTGGAACCTGAAATGGCCAAGACCCCGGCCGCAGTGCGGGATCTTCTGATGCGCGTCTGGGCGCCGGCCCGGACCAAGGCGCTGGCTGACGCTGCCGTGCTGGAGGCGATGCTGAAGGCCGACGGGCTGCCTGCGCCGCTGGAGCCGTGGGACTGGCGCTATTATTCGGAGAAGCGCCGGAAGGCTGAACATGACCTCGACGAGGCGGCGCTGAAGCCCTACCTTTCTCTGGAGGCGATGCTGGGGGCGATGTTCGATTGTTCCGCCCGCCTGTTCGGTCTGGAGTTCCGCGAGATCGCCGGGCCGTTCTATCACCCCGACGTGCGGGGGTGGGAGGTGACCCGGAACGGCGCGCATGTCGCGGTGTTCCTGGGCGACTACTTTGCCCGGGGGGCCAAGCGGTCAGGTGCCTGGTGTTCGGCGATGCGGTCGCAGCGGAAGTTGGGCGGGGAGCAGCGCCCCATCGTGGTGAACGTGTGCAACTTCGCCAAGGGCAACCCGGCGCTTCTGTCTTATGACGACGCGCGGACGCTGTTCCACGAGTTCGGCCATGCGCTGCAGCACCAGCGTGGCACGCGATTTCGTCGAGTTGCCAAGCCAGCTTTACGAGCACTGGCTGGAGGTGCCTTCGGTCCTTGAGGCGCACGCGCGGCACTATGAGACGGGTGCGCCGATGCCCGCCGACATGTTGAAGCGGCTTCTGGATGCGGGAACCTATGACCAGGGGTTTGCCACGGTGGAATTCGTCAGCTCGGCGCTGGTCGATCTGGAGTTTCACACCGGCACCCCCCCGGCGGACCCGATGCAGCGGCAGGCGGAGGTGCTGGAGGGGTTGGGGATGCCACGGGCGATCCGGATGCGCCACGCGACGCCGCATTTCGCGCATGTGTTCAGCGGTGACGGATATTCCAGCGGCTACTACAGCTACATGTGGTCCGAGGTGATGGACGCCGATGCCTTCGCCGCTTTCGAGGAAGCTGGCGATCCGTTCGACCCTGATACCGCGGCAAGACTTGAAAGGTTCATCCTGTCGGCGGGCGGGTCGGAGGATGCCGAGGCGCTGTATCTGAAGTTCCGGGGCAAGATGCCGGGTGTCGAGGCGCTGCTGAAGGGTCGTGGGCTTCTGGACGCGGCCTGACGGCTTGCCCTTGGTCTTCGGACGGGCGACAAGCTCGGGATGTTCGAGGTTGCGACCCATCTGGCGCTGATCCTGATCCTTGCGGCCTTTGTCGCGGGGGTGGTCGACAGTATCGCGGGCGGCGGAGCGCTTATCACCTTTCCGGCGCTCTTGTTGATCGGGGCCTCGCCGGTAGAGGCGCTGTCGACGAACAAGCTGCAGGGCACCTTCGGGTCGGGGACGGCGATGATTGCCTATGCCCGCGCGGGACATGTACGGCTGAAGGACCAACTGGGGATGGCCGCGATTTCCGCGCTGTTCGGGGCAGCGGGCGCGCTGGTCGCGCATCTGGTGCCAGTCGAGGTGCTACGCCTTCTCATGCCGGTGATCCTGATCGGCGTTGCGGCCTTCTTCGCGCTGAAGCCGGGACTGACGGATGATGCCCGCGCCGCTCGGATCAGCCAGCCGGTCTTTGCGGTGACGGTGGTGCCATTGGTTGCCGCCTATGACGGGTTCTTCGGGCCAGGGACCGGGTCGTTCTACATGATGGGTTTCGTCTTGCTGGCGGGCTACGGCGTGCTGAAGGCCACGGCGCATACCAAGATGCTGAACTTTGCCTCGAACCTTGGCAGCCTTCTGGTCTTTGTTCAGACGGGTGCCACCTGGTGGGCGGTCGGCCTGTGCATGGGGTTGGCGCAAGTCGCCGGGGCCAGCCTTGGCGCGCGGCTGGCGATGCGGGTGGGGGCGGGGCTGATCAAGCCGTTGCTGGTCATTGTATCGACGGCGATGGCGCTGCGCTTGCTGTGGCAGACGTTCTGGCCCTGATGCTGCAGGAGCATAGTGTCGCACGGGATTGAGCGGGCCAGTGCAATGGCTATTTCTGTCGGGAAAGGAAACCGACCATGACTGACACGTCTTCCCCCCCGATTGATCGCCACAAGACACCCGAGGGTCTTTCCGACCGGATCGCCCTTGGCATCGTGAAATTCATGCGCGTCTTTGCTGACGCCTTCTTTTCCAAACGCTACGGCCACCGCGCCGTCGTGCTGGAAACCGTTGCCGCAGTGCCGGGCATGGTGGGCGGCCTGTTGCAGCACCTCAAGGCGCTGCGGCACATCCGTGAGGATCAGGGCTGGATCCGCGAGCTTCTGGACGAGGCCGAGAACGAGCGGATGCATTTGATGACCTTCATCCACATCGCCAAGCCCTCGCTGTTCGAGCGGGCCATCATCATGGTCGGGCAGGCGGTGTTCTTCAACGCCTACTTCTTCCTGTATCTCTTCGCGCCCAAGACCGCGCACCGTGTGGTGGGGTATCTGGAGGAAGAGGCGGTCGTCAGCTACACCGGCTACCTGGCGCAGGTGGACAGCGGGGCCGTGGAAAACGTGCCCGCGCCCCAGATCGCGCGGGACTACTGGCGGTTGCCCGCCACGGCGCGGTTGCGTGAGGTGATCATCGCCGTCCGCGCCGATGAGGCCAAACACCGCGACATGAACCACGGCTTTGCCGATACGCTGGCAGCAGGAACCGCAAAGCGCCCCGTGGCCCAGCCGCACGCTGCAGAGTGATCAGCCGACCTTGCCCCAGTCGGCCGCCTGCATCTCGCGCAGGCGGCTGGCGGTGCGTTCGAATTCGAAGGACCCCTCGCCCTCGATGTACAGGCGTTCGGGTGCCTCTGCTGCCGAGGCGATGAGGCGGACCTTTGCCTCGTAAAGCGCGTCGATCAGGATGACGAAACGCCTTGCCTCGTTGTAATTCGACGCGGAAAGCTGGGGGATATCCTCAAGGATCAGCACCCGCACCGCCTGCGCAATGGCCAGGAAATCGGCCGGACCCAGCGGCTTTGAACAAAGATCCCAGAAGCTGGCACCCGTTCACCGCAAGGGTCAGCGGCGCATCGGTGGCACCGCCGGTCAGGTCGGCCCAGATCGCAGCGATGTCGGCTGAGGCCGTGCGGGCGGGGTGGAAGTAGACCTGCGCCCCGGCCAGCCGGTGCTGGCGATAGTCGGTGGGGCTTTCCAGTTCCACAACCTGCAACCGATCCTCCAGGAGGGCGATGAAGGGCAGAAAAAGGGCGCGGTTGAGGCCATCAAGGTAAAGGTCTTGCGGTGGCCGGTTCGAGGTGGTGACGATCACCACCCCTGCGGCAAACAGCTTTTCGAACAGCCGCCCCACGATCATCGCATCGGTGATGTCGGTGATCTGCATCTCGTCAAAGGCCAGAAGCCGGGTGTCGCGGATCACTGCTTCGGCCACGGGATCAAGCGCATCCTCGACCTCGCGCTTGCGCGCCTCGTGCAGGCCCCGGTGGATCTCCTGCATGAAGGCGTGGAAATGCACCCGGCGCTTTTGCGGGATATCGGTGGCCTCGATGAAAAGGTCCATCAGCATGGATTTGCCGCGCCCGACCCCACCCCAGAGGTACAGGCCCCTGGGCGGGGTCAGGGGCCTGGCGAAAAGACCGGCAAAAAGACCGACACGGCGCGTTGCGTTCGCCTCAAGCCATGCGCGAAGCTCCTCCAGAGGTGCAAGAACGGCATGTTGCGCAGGATCAGCGCGCAGGGTTCCGGCAGCGACGCGGGCCTCGTAAAGCTCGGTCAGGGTCTGGCGCATCGGCGGTCAGAGTGGGGCCAGGTCGAGGCCTTCCGGCCCCTTTACGACACCGGGCAATCCCTGAACCAGAAGGCGCGACCAATGGCCTTCGGTCACGCGGGCGGGGGTCGAAGGCTGGTAAAGCTCGATCACGCCGCCATGAAATGCCAAGAAACGCACCGGGATCACCCCCTCCGGCCGCGAGAGGGTGAAGGTGGCCAATGGGGTTGCCCCTTGTGCAAGGAAGAAGGCCAGCATGGTGGAAATGTCATGGCAGGGAAGTCCGACATGATCGCTGCCCATCGCGGCAGGCGCGCCCGAGATCCGCTGGCACAGTTCGATCCGCGCCCCCTGAGGACCGAGCAGATAGACATAGCGCAACCCGTCACCCCAGAATTCGGGAATGATTTCAGGACCCAGCGGTGTCACTTCGGGGTCAAGCGCAATGCCGCGGGCAAAGAGGCGGGCAAGGGCCGCATCCATGTCGGGGACTGTCAGGGCGATGTGGTCGATGCGGCCGTGGCCTTCAGCCTGCCCGACAACAAGTCGCAGGGCCTGGCTGCCAAGTCGCCAAAGCCCATCCTCGGACGAAAAGCCGAAGCCGGCCAACCGGCTGGCAGAAGCGTCAGGGTCGCGCGTCGTAAGCTCTGGGACCAGCACTGGCGCGGCCCTCAGGCAAAGGTCGCGGGATCGGGGCCGCAGCGCGCGCCCTCGTCCAGCGCCGCCATGGCTGCCATTTCACCGTCGGTCAGGTCAAAGTCGAAGAGACGGACGTTTTCCGCCAGCCCGTCGGCCCGGGTGGACCGGGGGATGACTGACGCGCCAAGCTGCAGATGCCAGCGCAGGATCACCTGGGCCGGGCTTTTGCCGGTCCGCGCCGCCACAGCCAGTACCGGAGCGGCGGTGAAGCTGCGGCCCTGGCCAAGGGGCGTCCAGCTTTGGCTGACAATTCCCATCCGGTCATGCAGGGCACGAAGCGATGTCTGCTGGAGGCGAGGGTTCATCTCGATCTGGTTCAGGACCGGCACCACGCCGGTTTCGCCGACCAGCCGTTCCAGATGTGACGCCATGAAGTTCGACACCCCGATCGACCGGACCCGACCCTCGTCGCGCAGCCGGATCAGGGCGCGCCAGGTATCAAGATAGCGGTCGCGCGCCGGGACGGGCCAATGGATCAGGCACAGGTCCAGCCGGTCCAGCCCAAGCCGGGCAAGGCTACCCTCGACCGCGCGCAGGGTAGAGTCGTGGCCCTGGTCGTCATTCCAGACCTTGGTGGTCACGAAAACCTCGTCCCTTGGCAGGCCACTTTGCCGCAGGCCTTCTCCCAGACCCGCCTCGTTGCCGTAGATGGCCGCGCCATCGACCAGCCGGTAGCCAAGGCCAAGTGCGGTGGCCACGGTGTCTGCGGTGCGGTCGGCAGGCACCTGCCAGATGCCAAGGCCAAGGGTCGGGATCATGTGGCCATCGTTCAGGCGCAGGCGGTCGGTCGGCATGAGGCATCCTTTTGTCACCGGGCGAGAAAGCGGCAACTGCTTGCGCAAGGCAAGAGGGAAAAGCCGTATTGCCTGCCATGTGCGCCCGGTTCCGGGGCTTCATCCCCGGCCACCAACCGGCTATCAGGGTTGCGTGCAAGCACCAGGCCCCGGGGAATGCCGCCAATGTCAGAAGCTTATTTCCTGTATCATTCGATCGGGATGTATCCCGGCAAGGCCGCCGAAATGGCTGCTGCCCTTGCAGATTTCGCCACAGTCTGGGGCCAGCCGGATGATTCGCAATGGGGCCGGGTTCTGCCGTTGCGTCAACGTTTCATCGACCGGTGGCGGGCGATCCTGAAAGCGCCACAAGGCACGGTCACCACCTGCGACAGCGTCACGCAAGGTCTGCACATGCTGGTCACCTCCCTGCCGCAGGCCGTGCTGCGGGGGCGCACGGTGCTGGTCGCGGCGGATTGTTTTCCGTCGAACCATTTCCTTCTGTCGGGACTTGCGGATCGCCTGGGCTTTTCCCTGAGGACGGTTCCCCTGCGCCAGGGTGCGGCCTTTGTCGAGGATGACGACATGCTGGCTGCCTGGACACCCGATGTGGGGCTGGCGCTGCTGACCTGGGTGTCGTCAACGTCCTCCCACCGGATCAACCTTGTTCGGATGGTGGATCACGGCCGCCAGATGGGATCGTTGATCGGGGTGGACATCACGCAAGCGGCGGGGCTTTTGCCGTTCGACGTGGGTGTGCCAGAAGTGGATTTTGCGCTGTCGACGTCGCTGAAATGGATGTGCGGCACGCCAGGGGCGGGGGCGCTTTATGTGGGTCCGGACCTGATCTCGCGCTGCGAGCCGTCGTTGCGCGGCTGGTTCAGCCAGCCCGATCCGTTCAACTGGGACATCACCCGCTTTGCCTATGCTGCCGATATCCGTCGGTTCGAGTCGGGCACGCCGTCCTGCATGGCGGCACTGGCCTCGCTGCCCGCGCTGGACTGGCACGCAGGGCAGGATCATGCCGCGATCCTTGCACAGAACAGGGATCTGACTGCACGGCTGTTCGACGTGGCAGATGGTATCGGCCTGCGTCCGATCACTCCACGGGCTGCGGAAGATCGCGGCGGTTCGGTGATGCTGGCCCTGCCCGAGGCGCACCCGGGGGCCGCCGTTGTCGCCGGGTTGCGGGCGCGCGGGGTCACGACGGATCACCGGGGCCAGACCCTGCGTCTGTCCCCCGGCGTGGTGACAACGGCAGCGGGCTGCGACCAACTGGACAAGGCACTGGCCGAGGTTCTGCACGGCTGACAAAGGTCCGGCAAGAACGCCGTTGACAAATTGGAACGTGCCATTATGGCTTGTGGAAGGTTCCAAGCAGGTAGGTATGGCCTTACGGGCCATGGAATCGGGTTCGCCCCTGCCGGGTCAAAAGTGGGAGAGGGGCAGATGCCCATCGCGGTGCCGCAGGCCATTCTTGACGCGCTGACCGATGTCGCAATGCCGCGCCTGCCGGCCGATGCCCCGGCAAAGGCGACGCTTGCCGTCGCCGGGTTGGCCCTGCCGGTCCATCACGCGGGGTGCCTTGTCGTGGGGTCAGGGGCTGCGGGTCTGCGGGCGGCGGTCGAGTTGCAGCGCCGGGGCGTCGAGGTGGCCATCGCCAGCCAGAGCGCCTGGGGCGGCACCTCGGCCTGTTCGGGGTCGGACAAGCAGACGATCCACACCGCCAATACCGCTGACCGAGGCGACGATTTCCGCGCCCTGGCAGCGGCGATCGGGGCCGGGGGCGCGATGGACGCCGACACCGCCTATGTCGAGGCGGTGGGGTCGGTGCGGTCGATGGCCTCGCTGCAATACCTGGGCTTGCCGCTGCCGCAGGACCGCCTTGGCGGCACGCTGCGCTATCAGACCGACCATGACGAAGTAGGCCGCGCCACCAGTTGCGGGCCCCGCACGTCGCGCCTGATGGTGCGGGTGCTGGCGGCAGAGGCTTTGCGGCTGGGCGTGCCGATCCTGAACCAGACCACCGTGCTGCGGCTGATCCTGTCCGACAAGGGCGTGACGGGCGCGTTGGCGGCGCGGGTGCGCGACCGGACCGACGCGAACCCGATGGGCCTGTGCATCCTTGCCGCCCCGGTGATCGTGCTTGCGGCAGGCGGTCCGGGTGAGCTTTACCGCGACAGCGTCTATCCAAACGGTTGTTTCGGCGCGCTGGGTCTGGCGGTTGAGGCCGGGCTGGATCTGGTGAACCTGACCGAAAGCCAGTTCGGCATCGGTACGCGGCGCGAGGGGTTCCCCTGGAACCTGTCGGGCACCTACGTTCAGGCGCTGCCGCATATCTATTCCGTCGATGCCGAAGGGCGCGAGCATCACTTCCTCGCCGACTACTACCGCACGACGCAGGAACTGGCCTCGAACATCTTCCGCAAGGGATACCAGTGGCCCTTTCATGCCAGCCGGATGCTGGATTTCGGCTCCAGTCTGGTCGATCTGGCCATTTCGCGCGAAACGGCCATGGGGCGGCGCGTGCTGATGGACTTCAACCGCAACCCGTTGCCGATAGACCAGCCGTTCAGCCTGGACCGGCTGGATGACGACGTGCGCCGGTATCTGGGGGCGGCAGGGGCAGTTCAGGCCCAGCCCATCGACCGGCTGCGCCACATGAACCCGCTGTCGATCGAGCTTTACCGCCGCTACAAGATCGACATTGCCGCGCAGCCGCTGGAGTTTGCGGTCAACAACCAGCACATGAACGGTGGCATCGCGGTAGATGTCTGGGGGCAGACCTCGCACCCCGGCGTCTATGCGGTGGGCGAGGCGGCGGGCACCCATGG
>JAPLPF010000034.1 GCA_026400325.1 Rhodobacterales bacterium
TGCCCGTCACCATCACTGGCAGCCGCAGCGTTCGTATCATCGCAGTGCACCCTTGGACTGGACTGACGCCCCGAAGGATTGCAGTTTCGGTCGTTGGTGGAAAGACCTGGATCGGACCGTAATCAGCACCCGAAGGTGGCCTGTCCGAACAGGCCAGGAACTGTCCTGGTTTGAAGTTTCGGCAAGGAACTTCAGGCGCGTAAAGTCTGCGCCTTTCTCGAAGACCAACCTGAGCTTCAGTGATCTCGCCGCAGCAGGTAGATGTCCATGATCCAGCCGTGCCGCGCGCGAAGCTGGGCGCGGGTGGTCAGAATTTCCGCCGAGACAAGCGGCAGCGGCCCGTGGATCAGGGTTTCCTCCGGCATCCCGACATAGGCGCCCCACCAGATCGTGACACCGGACGGGTCGATTGCGGTGAAGGCCCCGCCCTTGTCCAGCATCACGGCCAGCGATGTCGTGCCGGGGGGCCAGCCATGGTCGCGCAGATGCCGACCGGTGGTGATGGTCACGGGCGCCGCCAGCGTGTTGAGAGGGATCGCATGGGCCGCGGTCAGCACCTGCAGGCTGGTAATACCGGGGATCACCCTGACCGCCAGATCCGGCAGCCGAGAGGCAATCCGCAAGGTGCTGTCGTACAGCGACGGATCGCCCCAGACCAGAAGGGCGACATGGCCTTCGCCGGGTAGCTGGGCTGCAATCGTGTCGGTCCAGACCTGCGCGATGGCGTCGTGCCAATCGGTCACGGCGCCCAGATAGTCTGTTTGATCGGCCCGAGGCGGCACATCGTATTCGGCGACGGGAACTGGCCGGGTCAGAACGCGGCGCAGGATCAGACGCCGCACGTCGGCCAGATCGGCTTTGTCCTCTCCCTTTCTGGGCAGAAGGATCAGGTCAGCTGCATTCAGCGCCTGCCCCGCCTGCGCCGTCAGGTGGTCAGGGTTCCCGGTGCCGATGCCGATAAGTGAAAGCGTCCTCATGGCCCGTCTTGTGCAGTTCGGCGCGGCCCTTTGCAAGTCCGCCCCGGGTGGGATCAAGCCCCGGCGCCATCGGCCAAAGCGCCGAAGATGATGAGACCGGGAAGAGATGACCGTTCTTCGGTCAAAGTGGCGGCAAGCCCCACAATCGTGGTGCGCAGCAGGCGCTGGTCGGGGGTGCTGACGGCTTCGGCAAGCAGCGCCGGGGTGTCGGCAGGCAGACCCTGCGCGATCAGGGCGGCAGCAAGCGTGGGGAACGTGCGTTTGCCCATGTAGATCACCGTCGTCGCCTGCGGGTCTGCCAGTGCGGCCATGTTCAGCCGGGCGGCAGGTTCCCCGAGGTGTCGGCGGCGGTGATGAACTGGATGCGCTGCGCGTGCTGCCTGCGGGTCAGGGGCATGCAGGCAGCAGCCGCAGCGGCCGAGGCTGACGTCACGCCGGGAATGATTTCGCACCCGATTCCGGCGGCGCGGACTGCGGTCAATTCCTCTTCCAGCCGCCCAAAGATGCCGCTGTCGCCGGATTTCAACCGCACGACATTGGCCCCGGTCAAGGCATAGTCGACAAGCAACCGGCTGACATGGTCCTGCTTGGGCGAAGCGCGACCCGCCCGTTTGCCGACCCCCACCATGTCGGCCCCCGGCCTTGCCAGGGCAAGGATGGGCCCCGAGGAAAGATCATCGAACAGTATGGCGTCTGCGGCTGCCAGCGCCTTCACGGCCTTGACCGTCAAAAGCTCGGGGTCGCCGGGCCCGGCGGATACGAAAGTGACGAAGCCGGTCATTGTGCTGCTGCGATCAGGTGAAAGAAGGTGCCAGTCGATAGCCCGCCACCCGATTGAAGTCGATAGCTTCCGGTTTCGGGAACCCCCGCCCCGGTTGCGTCGGTCACTTCTGCAAGGGCAGCGTCAGGTTGTGACAAGATGGTGGAATAGTGAAACTCATGTCCTTTCAGGATCGTGCCCGCGGCATGGCCGGGAACGGTCTGCGCAAGTCGCGCTGTCCGGTAGCCAAGGTGCATCTTGCGCTGGGCATAGCTTGTGACCAGCCCCAGAAGCCCGGTCATCTTGTGTCGGGTGCCATCCTTGTCGATGATCGCCTCTCCCATTGCCATGAACCCCCCGCATTCCCCATGAACCGGCTTGGTCATCGCAAAGGCCCTCAGCCCGGCCTGGAACCGGCTGGCCCCGGCCAGGGCTGCGCCATGCAACTCGGGATATCCGCCGGGAAGCCAGCAGATGTCCGCGTCAGGATCCGGGGCCTGATCAGCCAGCGGAGAAAAAGTCAGCACCTCGGCGCCCGCCGCGCGCCAGCCTTGCAGAAGATGCGGGTAGACAAAGCTGAAAGCCGCATCGCGGGCCATGGCAATCCTCTGGCCGGGGGGCCTGACGATTGACGCGCTGGCAGGCTTGACATGGGTCCTCGCCGCAGCGACGAGGGCGTCAAGGTCGATGCTCTTGCGCATCAGCCCCGCAGCTTCGGCGATCAACGCGTGAAGTGCGGGCTGCTCTTCGGCCTGTACCAGACCAAGGTGGCGCTCGGGCATCGCGATGGCCGCGTGTTTCGGCAGGACGCCCAGCACGGTCAGACCGGCCTCGGCCATTCCGGCGCGCACCAGCGCCTCATGCCTCGGGCTGGCGATGCGGTTCAGGATCACCCCGGCCAGGCGCACGCCGGGGCGAAACCTGGCAAGGCCCAATGCCACCGCAGCAGCCGTCTGCGCCTGACCGCTCGCGTCGATCACCACCACCACCGGCCAGCCCATCAGGTCGGCAAGATCGGCCGTTGCACCGTTTCCGCTGGCCCCCTTCGCAGCTACCCCGTCAAAAAGCCCCATCGAGCCTTCGGCCAGGATCAGGTCGGCGTCGTGGCCCGCGCTGACAAGCCCGGCCAGCATCGCTGGCCCCATGGCCCAGCTGTCCAGGTTCAGCGACGTCCTGCCCGCCGCCGCCCGGTGAAAGGCCGGGTCTATATAGTCCGGCCCGTTCTTGAACGGCTGCACGTTCACCCCCCTGTCCCGCAAGGCGGCCAGAAGCCCCAGCATGACCGTGGTCTTGCCGGTGCCCGATGCAGGGGCGGTGATGATCAACCCCGGCGTCATGTCCCTGTGCCAGGAAACCGCGGATGCGTGCCGACCGGGCGATAGCGGCGATCATAGTCGCCCGCGTAAAGGCGGCTTTCCTCGAACCCTTCCTGCGCAAGCGCAGGGCCGATCAGGATCAGGGCAGTCCGCTCGACTTCGGCGGGAACGGCCGCCGCAAGGGTTGCCAGCGTTGCGCGGATGACCCGCTCATCCGGCCAACTGGCGCGCCAGATGACGGCAACCGGGCAGTCGGGGCCATAATGCGGGGTCAATTCGGCAACCACCTTGTCGACAAGATGCACCGACAGATGCAATGCCAGCGTTGACCCCGTCGCGCCGAAGGCAGCCAGGGTCTCCCGCTCGGGCATCGGCGTCGCGCGGCCTTCGGTGCGGGTCAGGACAACTGACTGGGCCAGACCGGGAAGGGTCAGCTCGACCCCCAGGGTCGCAGCAGCGGCGGCAAAGGACGGCACCCCCGGCGTCACGTCATAGGGGATGCCAAGGCTACGCAGCCGGCGCAACTGCTCGCCCATCGCCGACCAGACCGAGAGATCGCCCGAATGCAGCCGCGCGACATCGCTGCCTTCGGCATGGGCGGCTGCCATTTCCGCAACAATCTCGTCCAGCGACAAGGGGGCGGTGTTCACGATCCGGCAACCGGGCGGGCAATGGGAAAGGATGCCTTCGGGGACAAGCGACCCCGCATAAAGGCAGACCGGTGAGGCCGCGATCAGATCCCGTCCCCGCAACGTCAGCAGGTCCGGAGCACCGGGGCCTGCGCCAATGAAATGCACGGTCATGCCGGATCGCCCCGGCAAGACCGGCCCGCGCCTTCTGCCCATTCACCTGTTTCCAAATATCCCCGCCGGAGGCAAACACGAGCCGGTTGCGCGCCCTTCGCGCGCAGAGGCGAGACAAAAGGCGTGCGCGGAACGCGCTCGACCTGGCTGGTGACCGTGGGCAAAGGGCAGCTCCTTTTCACCGCGCCACCTCTGCAATCGCGGCGGTTGCCGTGCCGTCCGATGATACCGAACGTGGGCCGCGCAGGCGGGCGCCGTGGCCAGCGGCGGCCAGGGCGGCGGCCTCGGCGACGGATCCCGTGCCATGCAGGGCCTCGACCCTGTCGGAACGTGTCAGCACGGGCTGTCCTTGCAATACCTCGCTTGAAAGGCCGATGACAGGCAGGCCCAAGGCGAGGCCAAGCGGCGCAAGCCCCGGGGCCTTGGTGGCCAGCGTTGCCAGATGGGTGACGCCATCCGTCCCGCCCGCGCCGGACAGGGCTTCCTGCAAGGCGGCAAGGGTGGTTTCCGACCTGAAACCAAAACCCGCAACACTCATCTCGTTACACTCCATTGCAGGATCGGCAACGCCGCGCGCCAGCCATGCTTCTGGCCGATGGCCGCAGGTTCGCAAAGCCCGATCCTGAGAAGGCTTCCACCCGTCCGGTTGAACCAGTCAAGCACCAGCGCCTCGGTTTCAAGGGTTACCGCGTTCAGGACCAGCCGCGTGCCGGCGGGAACGATCTCCCACAGTCGGGCAAGCAGGGCCTCGCTCGCCCCGCCGCCAATGAAGACGGCGTCCGGCCTTGGCAACGCCTCGATCCCCCGGGGCGCGCGAAAGACATGCAGGTGGTGACGGTGACCAAGGCCGAAGCTTTCGACATTGGCCTGGGCACGGCTGGCGCGGCCGGGGTCGGCTTCCAAAGCCTCGACGCGGGCTCCTCCGGCCAGAAGCCATTCGATACCGACAGACCCCGACCCTGCGCCAAGATCCCACAGGACCTCGCCTTTCCGGGGTGCCAGCGCCGAAAGGGTCAAGGCGCGGATCGGGCGTTTGGTGATCTGGCCGTCGTGCTGGAAAAGCTCGTCCGGCAGGCCGGAAGCGCCCGGCAGGCCGGGATCGGTGGCCTCGATGGCCGCCGAGACCGGGGCCCCGATCTCGCCATCCGGCAGGCCCTGCGCGATACGTTCCTGCGGCCCGCCCAACCGCTCCAGCACGGTCAGCCGCGCGTTCGGGTGACCGTTCTCGTTCAGCCAGCGGCCAAGATCGGCGACGGCAGGCCCATCCCTCAACGTGCAGATCGCCCGAACGCCCCGACCCAGCAGGGGCCGCAGCCGCGCGAAGGGTGCAGCGTGCAGGCCAAGGCAAAGCACCTCGTCCAGCCGCCAGCCCAGTCGGTTTGCCGCCAGCTGAAAGGTCGACGGCGCAGGGTGCGACACCCATTCGCCGGGCTGCAAGTGTGCCATCAGACTACCTCCCGCGCCAAACCAGAACGGGTCGCCCGAGGCCAGGACGACGGTCGGATGCCCCCGGAATGCAAGAACGGGGCTGGGGTCGAACGGCACCGGCCACGGATGTGCCTTTCTTCCTGCATCAACATATGCCAGATGCCGGGTACCACCGAAAACTGCCTTGGCCTGATCCAGTGCGCGACTGCTTGCAGGCGAAAGGCCCAGCGGTCCATCTTCGCCAAGGCCAATGATCGTCAACCAAGGGTCAGCCATGACACGCATCCTGCTTCTGGGCGGCACGACCGAAGCGAACCTGATGGCCGAGGCGATCGCGAAGGCAGGGCTTGCAGGCGTCTATTCCTATGCCGGGCGCACCGAAGCCCCGATGGGCCAACCGATCCACATGCGCGTCGGGGGCTTTGGCGGGGTCGAGGGGCTGCGAGCCTATCTCGGGGCCGAAAGCATCAGCCATGTGATCGATGCGACGCACCCGTTCGCGGCGCAGATGAGCACCAATGCCGTGGCCGCCTGCAAGGCAGAAGGCATTCCGCTCATTGCCCTTGAACGCGCGCCCTGGACGCCGGGCGAGGGCGACCGCTGGACCCAGGTCGCCGATATTCCGGCGGCGGTTGCGGCGCTTGCCGGCCCGGAGAAGCGGGTGTTCCTGGCCATCGGTCGCCAGCACATCGACGCTTTTGCGTCCCAGCCAAAGCACGACTACCTGCTCCGCCTTGTCGATGCCCCGACCGGCACCCTTCCCTTGCCGCGGGCAAAGGTGGTAGTGGCGCGCGGACCCTTCGATCTGCCAGGAGACATGGCCCTGATGCGCGCGCATGGAACCGAGGTCGTTGTTGCAAAGAATGCAGGTGGCAAGGGCGCAGTCGCCAAGATCGCCGCCGCAAGGGCGCTTGGGCTGCCGGTGCTTATGATCGAGCGACCGCTGCTTCCACCCCGGCTGGTAGCACAGGGTGTGCCCGCCGTGATGGCCTGGTTGAACGGCTGAGCCTCGTGCCGGACTTTTCGAAAGGCCCGGCAAGACCGTTTGCAGAACAGGGTCCCGGTTCATCCGGCACTCCTTGGCGAATAGACCCAGCGCCCGACGCGGCGGGTGGCAGAGTTGCCGACAATCACCACTGTGCGCATGTCGGCCATGTCCGGTGTGGCATCGCCAAGCGCCACAGTCAGGATCTGCTCGTCCGGCGATGAAACCGCGCGGGCGAAAGTGATCAGACGGTCCGGCCCGCATTCCTGAAGCAAGGTCGCAAGGGCCTTCACAAACCCCCCGGGTCGGCTGGCCGAGCGGGGGTTGTAAAAGGCCATCGCAAAATCGGCGCGGGCGGCGTGGCGAAGGCGCGTCTCGATCACCTCCCAGGGCTTGAGGTTGTCGGAAAGGTTGATGCAGCAGAAGTCGTGGCCGAGGGGCGCACCGGCAGCAGCCGCCGCCGCAAGCATGGCGGTTATGCCGGGCAGGATCCGGATATCCAGCGCCTGCCAATCCGCGCGGCCCTCAAGTGCCTCGAAGATGGCGGAGGCCATCGCAAAAACGCCAGGGTCACCGGAGGAGACGACGACCACCCGCCTGCCCTCGGCGGCCATGTCCAGCGCGGCGCGGGCGCGGTCAAGTTCCACGCGGTTGTCTGACGGATGGAGGGTCAGGCCCGCACGCGGCAAGACGCGGGCGACATAGGGGATATAGCCCACCACATCGGTTGCCTGCGCAAGAGTGTCGGTGACCTCGGGCGTGACCATCCGGTCATCGCCGGGTCCAAGCCCCACGACGGCAAGCCAACCATCTTTGCCAGGGGCGGTCACTCGGGCAGCTCCGGACGTCGACCGTGGCCATGCACCAGCACGATCGCGAAATACGGACAGTCGGCAGCATCCACATCCGCCAGCCGCACCACACGCTGGTTCGGCATGGTCCCGCGCTCGACCAGCCAGGCCTGGTCAAGCTTGCCGGCGCGCACCAGCGCGCGGCGGACGCGGGGCAGGTTCCGACCGGTCTTCATCACGACAAGCGCGTCGGCCTGTGCCATGTGGCGGGCAAGATCGTCCTCGGGCAGTGTCCCCATTAGGACGGTCAGCACGTCATCACCCCAGGTGATCGGGGTGTCGGTTGCGTTCCAGCAGCCGGCCATGCCGGTGATGCCGGGGATCACCTCGACCAGAGCACGTCCCTGCAGGCGGGAGTGCAGATGCATGAAACTGCCGTAAAAGAACGGATCCCCCTCGCACAGGACAACCACATCCTCGGCGCGGGCAAGCTGGGCCAGCCTGTCGGCCCAAAGGTCATAGAACCGCGCGAGCGCCTGGGTATAGTCCGGGCTGTCGAAGGGAAGTTCGGTCGTCACCGGATATTCCATCGGGTATTCGACGGCTTGCGGGTGCAGCAGCCCTTCGACAATGCGGCGCGCCTGACCGGCGCGGCCCTCTTTGCGGAAATAGGCGACATGCCGCGCCGCGCCGACCGCGCGGGCGGCACGCAGGCTCATCAGGTCGGGGTCGCCAGGCCCTAGGCCCGCGCAGATGATGCGGCCCATGGTCACTCCTTCCGGCTGGCAAGGGCGTTTACGGCGGCCACGGTGATGGCGCTGCCGCCCAACCTGCCCTTCACGATCACCGAGGGTGCGGGGGGGGCCACCATCAGCGCATCCTTCGATTCTGCGGCCCCGACGAAACCCACCGGGCAGCCGATGATCGCGGCGGGTCTGGGGCAGGCAGGGTCCTCCAGCATGTTCAGCAGATGGAACAGCGCCGTGGGGGCGTTGCCGATCGCAACGATGGCACCTGCAAGATACGGCCGCCAAAGTTCCAGCGCGGCTGCAGAGCGGGTGTTGCCCATCTGCCGGGCCAGGTCTGCGACACGCGGATCCTGCAGCGTGCAGATCACCTCGTTTCCCTTTGGCAGGCGGGTCCGTGTCACGCCCTCGCTGACCATGCGGGCGTCGCAAAGGATCGGCGCGCCATCCTCCAGCGCAGCGCGTGCGACACGGGCCATGCCGGGGGAAAAGTGGATGAAGGGCGCAAGCTCGACCATCCCGGCCGCATGGATCATGCGGACGGCGACAATCTCTTCCTCGGGCGTGAAGCGTGCCAGATCGGCTTCGGCCCGGATCATGGCGAAGCTTCGCAGATAGATCGCAGCGCCGTCGGATTCATAGGTGTGGGGCATGAAGGGCCTTCAGATTGTCCTGGATCGCCCGGGCGTCGAGGCCCGTCAGGCTGGGCATGTCAGCGGCGGTGCCGTTGCGGATCAGGTCGTAGCCCTTGCCCGTGGCCGTCAGGGTCAAATCTGCCGGCGACGGGTGGGCGCACCCCTTGGCGCAGCCCGAAACATGAAGCTGAACGCCGCGCGGCAGGCGGGTGGCCAGGTCGCGGGCAAGGGCCCGGGTTTCGCCAAGCGCCTGCGGGCACCCGGGGGCACCGGTGCAGGCGGTGACGTCGAGCAGCGGATCGTCCGGCGAGGTGATGACGCCCGGCAGGTCGGGAACCTTGCCGGGACCTTCGAGGATCAGCATCCGCCAGGGTGTGACCCGGACCGCGCGCCGGGTTGCGGCCAGGGCAGCAAGCGTCTCGGCCGGGATCTGGCCGAAGGCGAAGCCAACCAGCCAGTCCTGGTCCAACGGGCCGGGTCGTGGGGACGGCAACGAAGGGGCGGGTGCCCGGTCGAACCCAGGGGGCAGGACGGCACCCTTTGCCAGATGCGCGGCCATGCGTCCGCGCCCCCCGGTCACGCCGCCCGAGACGCGAAACCATTCGGCAAGGTCCAGCGCCTCGGACACTGCGGTGTGCGGGGTGACCGGCTTGCCAAGCGGGTGGCCATCCGGGCGCAGGATCAGCCCTCCGCCCGCATCCCGTTCAAGCCTGATATCGGCTGACGTTGTGGTCAGGACCGGGTTGGGCCCGATGTCGACGGCAAAGCCGAACTTGCCCGGAAGCGGCGAAGCTGTTGCAAGCCTGGCACCGAGAAGGTCAGCAACCCCGCCCGCACCGGTCTTGTCAAATGGCGAGACAACAATGTTGCGCGCGGCCTCGGCCTCGGGGCTTTCGTCGATCAACCCGAGGTGTTGCATATCGACGACCAGGGCCTCATGCGCGCCGGTCCGCACCCCGCGCAGCTGCAGGTTGGCCCGGGCGGAAAGGTCTATCGTCCCGTTGCCGTGGTGAAGCGAGGCCCTTGCGATGCCCGACGCCTGCCCGACCGTAAGCCGCCCTCCCCTGGGCCGGATGCGCACAAGCCAGCCATCGCCGGAAAGCATCGGGCGGAGCGCGCCGGGGCACCACCCCTTGATCTCGAACCCGCTCATGTGGCGCGCCCTTGGGTCGGGGCGGCTTTCAGATTGAGCGCTTCGCGCACACTTTTTTTCTCGCCTCTGCGCGCGAAGGGCGCGCAACCGGCTTGGACGTTGCCTCCGGCGGGGATATTTGGGAACAGGTGAATGGAAAGCGCCCCGTTCATGCCGCCCCCTCCAGCCCGGCGGCGATGGAGTTGCGGCGGGTAAGCCAGAGGCCGACATCGCGGAGACGCCGGAAAAGATCCTCCATAGCGGCAAGGGCGGCCGGATTCTCGCGCGCAAGGAAATCACGCACATCGTCGCGCCCAAGCGTGGCGTCATGGTAAAGGTCGAAAAGATGCGGCGGCACGACCTGTGCCAGATGGGCGAAAGCGGCCATGTGGTCGAGGGTTGCCGCAATTTCCGCGCCGCCCCGGTAGCCGTGGTTCATCATCCCCTTCGCCCAGTCGGGATTGGCGGCGCGGGCACGGACGACGCGGGCGATTTCTTCGGTCAGGGTGCGGGCGCGTGGGGTATCCGGACGGGTCGCGTCAAGATGGTAAAGGGTGGGCCTTTGCCCGCCCAATTTCGCAACCGCCGCCGCGAAACCGGCCTCATGCGCGGCGTAATCGGCGGCGACGAGGACATCCGTTTCGGGCAGGTCCTGGGCATGGACGAAGGCATCGGCCGCGAGGACACGGGTTTCCAGTCCGGCGCGATCTTCGGTCGACTGGCCGTCGGTGCCGATAGCCCAGCTTGACGCTGTCAGCCAGGCTTCCCCCGCCGCGGCACGCGCCTCGTCGGTGAAGCTGTCGGCGGCAGTGCCCATCCCCAGGCCGTAAAGGCCGGGTTTCGGGCCGAAGACCCGCGCCGCACGGGCAGAGTAGGGGTTGTCTTCCGGCGTTTCGTCGCGGGCGGAAAGCGCCTTTGCCCCGGCTTCGAAAAGCTGGGCGAGGGTGGGAAAGACGTCGCGGAACAGGCCGGAGACGCGCAGGGTGACGTCGATCCTGGGGCGACCCAGAAGGGCGAGCGGCAGGATCTCGAAGCCCGAGACCCGTGCCGACCCTTCGTCCCATCTGGGTGCAAGGCCGGCAAGGTGGAGGGCCATGGCGAACTCTTCCCCCGCCGTCCGCATGGTGGCGCTGCCCCAGAGGTCGACGACCAGCCCGCGCGGATAGTCGCCGTGATCCTGCAGGTGACGGCGGATCAGTTCTTCCGCCAGCTTCACGCCCTGGGCATGGGCGTTGCGCGACGGGACGGCGCGGGGATCGACCGAGTACAGGTTGCGCCCCGTGGGCAGCACGTCGCTGCGCCCCCGGTTGGGCGACCCCGCAGGCCCCGGCGCCACCTTGCGGCCGCCCAGGGCGGCAAGCAGGCCCTCTCGCTCCCCCGCGCCCTGGCCAAAGATATGCAGCCCGTGGCCGAACTGGCTTTCCTTTAGGTCACAGACGAAACGGTCGATCCTCGTGATCGCCTCGGCGGGGGTGGCGTTGGCGGCCAGCCCCAGGTCAGAGGCGACACCAGAGGCTGCCGCTTCGTCGCGGATGGCGGCGATCAGGCGGGTGCGTCGGGCGGGGTCGAGACCGTCGGCGGTGGAGTATTCGTCAAGGAGGCGTTCAAGGCGCAGAAGTTCGGACGGAACGGTGCTGGCCACCATCGGCGGCGGCAGGTGGCCAAGAGTGACCGCTCCGATCCGCCGCTTGGCTTGCGCGGCCTCGCCTGGGTCGTTGACGATGAAAGGGTAGATGACCGGGGTGGGGCCGATCAGCGCCTCGGGCCAGCAGGTGCCGCTTAGCGCCACGGATTTGCCGGGCAACCATTCCAGCGTGCCATGCGCGCCCATGTGGACAAGGGCGTGGATGCCCAAGGATGTTGCCCCGGCGGATGGCGGGAAAGTGGAACGCCCCGTCGCGGACGGCGGGGTCTGTGTCGGGCAGGCCCCAGGCCATGCCGAGGTCCTGACGAAGGCGGCCCGGCAGCATGGCAAGGGCGGCCTCATAGTCGGCGACGGGCCAGGCAAGGGATCCGGCAAGGGCTTCGGGCAGCGGGGCACCTTTGGCGATGCTGTAGCCCGCGGCGGCAAGGTCGGTCAGCAGCGTTTCTGTCGAAGCCAGCGCGTCAAGGCCGACAGCATGGGCCATCTGATGGGCGCGGCCAGGGTAGGTGGACAGGATCACCGCCAGCTGACGTTCAGATGCGGGGGTGATGGCCAGGCGATGCCAGTGCTTCACCCGGCCGACCACGCCGGAAAGCCGCTCGGCATCGGCGCGGTGGGCAAACCGCGAGAACTGCAGGTCAGGGTGGCGATTGCCGGGGGACTTGTGGCTGATCAGCCCTGCAAAGAGGCGGCCGTCAACTTCGGGCAGGACCACATGCATGGCAAGGTCGGCAGGCGACAGGCCCCGGTCCGACGCCACCCAGTCACGGCGGCGGGCGGTGGAAAGCGCAACCTGGAAGACCGGGCATTCGGCCGCGTCAAACGGGGTAGAGCCATCGTCGGCCCGGGCCGAGAAGGCGGTGGCGTTGATCACTGCGACAGGGGGGGCGGCGGTCAGATGCAAGGCAAGCCACTCTGCCACACCCGGGGCCTTGAGACTGCTGGCAAAGGCACCAAAGGCGGCGAACCCCTCGGACCGAAGGGCCCGGATCAGTGCGTCAACCGGCGCAGTGTCCCCGGCGGTCAGGTAGCTTCGGTAGAAGGTGACGAGGACGGGGGCCACGGCGGGGGCCACGGCGGACGCCCCACCCTCGCCGTCTGCGGGGAGAGGATGGGGGTGGGGGGCGTCCGGTGCCGGAATGACGCCCCGGTCGGGATCGTAGAACCCCATCTGCGGCACGGTCTTGTCGCCGGTCACGGGCGCCGCGTAGATTCCGGCCGCCAGCGCCAGTTGGGCCAGCGCGGCCTGTGCAGCCACTGCGCCACCTTCATCACACAGCGCCTGCAGGCGGCGCAGGGTGGACACGGGGAGTGTGGAAAGCTCATCCAGCCGGGGGTCGGGGCGACCATCGGCGGGAAGAACGGCCAGCGCCATGCCCTTGCGCCGCGCGAGGTCCTGCAGGGTGGCAAGGCCGTAGGGCCAGTATGCCTCACCTCCGATCAGGCGGACAAGGACGGCTTTGGCGCCGGAAAGCGTGCGTTCGACATAGGTGTCGACTGAAACGGGATGCTTCAGCGCGATGATGTTGGCCAACCGCAAGCTGGGCAGGACGGTGCCCAGCCGCTGCGCGCGTTCATATCCCGCGATGAATGCGCCAAGGTCACTGTCGGAGAACGACAGCACCACCAGATCGGCGGGGTCCTGCCCCGGGTCGAACGGGGTTTCCGTTTCCTCAAGCCCGTGGCTTTCGCGGAAGACGACATGCATGGGTCAGGTCCTGCCCCGAAGCAGGGCGCTGACGGCAATGCGCCTTTCTTTCCCCACGGACAGGGGGGAAGGTGCCTGCCATGCCATGATGGAAAGGGCGGCCATGCTGGCTCAGACCCCCATAACCTTGCGGATCGCCGCCAGGTCGATGTCGTCATGTTCTGCAATGATCACAAGCTGCGATCGGCGTGGCGCGGTGCCCCAGGGCTTGTCGAACTGCATCCGTACCCTTGCACCCACGGCCTGCACCAGCATCCGCATCGGCTTGCCCGCAACAGCGACATGGCCTTTCACGCGCAGGATATTCTGGTCCTCGGCCAGCCGGACGATGGCGGCCGCAAGCGCCTCGGGGTCGGTCACTTCGGGCAGGTCGATGACGACGCTGTCGAAATCGTCATGCTCGTGGTCGTCGTGTCCGTCGTGGTGCGAGGGGCGGGCGGCAAGGTCATCCTCGGCGGCGGCTGCAAGGCCAAGGATCACCCGGGGGTCGATCACGCCGTCGGTCATGGCAAGCATCGGGACGCTGCGCGTCATCTCGGCGGTGATGATGTCGCGGGCGGTTTGCAGTCCCGCTTCGCCAGCGAGGTCGGCTTTCGACAGCAGGATCAGGTCGGCGCAGAGGATCTGGTCTTCGAAGACCTCGGAGAGAGGGGTTTCATGGTCCAGCGAAGGGTCTGCGGCGCGTTGGGCGTCGACGGCGGCGACATCGGGGGCGAAGCGACCCGCCGCCACGGCCTCGGCATCGGCGAGGGCGATCACTCCATCGACGGTGATGCGGCTGCGGATCGCGGGCCAGTCAAAGGCTTTCAAGAGCGGCTTCGGCAGGGCAAGGCCCGAGGTCTCGATCAGGATGTGGTCGGGGCGGACGGGCATGGCCATCAAGGCCTCGATCGTCGGGATGAAATCGTCGGCGACGGTGCAGCAGATGCAGCCGTTGGCGAGTTCCACGATGTTCTCGACGGGGCAGTTTTCATCGGCGCAGGATTTCAGGATGTCGCCGTCGACGCCCACGGTGCCGAATTCGTTGACCAGGATCGCCAGGCGCTTGCCTTGCGGGTTCTGCATCAGGTGGCGGATCAGCGTGGTCTTGCCCGCGCCAAGAAAGCCGGTGATCACCGTCACGGGGATTTTCGTCAGATCAGTCATTCGGCGGCCTCTTGCGGGGGAAATTGCGGCGGGATGCGGGCGATGCTTTGCTTGCGAAAGACGGTC
This sequence comes from Rhodobacterales bacterium, assembly GCA_026400325.1. Classification (GTDB taxonomy): domain Bacteria; phylum Pseudomonadota; class Alphaproteobacteria; order Rhodobacterales; family Rhodobacteraceae; genus Tabrizicola. The sequence goes on from JAPLPF010000034.1 coordinate 14,139, forward strand.
GGGCGGTCACGCCAGGGGACAATGCCGTCTGCCGTGGCCGCGTATCTCCCGGCGCCTTCCAGGATTGCCGGGACATCGTCAAGCGTCAGGCGGCCGTAGACGTAGGACCAGCCGCCGGGCTGCGAAAGCGAGATGGCGCAGCCGGTGTTGCAGGCCGACAGACACTCGACCCCGACGATGCGGACGCCTGCGGGCGCTTCGGCGGCAAGGAGTGCGGCGTGCAGCCGCGTCCCCGGGCGCTGATCGCCTTCGGGCACGGGTTCCCCGGCCTTGCAGGTCAGGCAGACGTAAAGCGTGGCGACCATCGCAGCCTATCCAGTGGGCGAAACGGGGATGGGCCAGAGAGGGCGGTTGCCCGCCTGTCCCCCGGTCGCGGAACACCCCGTCCGCCGGTTTTTCCTTCGCGCTGGCAGGTCTCCCGGCTTGCGGATACTGGGTTTCCCCAACGGCCCCCGCCTTCCCGACCCTTCGGCCAGTGGCAACGGGACCTCTCCGGTCACGGTCGCGGGGGCGGCTGCGCATCGGGATTCACACCCCTGTCGCATTCCCTCTTCGCCTGTCATAAACAGGAACCAGCGCATGCCCACCTGTGGCGATGCGCTGCCTATTGTCAAGGACGCGACCGACCATGACCGAGACCATTGCGACACCGGACGCCGAAGACCTTGCCAAGCACGCCTCGAAGATGGCCAAGAAGAAGGCCGCGCGCGACAAGATCATGGCCGGGAAAGAGGGCGAGAAGGGTTTGATCATCGTCCACACTGGCGCGGGCAAGGGGAAGTCTTCCAGCGGCTTCGGGATGATCCTGCGCTGTGTTGCCCATGAGATGCCCTGCGCGGTGGTGCAGTTCATCAAGGGCGCCTGGGATACTGGCGAGCGGCGGCTTCTGACCACGCATTTCGCCGACCTTTGCCAATTTCACGCGATGGGCGAAGGTTTCACCTGGGAAACGCAGGACAAGACCCGTGACATCGCGGCGGCCAGGGCCGGGTGGGAAAAGGCGAAGGAGCTGATCCGCGACCCGGCCATCCGCATGGTCCTGCTGGACGAGATCAACATCGCCCTGCGCTATGGGTATCTGGACGAAGCCGAGGTTCTGGCCTTCCTTGCCGAGGAAAAGCCGCCACTGACCCATGTGGTCCTGACCGGGCGGAATGCCGGCGAAGCGATGATCGAGGCAGCGGATCTGGTCACCGAAATGACTCTGGTCAAGCACCCGTTCCGTGCTGGCATCAAGGCGCAGCAGGGCGTAGAGTTCTGACCTGCCCCGTTTCGGGCGATGCTGATCTTGGATCGCGTGGCATCGGGCGACTTGCGAAGATCACCGCAGGCGTCAAGGAACGGCAATCAACCGGACAAGGAGATGGACAATGCGGAAACCTGCGCTGGGACTGTTCTTGATGGCTGCCGCCTTAGTGCTGCCAGCCTGTGCGCCCTTGCTGGTGGGCGGGGCGGTGGCCGTGGTCGCCGATGAGGCGATCGAACAGGAAAAGGGCGGCGACGGTCTGTTTTGAGGCGGCATCTGCCGGGGCGGGCAAGGGTCCCGTCCCGGCACTTCCGTCTGATCAGAACATGTAGGACAGGCGCAGACTGACCATGTCCAGATCACGCTCGTAGTTGTCAGCGTCGTCGCTGGTGATCCACTCATAGTTCAGATCAACCCGCAGCGGCAGGTCGATGGCCGAAGGGTCCCAGGCCACGCCAAGCGAAGGTCCGAACCCCGTCGCGTCGACGTAGACGCCGTCACCGTCTTCTGCACGTCCATTGACCATGACGGCGCCAGCCGAGGCCGTGATCAGGTTACCGCCGCCGACGTCGGTCGTCAGGGTGCCCCGCAGCCGCACCATCGTATCCAGTTCGCACCAGGTGGGCCCCCGGCTGCTGCAGGCGTCGGTCTCATCGGACATGAGCTTGCCGGACATCAGATCAAGGTTGCCCTCGACCCCGAAGGCAAGCGTACTGGTTGTCGCGAAACGGTAGCCCCCCGTCAGCGCAAGACCAAAGTCATTTGCAGTTGGCGTGTAACTGCCAAAACCGGGCGCGCTGGTTGTGGCATGCTGCGCGGTGATGCCAAGACCGAAGTAAAGGCCAGCGTCTTGCGCGGTTGCGGATTGAGCCAGGCACGCAGCAAAGGCGGCTATGGCAAATCTGGAGTTCATTTGATCATCTCCAAGCAGGACATGTTACGTTTTGAGTCGCAACTTTGTGAATGTATCGTAGCACACCTGCCACTCCGCGTCCCTTGGAAACAGGCCGTCCAGATGTCAATCCGCCAGCCTGAGGCGTCTTTGTCACTGAGATTACCATAGGTTGCAAAGCTGAAAGGCGCATGTCAGCGCCGGGCGATTTCCAGCAACCGGTTGCAGTCGACATGGGCCTCCAGATGGTCGGCCAAGGCGTCCAGCGTAGCCTCGACCGACGCAGAGTAGCTGAAAATTCCGGGCTCCGCGCCAAGGTCGGCCCCAAGTCCGGCCCCAAGTCCGGCCAGGAACGACCGGCGGAATTCGTCCTCGGTGAACATTCCATGCAGATAGCTGCCCATGACCCTGCCGTCTGGACGGATCGCGCCTTCTGGTCGGCCGTCCACGGTGAAGAACGGGGTCCTGCGGTCCGGACCCTCGGTGTGGCCGAGATGGATCTCGTATCCTTTCACCCGGGCTCCGGTGGCCGGGTGCAGCGCCTCCGTCTCGGTCACGCGCTTGTCCGGGGTCATCACGGTCGTCACGTCCAGAAGGCAAAGTCCCGGAACCGAACCCGGTTTGCCTTCGATGCCATCGGGGTCCGAGATTTCGCGCCCCAGCATCTGGTAGCCACCACACAGGCCAAGCACCCTGGTGCCGCGTCGCAAGGCGGCCGCAAGGTCGATGTCCCAGCCTTGCGCGCGAAAATGGGCAAGGTCGGCGATGGTGGCCTTCGATCCGGGAAGGATGATCAGGTCGGCCTCGACCGGAAGCGGTTGGCCGGGTTTGATGATCTTTAGCGTGACTCCGGGTTCCTGCGCCAGCGGGTCAAGATCGTCGAAATTGGCGATGCGGTTCAGGTGGGGGACTGCAACAAGAAAGCCGCCCGTGCCACGCGTGCCACCAAGGTCGGCTGCATCTTCGGCCGGAAGTCGGTGGGCATCGGGGAACCACGGGATGACCCCCAGGCCCCGCCAGCCGGTCCGCTGTTCGATCAGACGGTAGCCATCGTCGAAAAGGCTTGGGTCGCCACGAAACTTGTTGATGAGAAAGCCCTGGATCATGGCGGCATCCTGCGCGTCGAGAACGGCTTGAGTGCCGACCAACTGCGCGATGACACCGCCACGGTCGATGTCCCCGGTCAGGACAACCGGCACATCGGCGGCGCGGGCAAAGCCCATGTTGGCAATGTCATTCGGGCGCAGGTTCACCTCGGCCGGACTGCCCGCCCCTTCGACGATGACAAGGTCGGCCCCGGCGCTCAGGCGGCGAAAGCTGTCAAGGACAGGGGCCAAAAGCTGCGGTTTCAGGGCAGCATAGTCGCGGGCCTTGACCGTGGTCAGGCGCTTGCCCTGCACGATGACCTGCGCGCCGGTTTCCGACTCCGGCTTGAGCAGGACCGGGTTCATGTCGACATGGGGGGCGATGCGGCAGGCGCGGGCTTGCAGGGCTTGCGCGCGGCCAATCTCTCCACCTTCCGCGACGGCCGCGTTGTTCGACATGTTCTGCGGCTTGAACGGGCGGACGATCAGCCCCTGCCGGGTGAAATGCCGGCACAGGCCCGCTACCAGAAGCGACTTGCCGACATTCGAGCCTGCGCCCTGGATCATGATGCGTGCGGTCATGCCGGCCCTTATCATGCGCGCCGCGCCATCAGCCAGAGGAAGAAGACCCCTCCGATCAGCCCGGTGACAACGCCGATGGGCATATCTTCGGGCGCCATGACGACGCGGGCCAGCGTGTCGGCAAGGACAAGGAAGACTGCGCCAAAAAGGGCGGAAAGCGGCAGGACCTTTGCATTGTCGCCCCCCGCCAGCAGGCGGACAAGGTGTGGCATCATCAGCCCGACAAAGCCGATGAGACCCGAAAAGGCAACCATGACGCCGGTGATCAGCGCCCCGGCCACGAAAACCGACAGCCGAAAGCGCGCAACGGGAATGCCAAGCGAGGCTGCAGTCTCATCCCCGAGACTCATGGCGTTAAGCGCCGCCGATTGCGCCCAGAGCCAGAGACCGGCAGGAAGCAGGACAATGGCGGGATAGACCAGATGCGACCACTGCGCGAGGCCAAGCCCGCCCAGCATCCAGAAGACGACGGTGTGGGTCGCCTTGGGATCACCCAGGAAGATCAGGATGTTGGCCCCGGCCATGATGATGAAGCTGATGGCAACCCCGGCAAGGACAAGGCGGTCGGCACTGGTCGCCCCGGTCAGGCGGGCGGCGCCAAGGACCAGAAGAGTGGCCACAAGCGCCCCACCGAACGCCATGAGGGGGACCGTCAGCAGACCAAGGAAAAGGCCGGTGTGCAGCAGCGCGGCGATGGCGCCGAAGGCCCCGCCCGACGAGATGCCCAGGAGGTGGGGATCGGCGAGGGGGTTCCTTGTCACCGATTGCAGGGCAGCCCCGGTGATCCCCAGCCCTGCGCCGACCAGCGCCGCCAGAAGGGCGCGGGGAAAACGGATCTCCCAGACGATATTCTCGCGCCCCGGGGTCCAGTCGGGGGTGACAAGGTCCGGCATGAGGTGGTTGGCCAGAATGCCCCAGACGGTGGAAAGCGGGACCGCGACAGCACCGATGGAAACGGCGATGAGGATGGCCGCGACAAGCGCTCCGCCGCCGCACAGCGCAAGACCTGCCAGGCGCGCGTGCCGCAAGGCCGGGGTCAGGGATGTGGCGAGGGGCGTTTCGGTCATGCCTGCCGCCTTGAAGGCCGCTCATCGCTGCACGGCAAGCACTTTTCACCAACGGTTCGGCCGGGACGCAAGCACCCGACGGTGAAGCCGTGCGATGAGCGATGGTCAGCCATCACTTCCCCCAGAAACCGGCGACCAGCTTTTCGACTGCGTTGATATTGCGGGGGCCGGGCGTCGCCTCGACATAGTCCAGCACGACATAGCGGTCATTCCTGACGGCGTCGATGTTGGCGAAGGCCGGGTTACCCTTCAGGAAGGCGATTTTCTGGTCGGCGGTCACGTCGCCGTAATTGACGATCACGATGACCTCGGGGTTGCGTTCCACCACAGGCTCCCACGCGACGGTAGCCCAGCTTTTTTCAAGGTCGGACATGATGTTCACGCCACCTGCCGCCTCGATCAGGGCGGTGGGCATGGCGTAGGCCCCGGCGGTGAAGGGGGTTTCTTCGCCACTGTCATAGACGAAGACGCGAAGCGGGGTGGCACGGTCAACACTTGCAGTCACCTCGGCCAGACGGGCCTTGTAGCCTGCCACCAGTGCTTCGGCCTTCGCCGAGACGCCGAAGATCGTGCCCAGGTTCAGAAGGTCGGCATACATGTCGTCCATGCTGGCCTTGGCTTTGGGGCCGACGAAGATGCAGCTTTCGGTCAGCTCATAGGTCTTGATGCCAAGCGGTTCCAGCGTTTCGGGTGTGACCTCGCCACCGACCTTCATGCCATAGTTCCACCCGGCAAAGAAGAAATCCGGCTCGGCCCCTGCAAGCACCTCACGCGTGGGGTATTTGGCCGAAAGCTCGGGCAGTTCGGCGATGCCGGCGCGCAGGCCTTCGTCCAGCGTCTTCCAGCCCGAAACGCCGGTATAGCCGACCATGGTGTCGCGCAGGCCAAGGGCCAGCATCATCTCGATCAGGTTTACGTCGTTGGCGATGGCGCGGGTGGGGGCTTCGTCGAAGGTCACTTCACGGTCGCAGCTTTGCACGGTGACCGGAAAGGCCAGCGCGGGGGCGGCGGAGAGGAGAAGGGCAGCGAAGGCAAATTTCATCTTAGTGTCCATGCAGTTGAAAGGAGAAGCGCGGGGCGGATCCGGTGCGATCGACCCTTGCGGTAACGTTGAAGGCGCGGGCGATGGTCGCCTCGGACAGGGCCTGATCCGGGGGGGCGTCGGCGACGATGCTGCCTTCATGCAGGATGATCACCCGGTCGGCGAATTCGGCGGCAAGGGTCAGGTCATGCAGCGTGGCGATGACCGTCAGGCCAAGGCCGCGCAGAAGGGCGAGGAGTTCCAGCTGGTGGCGGATGTCGAGGTGGTTGGTCGGTTCATCCAGCACGATGACCTGGGGTTCCTGCGCCAGCGCGCGCGCGACCATGACGCGCTGGCGTTCCCCCCCGGACAGTGTGCCAAAGGCGCGGTCGGCGAATGCGGTCAGGTCCATCCGGCGCAAGGCGGCACCGACAACCGCAGTGTCCCTCGCGCCGGGGCCAAAGCCCTTGCGATGCGGCAAGCGGCCAAGCGCCACGATCTGGCGGGCGGTCAGGGCAAAGTCGGTCGGTTGCTCCTGCAACACGGCAGCGACGATCCGGGCGGCCTCTGGCGCCTTCATCAGCCAGATGTCGCGGCCCATCAGGCGAACGGAACCCTTCCGCGGGGCCTGGTGGCGATAGAGCAGCCGCAGAAGCGACGATTTCCCCGCCCCGTTCGCGCCACAGATCGCCAGAACCTCACCCTCGGCAACCACAAGGCTGAGGTCGTGCAGGATGTCGGGCTGGCCTTTCGGTCCCCAGAAGACGCCGGACAGTTCGACCACGGGGGTCATTGGGCGGCCTCGGTCAGGCCGACACCTTTCATGCCCGGGATGCGGGCAAGGGTCGTGTCGCAAAGGTGCGGATGGACTTCGGTGTCGCAAAGCAAGAGGGACATGGCACTTGGACACCAGCCAACGACAAAGGCACCGCCGTGGTGCGATTTGGTTTGCGCCATGGAACAGGCAGGCGTGGCCACGGGCCAACGCTGGGACTTTGACATCGAATACTCCTTCCGGGGCACCCCGCCCGGTGGTTACTGACGTCGATGGCAGGTCTCCTGACTCGCGGGTCTGGGCTTGCCCCGCCTTCCCGGCCCGCCGAACAATCGGTCAGGGGCCAGTGGCATCGGGGGTCGCTCGCCGCTTACAGTTGCGGGGGCAGTCACGGATTTGGCGGCTGTTGCCTACACCACACCGTATTCCCTTTTCACCCGGCCGCGCGTGGTTTGGCCGGGAACCATCGTCAGCCTGTGTGCGACGGAAAGCGGCGGGGATCAAGGCGGAAAGCGACGGGCAAGGGCCCAAAGGCGTCAGCCCCGAAACGCAAGGAGCCTTGTCACCTTCACCCGGCCTGAACGCCCGGCCGCCTTACACAGCGAAAGCCGACATGGCTGGTCGAGGTATCCACCGGCTCGGGGTGGCGGGCGGCAGGGCGATACCTGCGGCAATAGCTGGGTGCGCACAAATGCGACCCGCCCTTCAGCACCTTGCGCGGGATCTTCACCTTCGGTTGCGCTGGATCATGGCTTTGGCTTTCGTCCGGTCCGCGCGGGTTCTTCGGAATGCAGCATGCCTTTGCTTCATTGGCGGGGTGACGGGCGACGTACCAGTCTTGCGTCCATTCCCAGGTGTTCCCGATCATGTCGTAGATGCCATAGCCGTTGGCCGGGAAGGCCCGGACAGGCGAGGTCCTGTCATACCCGTCCTCTTTCAGGTTTTCGCGCGGGAACTGGCCTTGCCAGGTGTTGGCCATATGCCTGCCGCCCGGGGTCAACTCGTCACCCCAGGCAAACTCACGTTCCTCAAGGCCACCGCGGGCGGCGAATTCCCATTCCGCCTCGGTCGGCAGATCCTTTCCGGCCCAGCGGGCATAGGCCAGGGCATCGACATAGGCCACATGCACCACAGGATGATCGTCAAGATCGCGGTTGCTGCTGCCCTTGCCATAGGGCCGCCGCCAGTTCGCGCCAAAGGCGAAATCCCACCAGGTATAGAAGTTCCGGATGTCGACGGGGCCCTTCTTCGGATTGAAGGTCAATGACCCGGGCTTGAGCATCTCGGGTTTCGCGCCGGGATAATCCTCGGCCTTCGGGGCAATTTCGGCAAAAGTCACATGTCCGGTCGCGGCAACGAAGGCGCGGAACTGGGCATTGGTGACCGGCGTCTCGTCAATCCAGAAGGGATCAACGGTCACCCGATGCGCCGGGGCCTCTTCGGGGTAGTGGTGGTCCGATCCCATGACAAAGGTTCCGCCGGGGACATGAATCATCGCCGGAGGTATGTCCTGCATCAGGGTGCTTGTCGGGCTGGCCTGAGATCCGGTCATTGCAAGCTCATCGCTACTTCCTGCTGCATCCAGCCTAGCAAAGACCTCCGGCCAGCGCCAGAATGGAGAGAGCGCAGCCCGGCGGGAACGATCAAACCGCTTTTCCTGCAATCAGGCCCTGCGTCTGCGGGCCACTGTCCGGTGACAGGTTCAGGGGACGCCATCCGCAACGCTCAGATCGAACACTTCGCCGGGGAAGAACTTCGCAAGCCGGATATCGGCCGAGCGCGCATGCCCTTCCATGCCCTCAAGCCGCGATATGCGCGCCGTCGCTTCGGCCAGCGGGCGCACGGCTTCCCGCGTGGCGCGCTGCCATGTGACCGTCTTCATGAACTTGTGGACCGACAGCCCCCCGGTATAGCGCGCCGCCCCCGAGGTCGGCAGCACATGGTTCGGGCCCGAGGTCTTGTCGCCAAAGGCCACCGTGGTTTCCTCGCCAAGGAACAGCGAGCCATAGGATTGCAACCGGTCAAGCCACCAGTCCAGATCGGCCGCCTGCACATGCAGATGTTCGGGCGCATACCTGTCGGCCACGCTAGCCATTTCCTCGGGGCCATCGCACAGCATCACCTCGGCAAGGTCGCGCCAGGCGGCAAGGGCGCTGTCGCGGTTTGGCTGTGGCAGACCGGCAATCTGGGCAGGCACAAGGGCCATGACCTTGCGCGCAAGGGTCGCGTCGGATGTGACCAGCCAGACCGGCGAGTTGTAGCCGTGTTCGGCCTGTCCGACCAGATCGCAGGCGACCATCTCGGCGTCGGCGGTCGCGTCGGCCAGCACCATGCTGTCGGTTGGCCCCGCGAACATGTCGATGCCGACCTGGCCGTAAAGAATGCGCTTGGCCTCGGCCACATACTGGTTGCCGGGGCCGACAAGGATGTCGGCCTTCGGCAGCCCGAAAAGGCCGTTGGCCATTGCCGCCACACCCTGAACCCCGCCCATGTTCAGGATCACATCGGCACCACACAGATCCATCGCGAACAGAATCGCCGGGGGAATCCCGACGCCGGGGCGCGGCGGTGAGCAGGCGGCGATATGCGGGACACCTGCCATCTTTGCCGTGGTGATCGTCATGATCGCGCTGGCGACATGGCTGTAGCGCCCACCCGGCACATAGCAGCCCGCTGCCGAAACCGGAATCTGCTTTTGCCCGGCCGTCAGGCCAGGAAAGATCTCGATCTCGCAATCCGTCACCGTGGCACGCTGTGCTTCGGCAAAGCGGCGGATGTTGTTGTGGGCAAAGCGGATGTCGGCTTTCAGCCTGTCGGGCACCTGCGCCGCCGCTGCCTGGCGTGTGGCGTCCGAGACGATGATCTCGCCCTCCCACCTGTCAAGCTCGCGGGCGAAACCTTGCGCGGCCACCTCGCCCCGTTCGGTGATCTCGGCCAGCATCCGCTCGACAATGGCACGCACGTCCTGATGTTCCACCTCAGTGGTTTTCGCAGCTTTCTTCAGATATATCATGGCTTTACTCTTGGGTCACATTCTGCCCTTCCAGGGCACGAGGCGGCGTTCCAGCATCCTGACCAGCATGTCGAAGGCAAAGGCGATGATGGCGATGATGAAGATGCCAAGGATGACGACGGGGGTCTGCAGGAACTGGCTGGCGGTCAGCACCATGTAGCCAAGACCCTTGGTGGCGGCGACCATTTCCGCCGCGACCAGCGTGGTCCAGCCAAAGCCGATGCCGATCCGCATCGAGGTAAGGATTTCGGGCATGGCCGAGGGAAGGATGACATGGCGCATCA
>JAPLPF010000071.1 GCA_026400325.1 Rhodobacterales bacterium
CATGGGCGGCCAGCGCGGCGGGCTTACCGCGCGCGATATTGCGGTGCTGGATCGGATCGACCAACCGATGCCGGTGGCAGGCGCCCTGACCTCGCGGCTTGAGGTGGCGGCGCTGGAACGGCTGGTGGCGCGCGGGCTGGTGATGCTGTCGGGGGTCACGCCATCGGACGCAAGCCATGTCCTTGGTCGTCTTGATGCATGGGACGGGGAGGCGGCGGAAAAGGCCCTTGGACTTCTGGCCAGGCGGCGGACCGGGGCGGGCGAACGCTTTGCGTCGGGACCGGTTGAGCTTGCGCAGTCGGTGGTGGACCAGCTGACGCAACAGACCGTCAATTGCCTGCTTGAGGCCGCGTTCGGCGAAGACCCGGCCTTTGCCGGAACCCCGCCCGAAACCTTGGCAAGGCACCAACTGGCCGAGGTCGGCCTGGCGCAGCACAGGGGCGTGGTCGAGATCAGCCTGCGGCTTGGCGTGCCGGTGATCGGGCTGGGCGCTTCGGCCCCGGCCTACTATGGGGCGGTCGGGAAAAGGCTGGGCTGTCCGATGATCCTGCCCGAACATGCCGGGGTGGCCAATGCCATTGGCGCGGTGGCAGGTCAGGTCAGCCAGCGGGTCACTGGCCTGGTGTCCGCGCCCGCCGAGGGCCGGTTCGTCGCACATCTGGCAACGGGGCTTGAGATATTTTCCACCTCCGAGGCGGCCTTGCTGGCGTTGGAGACTGCCCTGGTCGCCGAGGCTTCGGATCGCGCGCGTGCGGCTGGGGCGGTAGACTTGCGGCTGGTTGTGGACCGCGCGGCAAAGGAGGTGGAGATCGAGGGCAGGACCATGTTCATCGAGGCCACAGTGACGGTGACAGCCTCGGGGCGGCCAAGGGTTGCGCGGTAGCGGGCTTCATCGCCGGGAAGGTGCCTGCCACACGGCAACGACGGGCCCCGGGCAGGCACGAGCGGCCCGAAACCGACGATTCACCCTTGACCTCGAATGGCCGCGCCCTTAACCCACGCGCCAGTGGCTAGGTAGCTCAGCTGGTTAGAGCACGCGACTCATAATCGCGGGGTCGGGGGTTCGAGTCCCCCCCTCGCCACCACTTCCCCGTCAATAGACATTCGGTGACATCGCAGCCACTCCGTTTTGCGTTGGCTTGGCAACGTTCATTTGTCTGATCTCGACCGCGATGGTTGCAACTTGGTCTTCCTTGCTTTCCTTGACTTCGCCGGCACGCATGTGCCGGACCGGTGTGCGGCCTTTGACGTTGTCCAAGCGCAACGACGCCGATTGAGGCCGGGCCGATGCTTTGCCAACCCGCGACCATTCCCTTGCAGGAGGTCCCATGTTCACCCGCGACTTCGACAACCCGGACATGCCGCTGCAGATGCTGTTCGACCGCTGGCCCGGGACAGCGTCGGTGTTCATGGCACATGGGATGCTGTGTTTCGGCTGCCCGATCACACCTTTTCATACGGTCATCGACGCCTGTCTTGAATACGGACTGGACGTGAAAGGGTTTCGCCGCGAACTGCGTGCCGCCTTGTCGGCGGACCAGACCTGAGGGGGGACCGCCGCTTGTTCGCTCACCCGCAGGGTCCTTTGCTGCAACCCCGGGGAAGGATTCCTCGGGTCCTTGACATCTCACGGCCCACCCAGTCCGGCCTCGCGCTGTTCGGCTACGGGCTCCGCCAATTCCTGCTGATGGCGGCGATGGCGATGGTCTGGATGGCGGAGGGCTTGTGACCCCTAGGATTTTCCGCGTTTGTTGCGCAGTATGCGGCGGTCATCGCGACGCAAAACGCCGGGCCCGAACGGTCCGACCTCAAGGCAGGCTGACTTGGACGCGATCAGTTTCACTGCGCAAGGGATCGACATCGACGCAGGCCTGGTCGCCAAGGGTCTGCACATGGACCCCGAGGCGTTGCGTGCCGCCCTGCGCGCAGGCAGCGTCACCCGCACGGTCGAAAAGGGCGAGGGCGACGACGCTGGCCGCTTCCGTGTCACCTTCTACGCGCCCGCGCGCCGGTTTCGGTTGTTGTTCACGACGACGGGCGAGATTCTGCAGACCTCCTCGGTCGCCTATAGTCGCAAGGCGCACACCGACCCTAGCCCGCCGCCCCGCTAAGCAGGACCAGCCGGTGCGGTGCGGTGACGGTGATCTTCTTGCGCTCACTGGCCACGATGCCGTCTTTTTCCCAGGCGCTGAGCAGGCGGCTGACGGTGTGCAGGGTGGACCCGGTCATGTCCGAGATGTTCTGCCGAGTGATGGGAAAGTCGATCTCGATCCCGTTTTCAACCTTGCGACCGGTCTGGGTGATCAGGCGCAAGAGGGCGCTTGCGATGCGTTGTTCCACCTGTTTGGTGGCCATTTCCACGATCACCGCGTGCATGTCGTTCAGCCGTCCTCCGACCGAAGCATAGGTCTGGGTGGCAAAGCCGTCATAGCGGGCGATGAAGTCCGGCCACAGCCGATTGGGCCAGGCCAGAACCACACACTCATCCGCCGCTACCGCGGTGGCAGGATAGGTCTTGTGCCCAAGTGCCGCGCCGATGCCGAACAACTGGCCGGGGGCGATGTGAAGAAGGATGATCTGTTCACCTTGCGGGGTGGTGCGCTGCACGCGGATATGGCCGTCCAGCAGCAGAAAGAACCGCTCCACGTCCGCGCCTTCGGCAAACACGCTTTGGCCCGCGTCATAACGCGCGGTCCGGGCGGCATCGAGTATCTCGCGGATTTGTGGACGGGTCAGCCTGCGGAACGGCGGCAGGTTGAGCAGCAGGCTTTCGTCCAGTTTCTGCAAGGGCCGGGCTTTCATGTTGTGGCAGCACAAAGAGCCGCAGGGACAGGTGGCCTAGAACGACGTCAGACCCGGACAATCCCGAAAGGATATGCGATGTTTTCCAGACTGACCATCACCGCAGTGACAGCCCTGCTTCTGGCCACATCGGCCAATGCCGAAACCTTTGAAGTCAAGATGCTGAACAAGGGCACCGATGGCGCGATGGTGTTCGAGCCTGCCTTCATCAAGGCCGCTGTGGGTGACACCGTCAATTTCGTCTCGCCCGACAAGGGGCACAATGCGGAATCCATCGAAGGCATGCTGCCTGACGGGGTTGCGCCGTTCAAAGGCGAGATGAGCAAGGATTTCACCCTGACCCTGACGGCCGAGGGCGTCTATGGCATCAAATGCAACCCGCACTATGCCATGGGCATGGTGGCGCTGATCCAGGCCGGCGCACCGGTCAATCTCGAGGCAGCGGCGGCCGTGGTGCAAAAGGGCAAGGCGAAGGCCCGGTTCGAGCCTCTGTTTGCGCAGGTCGTGAAGTAAGCGATCCGACGAACAGCAAAAATGGGGCGGCCAGATGTTCTGGCCGCCCCTTTTTCATGGGCTGCTTCGGTCAGGACGCGTCGCGCACCAGCCGAAAGCCCAGATAATCGGGCGGCACACCCGCAGCACAGCCGCCCGAGCGGGCGTCGCGGACAAAGACGATGACAAAGCCGCGATGCTTGCCCTGCACGGCGCGCACGCCGCAATAGTCGGACCGGGTTTCGATCACCGACCCGTCCGCCGCCACGGTGCCGTTCTGAAAGCAGCTTTCGGTCCATTCCCAGACATTGCCCGCGACATCGGCCACACCGACATCATTGACCCCGAAATAGCCAAAGGGATGGGGCTTCAGGTCGGCCTCGCCGCTCCGTTCCACCTCGCGCCGATAGGACGCGATCCAGCGGCGCGAGGGGTCATCGCCGTTCGCAGCCGCGTCAAACGCGTCATCCAGGGCGCGGTCGCCTGCGATGCGCTGCCATTCGGCATCGGTGGGCAGGCGCCATTCGGCCCCGGTGCGGTCAGACAGCCAACGGGCATAGGCGGTGGCGTCCAGATAGCTGACGTTGGTCTGCGGCAGATCGGTGCTTTGACTGGACGTGGACGCAAGGCAGGCCTGGTCCGCGACACAGCGCGTATAGTCGGCCTCGCTGACATGGTGGACCATCACCTCGATCGCGGGGGCGGCAAATACTTCAACCGGCGCATCGACAACGCGGGTGCCCTGTCGGAATTCGCCGGCCGGGCGGTAGCTTTGCGTCGTGGCCTCCAGCCGGATCATTTCGGGCAAAGGCACGGGACCAGCCCCCTTGGCCCAAAACAGAACCCCCGCCGCGACAAGGACCGCACCGACGCCCAAGGCGATATAGGTTGAACCTTTTGGCATGGTTGCCTTTCCCGGAATGGAAACGGCAGCCGGGCGAAGGGCTGCCGTGAAGGTGATGAAACAGCGCCTTACGGCAGGGCGGTGCGCCCCTCGCTTGCGACATCGTATTCAACCGGGGCCACGACCTGTTCCATCAGATCGTTGTTCCAGTCGCCAGTGACCACCACATGCGCCGTGGCCCCCTTGTTCACCGCCTCGATCAGGTTGTGGTTCACATAGGCATAAACGCCCGGTTGCAGGAACGTGTACAGCGCCGCCCCTGCAGAACCGCCCCGGATGAACCATGTCTCCAGATCGCGGGCAGGCAGGTTGTTGAACTTGCCCTGCTCCCAGACAAGATCGCCATGCCCGCCAATCAGGTGCGGGCGGCTGTCGCGGTTGGCCTGGCTGTGGACAAAAAGCACCGTTTCGCCCTGAGCGGCGGTCAGGGCATTGTCACCGGTCAGCGCACCCACCTTGCCGTTGAACACCACATGCGACGGGATCAGACCGTTCATCACCTCCAGCGTATCAGCATAGCTTTCCCCGGCATCGGCAAAGCGCATGTAGGCCCCATCCTCGCCCTTGGGGATATAGAAGTCGTTCTCGCCGACATAGTAGACGCGGTCATAGCTGACCGGCTCGCCCAGATGGTTCTTCAACCCGTCACGCGGCAGCACCATGATGCAGCCGGACATGCCCGACACCACATGCCAAGGGATCATCGGACCGCCCGGCGCGCAGTGATAGACAAACACCCCCGGTCGCGTCGCCTTGAACCGCAGCACCGTCTTTTCGCCGGGGTTGATCAGCGTCAGCGCCCCGCCGCCCAAAGCGCCGGTTGCGGCGTGAAAGTCGATGTTGTGCTGCAGCATGTTTTCCGGAGGGTTGAACAGCGTCAGCTCGACATAGTCCCCCTGATGCACAACCAGCATCGGACCGGGGACAGAGCCGTTGTAGGTAAAGGCCTGCAACCAGGCATCCTCGTCGACCTGGATTTCCTTTTCGACGATCTTCATCTCGAATTCGACGATCTCGGGGCCGGACGTCGCGACATGCTCGTGCTCATGCACGAAGGGCGGGGCAACCAGCTTGACCTTGCGCCGGGTCAGTGCCGAAAGATCAACCGGAGCCGCGCCGGCGTTGGCTGCTGTCTCTTCGGCCTTTGCGGACTTGATCACATAGGGCACTGCGGCGACGAAGGCAGCCCCCATAAGCGCCGCACGACGGGTGAACATGATGATCTCCTTTGCTGATCCGTTCGCTACCCGGACACTGGCTTCAGGGGCGGAATGAGTCGTTGTTCCCGCACAACGTCCCGGGACAAACGCAGAGCCGAACATGCCGACCAATGGCTTTCGCTGCTGGCGCAACGTGGGGACGGGCAGTTTCGGGAATGCTGGACATGCGCCCGTGAGCGGAAGGGGGGGGCGGATCGCAGTGGGCGACACCGCCGCGGCAGAAAGTATCCGTCAGTCCGCTATCTTGCGGTCCACCGGGCAGAGTCCAGCGCGACCCAGCCTGCAGGAAGGTCGGCAGGCGGTGGGTCGTCATCCTGCCAGACCTGCAGACGGACATGGTCCGCGATCGTGGGGCTGGCCGACAGCGCCGCCACGGTCCAGGCCAGATGAAAGCCGTCCTGCAAAAGCCCCTCGGCGTAAAACACAATCTCTTCGGACTCGATTTCTTCAGCGGGAGTCGCGCTCCAGCCGGTCGGCCCGCCCCAGAAGACAAGCGCCTCGATCTCGGGCTGGCGACTGGCCAGCCGAACCAGAGGCGTCAGGAACGTCTGCATCAGGGTTGGGTCGGCTTTGCTTTGGGTCAAGGCGGCGCTCCGGCTTGGACGGTATTGTTCAGCGCAGGGCCAGCCTGTCAATATGGCCAGGCAACAAGGTGGTGCAGATGCGGTACGAGGTAAATGCGCGGCGGGTAAATGAATTCGGCAGTCTGGCCATCGCGCACGGGGCCGAAGTGGCGCTGGGAACAGACCTTGGCGGGCGCTCCGGGGCGATGAACCCGGTGGAGTTGTTGCTGGCGTCGCTGGCTGCCTGCATGATCAAGGGGGCAGAACGGGTGGCCCCGACGTTGAAGTTCCAGTTCGACGGGATCAATCTGCGGCTGGAAGCCGAGCGGCAGGATGCCCCGCCAAAGCTGATCTCGATAAGATACGAGATTATCGTGTCGACCGGTGAAAGTGACCAGCGGCTTGATCTTCTACACCGCAACATCCTGAAATACGGCACGATTTCCAATACCCTCGCAGCGGCCGTGCCGTTGTCCGGCAGCATCAGGCGGGCGTGACCCACGCAAACACGGAAAGCCCGAGAGTGATGCTTTCCCCGAAAGCATGGCTATCGCCGTGTCATCGCGATGCGGATCAGGGCGCGTTCCATCAAGGCCATGCCGGGCGCACGGCTGGCAGACCGCAGGGTCAGGTCCGTCTCAAGCAAAATGGCAATTGCCTGTTCAAGCGTGCGCATGCCCCATTGTCCGGCCTGCCGGCCCATCGCGTCCTTCTGCTTGAAGTTGACGCGGGATTTCTGGATGCCCGCGGCCGGACCGGCGGGGTCGGCAGCCGCCGCATGCAGGATGCGAAAGTGGCGTAGCGCGCCGATGCAGATCGTCACTGGTTGGACGCCCTGCCCTTCCAGACGCCGGAACAGAGGACCGATGGCAGTCGCACGGGCCTCGGCCACGGCGTCGATCAGGTCGTCGACCTCTGCCTCGATCGTGGCGGGCGCCATGGCGGCGACGTCTTTTGGTGTAAGCGACGAGGCGTCGCCCCATTTGTACAGCGCGATCTTTTCCAGCGTCTGGCGAAAATCGCCGGGGTCCAGCGCGCGGGCAAGGGTGGTGAGATCCGTCATCGCCTCGCGGTCGATGTTCTGCAGTCCGGCCGCCTTCAGCGCGGCCTCGATCTCTTCGCGGCTGGGCGGATCGTCGTAAAGGCCGATCGAGACGGCGGCCGGGTGCTTGTCGAACAACGTCTTGAGCGCGGACTTGCCGGTAAGGTTTCCACCCGCAACAACGATCACGGCATCGCCCGGCTTCCAGTCGGCCAGTGCGGCGGCCATCGGGTCCGCCAGACCATCGGTCGCGTCCTCGACAAAGGCCACGCGGGGGCCGGGAAAGAAGCCGACAGCCTTGATCGCGTCGCGCAGCAGACTGCCGTCACGGCGCAGATCAGCCGCGGACATGCGGGTCAGGCGCATCTCTGCCTCACCCTCCGGGCCGATCAGGGCGGCGATCGCCTCTTGGCGTTTCAGCGCCACACGCATCGGGTCGGCGCCAAAGATCAGAAGGCCCGCGCGGGATGGATCGGGTTTCGCGCAGTAGCGGGCAGCCTCGACCCCCTTGATGATCATGGCAGGATCATGGCTGGCCAGCCGTTGCAGCAATCAGCCGCGCGACGATCTGATCGGCAAGAAGCCGCATCAGCCGCGTTGCCGCATCTTCTTCGGCAGCAAGCCCCGCGACAGTCGATCCGGTCGCGGAATACGAGGTGAAGCTTTGCACACGGCCGCCAGCCACGCGCACCCCGCTGGCGCGTTCGGTCAGGGTGTAGTCGACCACCCCCTTCAGGTTGAAGCGGGTGATGCGGTTGTCCGTTGTGATGCCAACGCCCAAAGCCTCGGTCGTGATGGTGAACGTCAGATCATAGCGAATGTCCTCGGGCCTGCCGAGGCGTTCTTCCAGCCGTTCGACCAGATCAAAGCCGTTGCGGTCGGTCGGATCCTGCACCCAGATCGTGCCCAGAAGACCGGTCGCGGCGCCGCCCGGGGCAAAGGCCGGGGTAAAGCCGCAGGCAGCAAGCGCAAGAGGGGCGAGGATCATCAGGCGGCGGGTCAGTGCCACCCCACGGGTCTGCCCCTCCCCACCCCATCCCTTCCCCACGGCCGGGGAGGGAGGCGCTGTGTCTGCGGCGCTTTGTTCAATGCCAGCCGCGACAGGCACCCTGTCCCCTTGACGGGGAAGGGATGGGGTGGAGGGGCCCCCTGCTGCAGGAAGGCTTTGCCTATACGACGACATTGATGATGCGCCCCGGGATGACGATGATCTTCTTCACCGGTTGCCCGGCAAGGAACCTGACCACATCCTCATCCGCCAGCGCCAGCTTTTCAATCTCGCTGGCTGCCATGTCCTTCGGCACGCTGATTTCCGCCCGCCGCTTGCCGTTGATCTGGATCGGCAAGGTCACCGTGTCGTCGATCAGAAGGCCTGCGTCGGCCTTGGGCCAGGGGGCCTGGGCGCAAAGCCCGGCACCGCCATGAAACGTCCAGATCGATTCCGCGATATGCGGGGTCATCGGAGACATCAGTTGCGCCAGCGTCCGGATGGCTTCCTTCATCATCGGGGCAGAGGCGTTGGCCCTGGCCAGTGTGTTGGTGAAGGCATAAAGGGCGGCGATGGCCTTGTTGAAGGCAAATCCCTCGATCCCGCGCGTCACCTCGTCGATGGCGCGGGCGGTGGCGCGGGCCAGATCGGCATCACCCTCGCCCTTGTGGTCGGTGGGCATGTCGCCGATGCGGGAACACAAGCCCCAGACGCGGGACAGATGCTTGAACGCGGCCTCGGCACCCGAAGCCGTCCATTCCACATCCCGTTCGGGCGGAGAGTCCGACAGCACAAACCAGCGTGCGGTGTCGGCCCCGAAGGATGCGATGATGTTCATCGGATCGACGACATTCTTCTTGGACTTGGACATCTTGGCTGAAGGGACGACTTCAACCAGCAGCCCCTCGTCACTCAGAGCGCGGATAAATGCGTCGACATCGTCGATCATGTCCAAAGGAGGCGGCACATTCCCGCGCGCCACGATCCTGCGGTCTGCCACGTTGAACGAGGTCACGTCCTCGGGCAGGTGATAGACCGGACGGCCCTGCGCGTCCCGGGTCATGTAGATCTCGTGCGTCACCATGCCTTGGGTGAACAAGGCATTGAACGGCTCGATTGCCAATGCAGGCAAATGGCCGGTCTTCATCATCGCCCGGGCGAAGAAGCGGCTGTACAGAAGGTGCAGGATCGCATGCTCCACCCCGCCGATATACTGGTCGACGTTCATCCAGTAGGCGGCGTCCTCCATCACCGTCGGCGTGGTCGCACGCGGGGCGGTGAAGCGGGCGTAGTACCAGGACGAATCCACGAAGGTGTCCATCGTGTCCGTCTCGCGCCGGGCCTTGGCCCCGCATTTCGGGCAGGTGCAGTCGCGCCAGGTCGGATGCCGGTCCAAGGGATTGCCGGGAATGTCGAAGCTGACGTCATAGGGCAGCTCGATGGGCAGGTTCTTCTTGTCTTCCGGCACCACGCCACACGCAGCGCAGTGGATCACCGGAATCGGGCAGCCCCAATAGCGCTGGCGGGAGACCCCCCAGTCGCGCAGGCGGAACTTGACCTGCCCCTTGCCCAGCCCTCGCGCCTCCATCCAGTCGATCGAGGTCTCGATGGCATCGTAGGCGGTGGACTGGGTGATGCCGGTGAAGTGGCTGTCATAGGCGACGGTCACGTCCTTGGCTGGCACCAAAGCCTCGGACCCGATATCGTTCGTCTCGCCCGGCATGTGGAAGGCGTTGACCACCGGCAGCCCATATTTCCGGGCAAAATCAAGGTCGCGCTGGTCGTGGCCGGGGCAGCAGTAGATTGCGCCCGTACCGTATTCCATCAACACGAAGTTGCCGATCCAGACTGCCAGAGTCTTTTCCGGGTAGATCGGGTGGCGCACGGTCAGCCCGGTGTCGAACCCCAGCTTTTCAGCCGTCTCAATAGCCGCCTCGCTGGTCCCGCCCTTGCGGCACTCTTCGCAGAAGGCTGCAACCTTCGGGTCGGCTTTGGCCAG
>JAPLPF010000115.1 GCA_026400325.1 Rhodobacterales bacterium
GCACGGCGATGGCGACGGCCCCGGCGGCGCGGGCGGCGTGCAGGTCGTGCGTCGAGTCGCCGATCAGCGCCACCTCGTGCGGCTCGGCGCCGATGGTCCGGGCGAAGGCCAGCACCATGCCGGGCTCGGGCTTCTCGCCATGGCCGGAGTCGTAGCCGGCCACGAAATCGAGATGCGGGACGAGGCCCATCGCCTCGGCCTGCACCAGGGCCGAGGCTTCCGCGTCGTTGGTCGCGATGCCGAGGCGGTAGCCGTCCGCGGCGAGTTCCGCCAGCACGGCAAGCGGCTCCCCGATGGGGGCCATCGACTTCAGGCCCCACTCGCGCAGGCGGCGGTCCATCTCGGCGTGCAGGTCGGGGTGGTTCTCCCGCCCCAGCGCCCGCGCCCAAAGATGCCCGTAGCTCGCCGACGTTCCCGCCACGAGCGGCGAGGTGCGCAGGAAGCGCTTCTCCTCGATGATGAAATGGTTCAGCTCCGCGAGGAGGCGAAACGCCGCCTCGTCCCCTGCCGCCATCTCCCGCATCACCTCGTAGGTCGCCGGGCCCCAGGTGAGGTCGAAGTCGATCAGAGTGCCGTCCTTGTCGAAGAGGAGGCCCTTCAGGGGCAGGGTGGTCGGGCTGGTCACGGTCGGGGATCCTCCGGCTCTGCCGGACCGGTACCGGGCGGGACGCCGCCTGACAAGCGGCGCGGCGGCAAGACGATGCGCGCGTGCGATGCGAGATTGGCCGGGGACGGATCATCGACGCATCGCATTTCGACGTTGAATTTCCGAAACGTGTCTCTAGATTGAAGCCGCCGGCCCGTCCTCTTCGTGTGCGGACGGAAGGTAATGCGAATCATGATCCTGTTGATCATCACTATTCTGCCCCTTCTGGGCAGCGTTGTTTGGCTTCTGGGTTTGAAACGCTCGGCTGCAGCGTCATGTGCGGCCGTTTTCAGCGGAACGTCTTTCGTGCTTCTTCTGTCGCTGGCCCCCGTGGTGGCGGCCGGCGCGCGCGTCGGCGCGTCCTGGGAGTGGGTTCCGGCGATCGGCCTCGACGCCGCGTTCTTCCTCGACGGGCTCGGGCTCTTTTTCGCCGGGATCATCCTGGGCATCGGCCTGCTGATCATCGCCTATGCCCGCGCCTATCTCGCGCCCGGCGAGGACGCCGCGCGGTTCTTCGGCTGCCTGCTGCTGTTCCAGGGGGCGTCGTCCTCAGCGACAACGTGCTGCTGCTCGTCGTCTTCTGGGAACTCACCAGCCTCAGTTCGTTCCTGCTGATCGGCTTCTGGAGCCACCGGCCCGAGGGGCGGCAGGGCGCGCGGATGGCCCTCGTCGTGACCGGGATCGGCGGGCTCGCGCTGCTCGCGTGCATGATCCTGCTGGGCCAGGCGGCGGGCACGTACTCGGTGTCCGGCATCCTCGCGCAGGGGGATGCGGTGCGGGCGTCGCCGCTCTACGGGATCATCCTCGCCCTGGTGCTGATCGGCGCCTTCACGAAGTCCGCGCAGTTCCCCTTCCATTTCTGGCTGCCGCACGCGATGGCGGCGCCGACGCCGGTGTCGGCCTACCTCCACTCGGCAACCATGGTGAAGGCCGGGCTATTCCTTCTGGCGCGGCTTTGGCCAGTGCTGGCGGGCACGCCGGAATGGTTCTGGATCGTGTCAACCACGGGTCTTGTCACCATGGTACTGGCCGCCAAGATCGCCTTTTTCAAGGATGACATGAAGGCGCTCTTGGCCTTTTCCACGGTCAGCCACCTGGGACTGATCACGATGCTTCTGGGCTTTGGCACCAAGGCGGCCGCGATTGCCGCAGTCTTTCACATCATCAACCACGCCACCTTCAAGGCCGCGCTGTTCATGTCTGCCGGGATCGTTGATCATGCGGCGCACACCCGCGATCTGCGCCGTCTTGGCGGCCTGAGACGGTTGATGCCGGTAACTTTCGGCATCGCTTTCCTTGCGTCGTTGTCGATGGCGGGCATCGCGCCCCTGAACGGTTTTCTTTCAAAGGAACTGATGCTGGAAGAAGCCGCCCATACTGTCTGGCTGACCCCCTGGGCCATGGGACTTCTGGCCACGGCTGGCGCGATGTTCTCGGCGGCCTACAGTTTCCGCTTCCTCGCGCACGGCTTTCTTGGGCCGGTGCGCGATGACTACCCCCATCCACCGCACGACCCCGGCCCCGGCCTGTGGGGCGCCCCCGGATTGCTGGTCCTGCTGGTCGTTCTCATCGGACTGTTCCCGATGACCATGGCCGCCTGGCTGGTCGACGCGGCTGCGGGCGCGGTGACGGGCACGCCGGTAGCTGTCAAGATCACCCTCTGGCACGGGGTTGAGGCGGTGGCTTTGTGGATGTCCCTTGCTGCACTTGGCGGCGGCCTGATGCTGCTGGGCGGCTTTGCCCGCCTGAGGGCGATCTGGGACGCCGCCCCGCGTCCCGAGGCGAAGCGTATTTTCGACGGGATCATCGAGCCGCTGGCCGCCCTTGCCCGCGCGCTGACCACGACGATCCACAACGGCTCGCTTTCCCGCGCCATCGCAGTCGCGGTCTTGGCCATTGCCGGGGCAGGGACCTGGGCCTTCGCCAGCGGGGTGCATGTGCCGGGAACCCGCGTGCTTTTGCCGGTTGACCCGATCGTGGCCGTGGTCTGGGCGGTCGTGGTCCTTGCGGCCCTGGCCACCCCGTTCTACCACCGTGACAGGATCCTGGCGCTTGTGCTGACCGGGGTCGTCGGGCTGATGATCGCACCGATGTTTGTCTACTTCTCGGCCCCCGACCTTGCCCTGACCCAGTTGTCGGTCGAGGTGGTGACGATCCTTCTGATGCTGCTGGCGCTGAATTTTCTGCCCAAGGCCACGCCTGTTGAAAGTACCGCCCCGCGCCGCCTGTTCGATGCTGCCGTTGCAGGCATAGCGGGTGCAGGAATCGGCGTCCTTGCCTGGATGATGATGACGCGGGCCCCGGCCTTTCAGCCGATCTCGCATTTCCACCTGGCCCAGTCGAAACCCGGGGCAGGGGGGACGAACGCGGTCAACACCATCATCGTCGATTTTCGTGGCTATGACACCTTTGGCGAGATCATCGTTCTAGGCATTGCCGCGCTGGTGATCTACGCGCTGTCGGAAACTCTGCTTCGCAGCCCGTCCGTCACCCGACGTCTGACGGCGATCCAGCCCGCGCGCGAAGCAGGCGACCGCCATCCGATGATGCTGGTCGTGTCGACCCGCCTGCTTTTGCCGATGGCGATGATGGTCGGGGTCTACATCTACCTGCGCGGTCACAACATGCCCGGCGGCGGCTTTGTTGCAGGGCTGGTCTTCGCCATTGCCTTTCTCATGCAATACATGGCTTCGGGCTATGGTTGGACCCATGCGCGCCAACGCGTCGACCATCATGTCCTGATCGGCTGGGGCGTGCTGATCGCGTCACTTGCCGGGGTCGGGGCCTGGTTCATGGGGCTGCCCTTCCTGACCTCGGGGTACGAGTATGTAATCCTCTGGCCGCTGGAAAAGTTCGAGCTGGCAACCGCCGCGATCTTTGATCTTGGCGTGTTCCTGTGCGTCCTTGGTGCGGTGCTTCTGGCGCTGGCCTCGCTGTCGCGGCTGTCGCTTCGGACGGGAGAGGGCGTCAACACCCGTGCCTACGACACCGAACCCACCCCGGAGGAGGCGCGCTGATGGAAGCCCTTCTCGCCATCGCCATCGGCATCCTGACGGCAGTGGGCATCTACCTCATGCTGCGACTGCGGACCTTTCCGGTCATCCTGGGGCTGACCTTCCTGTCCTACGCGGTGAACATCTTCATCTTCGCCTCGGGCCGTCTGGCGGTGAACGCCGCCCCGATCATCGGCATGGGGACGGTCTACGCCGATCCATTGCCGCAAGCGCTGGTCCTGACCGCGATCGTCATCTCGTTCGGGATGACCGCCGTCATCATGATCATGGCCATCGGCGGCTATCTTGAGGCCGGGCATGACCATGTGAACATCGACGACACTTCCGGGCCAGAGGATCGGCCATGATGGGCCACTGGATCATCGCCCCGGTCGTGTTGCCCGCGATGGTGGCGGGCTTCATGGTCATTGCCATGCGGGGTGATCTTCTGTTGCAGCGGGTCACGTCGGTCGCGTCGATCCTGGTGCTGAGCGGCATTGCCACCGCGCTGCTGTGGTCTGCCACCGTCCACGGCCCGCAGGCCTATTTCCTTGGCAACTGGCCCGCGCCCTTCGGCATTGTCCTTGTGCTTGATCGGTTGTCGGCGCTGATGGTGGCGCTTTTGGCCGCTTTGGCGCTTGCGGTGGTGCTTTACACCATCGGGTCAGGCTGGGACCGGAAGGGCGCGCATTTTCACCCTTTGCTGCAGTTCCTGTTGATGGGCATTGGCGGGGCGTCTGACCGGCGATGCCTTCAACCTCTTCGTGTTCTTCGAGGTGCTGCTGATCGCCTCCTATGGCCTTATGGTCCATGCCGGAGGCGGGACCCGCACCCGGGCAGGCATCCAGTATGTTGCCTTCAACCTTGTCGGCTCGTCGCTGTTCCTGTTTGCGCTGGCACTGGTTTATGGGGTGACCGGCACGCTCAACATGGCCGACCTTGCGGTCAAGCTGCCTACCCTTCCCGAAGGCGACGCCGCCCTGATCCGCGTGGCGGCCGTGATGCTGATGATGGTCTTTGCCATCAAGGGCGCTTTGGTGCCGCTGCAGTTCTGGCTGCCGGGTACTTATGCCAACGCCCCCGGGGTCGTTGCTGCCATGTTCGCGGTGATGACCAAGATCGGCGCCTATGCCACCTTGCGCTTTGGCACGCTGGTGTTCCCGACCGACCTGCCCGCCACCGGCATGCTTCTGTCCGACCTGATCCTGCCTGCGGGATTGGTGACGCTGGCCCTTGGTGCCATTGGCGTCCTTGGGGCGACCACGCTGCCGCGCCTTGCGGCCTTTGGTGGCATCGCGTCGATGGGCACGGCCTTCGTCGCCATTGCCGCCTTCACGCCGCAGACCACCGTGGCGGCGCTGTACTACATCCTGCATTCCACCCTTGCCACCGCGCTGATGTTCCTGGTGGCTGACCTTGTCACCCGCCGCCGCGCCCATGCCCGGCTGACGGAAACCACCCCGCCCATCGCGCAATCGGGCCTGATCGCGTCGCTGTATCTGGCCGCCGCCGTTGCCATGGCCGGAATGCCGCCCCTGTCCGGCTTCATCGGCAAGCTGCTGGTGCTGGATGCCTTTCGCGCGCCAGCCCAGTTGACCGGGACCCCCCTGATCTGGAGCGTGGTCCTGATCTCGTCCTTCCTGATGATCCTTGGCTTTGCCCGTGCAGGGTCGACCCTGTTCTGGAAGTCCAGCGCCGTCGAGGCCCAGCCAGACGCGCCTCAGCCGGACGCGCCCCAGCCCGAGGGGCTTGCCTTCACGGCCACTTTCGGCCTGATCGCGGGCCTTGTGGTGCTGACCGTTCTGGCCGGGCCAATCACCGGCTGGCTTCAGCACACGGCCGCGGCGCTGCACGCCCCTACGGCCTATATCCAGGCCAATCACCTTGGGCAGGGGGGGTAAGCCATGCTGAAGCGCCTTTTCCCGCACCCTTACCTGACGATGACGCTGGTCGTGCTGTGGTTCCTGCTGGTCAACCATTGGAAGATCGGCAGCCTGGTCATGGCCACCCTTCTGGCGACCGCCATTCCGCTGATCAGCTCGGCTTGGTGGCCCGACCGCGCCATGGTAAAGCGCCCGCTCTCGCTTGCAACCTACACAGTATTGGTCCTGTGGGACGTGATCGTCGCAAACTTCCAGGTTGCGCGGATCGTGCTTTTCATGCCGCGCGACAAGATCAGGTCGAACTGGATCACCATCCCGCTTGACCTGCACTCGCCCGAGGCGATCAGCCTTCTGGCAGGGACCATCACCATGACCCCCGGCACGCTGACTGCCGACATGTCGGCCTGTGGGCGCGCACTTCTGGTCCATGCGCTGCATGCCCCTGACCCCGCTGCCGTCCGCGACGACATCAAGACCCGCTATGAATCCCGTCTGAAAAGGATTTTCGAATGATCCTCGGTCCTGCACTTTTCTTCATGTTCGCCTGCATAGCGCTGGCGCTGGTGCTGAACCTGATCCGGCTTTTCACCGCGCCCACCCTGACCGACCGCATCCTTGTGCTGGACACGATGACAGTGAACGCCATCGCCCTTGTGGTCCTTTACGGGATATCAAGCGGCAGTGCCCTTTACCTTGAGGCAGCCGTGCTTCTTGCACTGACCAGCTTCGTAGGCACGATCGCCTACTGCAAATACCTTCTGCGTGGGAGCATCATCGAATGACCGCGATGCTTTCCGTTGGCTTCGAGCTTTTCCTGTCGGCCATTCTGGTCGGCGGAGGTGTTTTCGCCCTGATCGGGTCCTATGGCCTTCTGCGGCTGCCCCGCCCGATGCAGCGCCTGCATGCGCCAACCAAGGCCACAACCGTCGGCGTCGGGGCGGCGCTTGTGGTGTCGGCCTTCGATCTTTTGCCGCAGGGCCAGATCAGCTGGCAGGAACTGCTGATTGTGCTCTTTCTTCTTCTCACTGCCCCGATCTCGGCGCTGTTTCTGGCCAAGACGCTGATCCTGCGCGGCGAGGCAGACCCGAACCTTCCGGATCCGGGCACCGGCACGCCCTGGGCTACCCTGGCGCAGGAACGCAGCGATCCCTGATTATTTGACCATTCGGTCAGGAAATTGGTGCCCAAGCCCTTGCCCGAAGGCCCCCCGCATGGCATCGTCATCCGGGTCCGGCACCAAAGCGGGGAAACGCCATGAACACGCTTGCCCCGGCCCCGACCGGCCTTTTGCCCCAGGTCACACATGCCCGAAACCCCGGCATGGCGCTTGACCTTGACTGGGTCGCCGCTGTCCAGGCCGACACTTCGGCCATCGAGCGCCGCGCCGCCACGCTTCCTGGCCGCCGCAGCGTGAAGAAGGACTATCAGGCCGCCTGGCTGTTGAAGGCGATCAGCCTGATCGACCTTACGACCCTTTCGGGTGACGACACCGAAGGCCGCGTCCAGCGCCTGTGTGCCAAGGCCCGCCAGCCCGTCGCGCCCAGGACGCTGGAAAAGCTTGGGATGCAGGGCCTCACCACTGGCGCTGTCTGCGTCTATCACGAGATGGTCGAAACCGCCGTCCGCGCGCTGGAAGGCACCTCCATCCCCGTCGCCGCTGTCTCCACCGGCTTCCCGGCGGGCCTTTCCCCGTACAAACTCCGCATCGCCGAAATCGGCGAAAGCGTCCGCGCCGGCGCGAAAGAGATCGACATCGTCATCTCCCGCCGCCACGTCCTCACGCAGAACTGGCAGGCCCTCTACGACGAAATGCGCGACATGCGCGAAGCCTGTGGCGAGGCGCATGTAAAGGCCATCCTCGCCACCGGCGAGCTTGGCACCCTGAGGAATGTCGCCCGCGCCAGCCTCATCTGCATGATGGGCGGCGCCGATTTCATCAAGACCTCCACCGGCAAGGAAGGCGTCAACGCCATCCGCGCCATCCGCGACTATGAGGCGCGGACCGGCTTCAAGGTCGGCTACAAACCCGCCGGCGGCATCGCCAAGGCGAAAGACGCCCTCGTCTACCTCTCCCTCATGAAAGACGAACTCGGCCACCCCTGGCTGCAACCCGACCTCTTCCGCTTCGGCGCCTCCAGCCTCCTTGGCGACATCGAACGCCAGCTTGAACACCACCTCACCGGCCACTACTCCGCCGGCCTCCCCCACGCGATGGGCCGACAATGCCCCAGACCCTCCTGCTCGTGCGACTTCGTCTTCTCGTCGGTGCGCCCGCGAGGAGTGACGAAGTCATCGACGAGCCTTCCAGCGCCGCGCATCTCTGGGGAACCCCATGACCATCAAGGAAATCTTCGACAGCATGGCCTACGGCCCCGCCCCCGAGAGCGCTTCCGAGGCCCTCGCCTGGATCGCCCGTCACAACGGCAGCTTCGGCCACTTCATCGACGGCGCATTCAGCGCACCGGGTAAGACCTTCACGACCCACAACCCCGCCACCGGCAAACCCTTGGCCCAAGTGACCCAAGGCACCGCCGACGACGTGGCGCTTGCCGTCGCCGCCGCCCGCCGCGCGCAACCCAAATGGGCCAAACTCCCCGCCCACAAGCGCGCGCAATACCTCTACGCCCTCGCCCGCCTGACCCAGAAACACGCCCGCCTCCTCGCCGTCCTGGAAACCCTCGACAACGGCAAACCCATCCGCGAGTCGCGCGACATTGACATTCCCCTCGTCGCCCGCCACTTCTCCTACCACGCCGGCCTCGCCCAGCTCCTCCCCTCCGAGCACCCCAACCTGACCCCCTTGGGAGTCTGCGGCGCGATCATCCCCTGGAACTTCCCCCTCCTCATGCTCGCCTGGAAGGTCGCCCCCGCCCTCGCCGCCGGGAACACCATCGTCCTCAAACCCGCCGACTACACCCCCCTCACCGCCCTCCTCCTCGCCGAAATCAGCCGTGCGGCGGGCCTCCCCCAAGGTGTGCTCAACATCGTCACCGGCGACGGCACAACGGGTGCCGCGCTGGTCGATAGTCCGGTAGACAAGATCGCCTTCACCGGCTCCACCTCCGTCGGCAAACGCATCCGCGAGGCCACGGCAGGCACCGGCAAAGCCCTCACCCTGGAGCTTGGCGGCAAATCCCCCTACATCGTTTTCGACGACTCCGACCTCGACTCTGCCATCGAAGGCCTTGTGGATGCCATCTGGTTCAACCAGGGCCAGGTCTGCTGCGCCGGCTCCCGCCTGCTCGTCCAGGAAGGCATCGCCCCCCGCTTCTACGCCAAATTGAAACACCGGATGGACGGGCTCCGGGTCGGAGACCCCCTCGACAAGGCCATCGACATCGGCGCCATCGTCGATAGGGTCCAGCTCGACACCATCACCCGCCTCGTCCGCGAAAACCCCGAGGGCGACCACTACGTCGCCCGGACCGCGATGCCGCAAGGCTGCTTCTACCCGCCCACCCTCATCACCGGCCTCGGCACCGCCAGCCCGCTGATGCAGGAAGAGATCTTCGGCCCCGTCCTCGTCGCCATGACCTTCCGCACGCCCGAAGAGGCCGTCCAGCTTGCCAACAACACCAGATACGGCCTCGCCGCGACGGTGTGGACCGAGAACATCAACCTCGCCCTCGACATCGCCCCCAAGCTGAAAGCCGGAGTCGTCTGGGTCAACGCCACCAACCTCTTCGACGCCGCCGCAGGCTTCGGCGGCGTCCGCGAGTCCGGCTTCGGGCGTGAGGGCGGGTGGGAGGGTCTGATGGCCTATCTCAAACCCAGCCAGAAGCCCGTCCCCCTGAAGCCCGTCCCCACCCCAGCCGCCCCCAGCAAGCCGCAAGTCGACACAATCGACCGCACCGCCAAGATCTACATCGGCGGCAAACAGGCCCGCCCCGACAGCGGCTACTCGCAACCGATCTTTAGCCCCAAAGGCAAACTCCTCGGCCATGTCGGGATCGGCAACCGCAAGGACATCCGCAACGCCGTCGAGGCCGCCCACGCCGCCAAATCCTGGGCCAAAACCACCGCCTACAACCGCGCCCAGGTCCTCTACTTCATCGCCGAAAACCTCTCGGCCCGCGCGACCGAGTTCGCCACCAGACTGCAAGACCTCACCGGCAAGCCCGGCCAAGCCGAGGTCGACGCAAGCATCCAGCGCCTCTTCACCTACGCCGCCTGGGCCGACAAATATGACGGCGCCGCCAAATCCGTCCCGATCCGTGGGCTAGCCCTTGCGATGAACGAACCCGTCGGCGTGATTGGTGCCCTCTGCCCCGACGAGGCCCCGCTCCTTGGCCTCATCTCGCTCATGGCCCCGGCCATCGCGATGGGCAACACCTGCATCCTCGTCCCCGGGGCAGCGCCCTTGTCGGCCACCGACTTCTATCAGGTTCTGGACACCTCCGACCTGCCTGCCGGGGTCGTCAACATCGTCACCGGCCCGCCCGAGGACCTTGCGAAATCCCTCGCCGGTCACATGGACGTGGATGCGGTGTGGAGCTTCTCCTCCCACCCGCTCTCTGCCCTGATCGAGCGTGAAGCCGCCGCGAACCTGAAACGCACCTTGGTCAACCATGGCCGCGCGCGGGCCTGGCTGGGCACTGAGGGCGAGGGGCGCGCATTCCTGTCCCAGGCCACCGAAGTCAAGACCGTCTGGGTGCCGTATGGGGAGTGACCAGCGCAACGTCGGAGTGCCAAGCTGACCGAGATTGGTATGCGGGGGTGAGGGGCGGCGGGCCTTTGGCCCGCGAAAACAGTCCATTGGACTGTTTTCAGCCCCGAACGCCCGAGGCCACTGCCGAGGGCTGGGGGTTGGCCGGGGAGCCCCCCACCCCCAGCCCCTCCCC
>JAPLPF010000088.1 GCA_026400325.1 Rhodobacterales bacterium
ACCAGCTGGTGACAAGCCGTGCCCGTTCGCAGCCATCGGGTGCAGGGTAGCGATAGAACTGCGCGCCTGCCGCTTCAAGCCTGTCATGCGTGCCGCAGGCCCATTCCGGGAACAGCATGTTGGCCGACGCGTCGGGGACGGTCGCACCTTTGGCCTTCAGGCCTTGCGCAAGCCGCTGTCCCATCGCGTTGGCCTGTGTCGCCAGCCGCAGCCAAAGGTCATCAGACAGGTAAGCCTCCATCTGCGCCGAGAGGTACCGGTTCTTGGAGAAAAGGTGCCCGCCCCGCTTTCGCCGCAGCTCGAACTCCCAGGCCTTTTCGGGGTTGAAAAGAACCACGCCTTCGACCCCAAGACAGCCGTTCTTGGTGCCGCCCAGCGACAGCACGTCGATGCCCGCTTTCCACGTCATCTCGGCGGGGGTTGCCCCGGTGGCTACAAGGGCGTTTGCGAACCGCGCGCCATCCAGATGGGAGGGCAAGTCGTACCGCCTTGCCAGTGCCGCAAGCGCGGCGATTTCGGCCGGCGAATAGACCGAGCCCGCTTCGGTCACGTTGGTCAAGGACAGCATCCCGCGCTGCACGCCGTGGACCCCGCCTTCCCCGATGCGGGACAAAGCAGCGCCGAGGGTCGCAGGCGTCATCTTGCCATGGTCGCCGGGCACCAGCACCAGCTTGGCCCCGGAATAGAATTCCGGCGCGTTGCATTCATCTTCGGCGATATGCGCGTGGGTGTGGCAGAAGACTGCACCCCAGGGTGGGCAATGGGTGGCGATGGCCAGGGCATTTGCGGCGGTCCCGGTGGCAACAAGGTGGATCACCGCCTCCGGTGCCTCGAAAAGATCGCGCACCAGCGCCGTGACGCGCGCCATCGTGGCATCCGCGCCGTAAGACTGCGCGTAGCCTTCGTTCGCGCGCAAGACGGCAGCCATGATTTCAGGCGCGGCCCCCGAGGTGTTGTCAGAGGCAAAGCGCATCAGGGGGTTTCCTCGATCAGGTAATCGTCCCAATCGTCTTCATCGACTGCGGTTTCGGAAATCGTGATCCCGCGCACCGATTCGCCGGCCTTGTGGGGGCTGTCGGGATCGCCGGTCAACAGCGGGTGCCAGTCTGGAAGCTTCTTGCGCTGAAACAGCAGCTTGTAGGCGCAGGTCGAGGGCATCCAGTAGGCGATCCTTGGCAGCGTCTTCGGCGTCAGGACCACGCATTCCGGCACGTGCATCTTGCGGTTGGGGTAGTCCATGCACTGGCAGGTGTCGCCATCCAGCAGGCGGCAGGCGACGCGGGTATAGGCGACTTCGCCGGTATCTTCATATTCCAGCTTGTTCAGGCAGCACTTGCCGCAGCCGTCGCACAGCGCCTCCCATTCGGGGCGGGTCATCTTGGCAAGGGGGACGGTTTCCCAGAACCGGGGGCGCAGCTTTTCCATGGCTCCAAAGTGCTGTGGCGCGGCGGAAAAGGGAAGGGGTTGCCGCATGTCCGGACCGCTTGGTAGGCTCGCAAGATGCATGAGCGGCAACACGGCCTGCATTTGACCGGAGGGCGGCATCTTGGGCGGAGACGGACTCGGGTTGATTTTTGCCTTCGCCGGGTTGGTATTCCTGTTCTGGCTTGCGATCATCCTGCCCGCGCAGATGGCGGGATCACGGGGACGAAGCGCATTCATCTGGGTCTGCATCAGCCTGGTCGGGTCGCCGCTTCTGGCGATCCTGCTCCTTCTCGCCCTGGGGGATGCGCCGGATCGTCGCGGCTGACCTGCAACCGTCAGAGCGCCGCAAGGACACTGCGCGCGCGGGCGCAGTCGGCGTCCATCTGGGTGATGAGGGCTGGCAGGCCGTCGAACCGCAACTCGGGTCGGAGGTATTCGACCATAGCGATGGACAGGTGCTGGCCGTAAAGATCGCCCTTGAAATCAAGGAGAAAGGTTTCAAGGTTCGGCCGATTTTCCCCGAACATCGGTCGCACGCCCAGGCTGGCCGCCCCATGGTAGGTGCCTTGCTGCGGGCCGGTCAGGATGTCGACAAGGACCGCATAGACCCCAAGCCGGGGCAGATGCAGGCCATCGACCGACATGTTCGCGGTGGGATAGCCAAGTTCGCGTCCGCGCTTTTCGCCGTGCAGGACCTTGCCTTCGATCCGGTGCCAGTGGCCCAGCATGGCGGCGGCGTCGCGGGGGCGACCATCGGTAAGTGACTTGCGGATCTGGGTGGACGAGATTTCGGCACCACCCTCGGTGACAAGGGGGGCAATGGTGCAGCGGATAGCCTTTGCGTCACAAAGTCTTGCAAGATCAGCGGCCCGTCCGGTACGACCTTTGCCAAAGCAGAAGTCGGCCCCCACCACGACGTGCGCGATGCCAAGGCCATCCTGCAGGACCCGGGCCACGAAATCGTCGGGCGAGAGGCCGGCGAGGTCGGCATCAAAGGGCAGCTGGAACAGGTGCTGCACACCAAGCCGGGCAAGGCGGTTGGCGCGGGCTTCGGCGTTCATCAGTCGGAACGGCGGGGTCTCGGGCGCAAAATACTGGCGGGGATGGGGTTCGAAGGTCACGATTCCCAAGGGCGCAGGGCCACGGGCAAGGTCGATCACGGACTGATGGCCACGGTGGATTCCGTCGAAATTTCCCATGGCGACCGAGGTACCGCGGGAGGACGGGTCAAGCCCATGCCATTGAAAATGCTGCAGCATCCTGCCCTTTTCGGGCGCCGGCCCGTCCGTGATACGTCAGTCGAACTTGCGGCTGGGCGCCAAGACCAGCGCCTCACCCTTCAAGACCACCGTTTTACCGACTGCGGCCTGGGTTTCAAGGGTCACCCTGCGTTTGGCGTGGTCTATTGCCGTCACGGTAACCTCGGCGCGGACGGTATCGCCCGGCCGGACCGGGGCCATGAAGCGCAGGGATTGGCCAAGATAGACCGTGCCGTGGCCGGGAAGTTGCTCACCGATGACGGCAGAGATGAGGCCTGCAGTCAACATCCCGTGCGCGATGCGGCCAGCGAAGATGGTGTCCTGGGCGTAGGATTCATCAAGGTGGACAGGGTTGCGATCGGTCGAGACCTCGGCAAAAAGCTCGATATCGCGGTCGGTTACGGTTTTCATCAGGTGGCGGGACATGCCGATCTCGATGTCTTCGATGCAGATTGTTCCGCGGGGCATGTTGTCCAGCATGGTTACCGATTCCCTTCCATGGGGTCCGATACCTTAGCCCGTGCTGCACTGCGGCGCAATCTGTCGCGCAATAAATGTTCACCAAGAGGTCGATTGATGCACGAAAGTTACAAGGACCTTCAGCGCAGGCGTCCCATGGCAAAGGTCGTCGAAAGCTGTTTTCTGGCCAACCAACCATCCAGCAAAGCTTGCTGAGGGGCCTCGACATCCGGACCGAACTGTTCGGCCTCAAGACCTCCGGTGATGAAGAGAGTGTCCAGACCTTCGCCCATCCCCCCCTGAATGTCGGTAAGAATCCCGTCGCCGATGCACAGGATCTGCGGATCGGAGAGGGCACCAGCCTCGCCCAGACGGCGGCGGGCGAGGTCGTAGATCGGGGGGTGGGGTTTGCCGAAGTATAGTGTGGTTCCGCCCATCGCCTCATAGGCTTGCGCCAGGGCCCCGGCGCAGTAAAGCCGCCTGTCGCCCAGATCGACCACGATATCCGGGTTCGCGCAAAGCATCGGCAGGTCAAGGGTCTTGGCCATCAGCAGTTCTGCCCGGTAGTCGTCGGGCGTTTCCGTCAGGTCGTCACGCAGCCCGGTGCAGATGATGCCTTGGGCCTCTTGCATGGAAACCCGGTGGATCACCGGCTGGGTCAGGGCGTAATCGCGCAGATCCTCGGCGAATTCGGTGAAGAATTCTTCATCCTTCGGGGCGCCGATGTGATGGACCATCTGGCCGACAGCGCCCGACAGCATCCCCATCTGCGCCGCATCCCCCGAGGTGACGATGATGTCCCAGGCATCACGAGGAATGCCCAGCTTTTGCAACTGTTTGACAACGCTGGCTTTCGGGCGTGGTGCATTGGTCAGAAGCACAACCTTGCCGCCCGCCTTGCGGAACGTTTGCAGGGCCGCCACCGCAGCAGGAAAGGCAGCCTTTCCGTCGTGCAGGCAACCCCAGAGATCGCAGAATACGGCATCGTAACGGCCGGAAAGGTCGGCAAGAGAGCGGATGATTTCGGTCATTCGTGGCGCCTTTCTGGCTGGTCGCAGCGGCCGGGTGAACGAAAGGTCAAGCGTCTGACGGGCGTCTGGCATCCTGGTCCGACGCCAGCCTTCGGACCTAAAGTTTCAGCGCCGGGATGATCTGCTTCTTGCGGCTCATGAGTCCCGGCAGAACAACGGTGTCGCCTGTGACCTTGGCACCGAACGAGGCTTCGGCCAACTGCTTCACAAGGTCGTTCGGGACAAGCAGCGTCGCCTCTTCGCGCAGGATGTCGATGACAAAAAGGAGAACCTGATCGGCCCCATCCTCTTTCGCGACGTCGACCATTGACCGCATCAGGCTGGCCTTGCGGTCAAGGATGACCTTTGGCGCGGTCGTTTCCAGCACCGAGACGCGCAGTTCCTTGCCCGCGACGGTGTATTCCTTGCTGTCCATCCGCAGAAGTTCAGCGTCGGAAAAGGTGGAAACGTCAGACTTCGCCTCGAACATCTTCGCCGCAAGCTCGGGGATCGACACGCCAAGGTCGGCGGCCAGCTTTTCGGCGACGGCGCGGTCATGCGGCCTGCATGGCACGCCAACAACCTTCTTGCTGGAAGAGCGTATCGCCACGCTGGAAGGCGGCCTGCAGTGCGTGCTGGTGCCCAGTGGCCTGTCGGCGGTGGCGCTGGTGGGCCAGGCGATGCTCTCACAGGGCGACGGGATCGTTGATCGACGGGGGCAGTTCGGCCGGGTTGTTGGTGTCCACGATCACAACGTTCTGCCCGGCCTCCACATCCGCGATGATCTGCGGCTTGGCGAAACCCCAGTGCTGCAGCAGGAAGGCGGCTTCGGTGTTCGGCTCGCCCAGAAGGCGCGGCTCGGCATCGCCGCCACGGCGGTTGGTCAGGTACCAGGCCCAGATGATGGCGGACAGGGTGGCGTCGGTGTCGGGGGATTTGTGGCCGAAGACGAGGGTGGTCATGCGCGGAAACCTTCAGGAATGGATTTGCGCGCGGTATAGGCGAGGCGTCGGGGATTGTCACGCGGATGCGCGGTCCTGTCAGCCATAGGTTGCCGGGGCCTTGCGCAAGGTCGGCCATTGCGCCGGATCGTGGCCGAAAATCAGCAGACCCCCGGGCGCAAGGGCAAGCAGCCGGTCAGCCGAAGCTTTCGCCGCAGCCGGGTCGAGCGCGTCGGCAAAGCCCTCACCCGGTTCCGAAGCGCGGTTGATCGCGTCGGCGGCAAGGATCACGCGGCCGGTTTCGGGCAGATCAAGGATCGCCGACAGGTGGCCGGGGGTATGGCCGGGGGTGGGGATCAGGGTCAGGCCGTGACAGACCCGGGTGTCGGTGTCGATCAGGGTATAGGCGGCATCGGGCCAGTCCATCGGCCGGGCGGTGCCGAAATAGCGGGGCCGGGGGTCGCTGCGCTCGGCCCGTGTCATCACGATCGGGGCGTGGGCGAACACTGGGAGCGATCCGACATGGTCGATGTGGCCATGGGACAGGATGACAAGGTTGATGTCTTTCGGTGCAAGGTTCAGCAAGGCCAGCGCGCCGGTCGCGGTTTGACGCGGGCTGAAGTCCAGAAGGCGGCCAAAACCGCCAAGCCTGTCATGGTCGGCAATCGCAGGATCGGCGGCATAGGCGGGCGGAAAGCCGGTGTCGAACAGGATGCGCTGGCCCGCGTCGGTTTCCAGAAGGTAGGCCGGGATGCCGATCAGACGTTCCCCGCCCCGGACTTCGAACAGGCCAAGGTCAAGGATTGTCAGGCGGGTGATCTTGCCGGGAAGGATCACAGGGGCAGCTTTCGCGGGGTGACAGGATCGGCCCGACAAGGGCCTGAAACTTGCGACACGCCGCACAGCCGGAGCCGGTCGCTGGCCGAACGGTCACAAGGGAAGTCGCGGGACATCATGCCCTGGACGAGACTGGTCATTGATGCGCCTGCCGGAGGGGGCTGTTCCCGAGGATAGGGGGCGGTGTCGGGCTTTTCATGGTCTCCGATCCTGGCTGAAACGCCTTGCTGAAGAAGAGTTCGGCTCAATGGCCCGCCGGTCGGGTGTCCTGGACGATATACCACACGACAGCGCCGACAACGATGGCCGCGCCGACCATCGTCAGAAGACCAGGGGCAATGCCAAAGGCCAGCCAGACCCAGAATGGCGCAAGCGGCGTTTCCAGCGCGCCGATCAGGGCCGTCTGGATGGCAGGCAGATGCCTGGCACCGATCATGAACAACAGGATGGCAAGGGCCGAGTTGACGACGCCGAACGCGGCCAGCATCGGCAGGTCGGCATAGGGGATCGAAAATCCGGCCAGGAACGGGATGGCCACCACGGTCGTGAGTGAGACGGACAGCACGGAGGCTGGGAGGCTTGGGATGCCGGGATTGGCCTTCGAGATGACGATAAGCCCGGAATATGCGATCACCGAGACCACGGCCAGGGCATCACCGTAAAGCGTCCCCTCCCCGCCCAGACCAACCATGGTCACAGCGCCGATGAGGGCGACACTGCTTGCGATGATGGCCGGTCTGCTTGGGCGTTCATGCAGGAAAAGCCAGCCAAGGGCTGCCGCAAAGAACGGTGCCATGGCGAAGATGACAGAGACATGCGTGACCGAAGTTTCGCGCAGCGCCATGATGGTGGTCAGACCCGCAAGTCCCCCGCAGGCGCCAAAGGCCCAGCCCATCCGCCCAAGTCTGCCAAAACCGGCAAGCCCGGAAACCCCCTCGCGAAGCACCAGCACCAAAAGCAGGCTCAGCACCCCGAAGATACCGCGCCAGACAAGAACGGTCGGTGTATCGGCCGAGACGCTGAGGGTGAAGAACCCGAACGTGCTCCACGCGACTGTGGCGCCGGTGACGCAAAGGACGCCAAAAAGATGCCTGGAGGCAGGGACAGTCTGCATTGCGCGTCTCCTGGATCCCCGATGGGCAAGCCTAACCGTCACCATGATGTCAAACAAGGCACGAAACGTCCGACGGGGCGCCGGCCCGAGGGGTCAGGGCAGCGACAGCGGCACGATGTCGAAGCCTGCGTTCTGCAAAAGGTTGAGAACGCCGTCGTCGCCCGAAAGGTGCAGCGCGCCGAAGGCGGCGAAGACCGGGCCTTTTGCAGCAGCCTCGGTCAGAACCGGGATCCACGACCGGTTGCGCGCGTTCATCAAAAGCTCTTCCATCGTGGCGAATTCGGCGTCGATCTGGTCGCGGGTGTAGCCGGGCAGCGCATAGCTTTCATCGCGCATGTATTCCCAGATCAGCCGGCTTTCCCCCGCGAAATAGCTGTCCGCCAGAGTGGCGGAATAGTCTTCGGCCTGATCCTCGACCGCCAGATTGGACTTGATCATCGTGACAAGCTGGCTTTCGGACATGCTGTCGAAAATGCCGAAAACGGTATCGAAGGGCCCCAGCCCCCGGACCGGAACGCCTGCCGCAAGGGCCGTGTCGATGACCGCGCCGTCAAGCCCCTTGGGATCCTGCATCTGGGCCATCGCGCAGGGCGGGATCGACAGCATGACCGCGACATACCAGG
>JAPLPF010000116.1:0-3606 GCA_026400325.1 Rhodobacterales bacterium
CCAACGGGGATATCCTGATCCGCCGCAACGCGCCGATGGCCCCGGCCGGCGAACCAGTCCCCGGCCCGAACGGCGAGATCGACCTGTAAATCCGATCCTTGTGTCGGACGCCCCGGCCCCAAGCCGGCTGGTCGCCCAAAGTGACGCCGCAACCGCGCCTTCGGTCGTTCAACGCCACTGGCAAGCCTACCCGCGCTCGGCCCGGATCAGATCCAGAATTTCCTTCGCCGCCTCGGGGATGTTGGTACCCGGCCCGAAGATCGCCTTCACCCCGGCAGATTTCAGGAACTCATAGTCCTGCTGCGGGATCACCCCGCCGCAGATGACAAGGATATCCCCCGCCCCGCGCGCCTTCAGCACCTCGATCAGCTTCGGGGCCAGGGTCTTGTGCCCCGCCGCCTGGCTGCTGATGCCGATCACATGCACATCGTTGTCGATGGCATCCTGCGCGGCTTCCTCGGGCGTCTGGAACAGGGGGCCCACGTCCACGTCGAAGCCGATGTCGGCAAAGGCCGTGGCGATGACCTTGGCCCCGCGGTCGTGGCCGTCCTGGCCCATCTTGACCACCAGCATCCGGGGGCGGCGCCCCTCGACCTCGGCAAAGGCTTCCACATCCTTCTGGATCTGGGCAAAGCCCGCGTCGCCCTCATAGGCGGCCCCATAGACCCCGGCGAGGGTTTTCACTTCCGCGCGGTGGCGGCCGAAGACCTTTTCCATGGCGTCCGAAATCTCTCCGACCGAGGCCCTTGCGCGGGCGGCTTCAACGGCTGCGTCCAGAAGGTTTCCGCCGTGACCGGCCCGAAAGGTCAGTTCGGCAAGCGCCGCCTGCGCACGGGTTTCGTCCCGTGCGGCGCGGGTGGCTTTCAGACGGGCGATTTGCGCTTCACGCACGGCGATGTTGTCGATGTCGCGGATGTCGATGGGGTCTTCGTGATCCTTGCGGTATTTGTTCACCCCGACGATCACCTCGTCGCCCCGGTCGATCATCGCCTGTCGCCGGGCCGCGGATTCCTCGATCCTCAGCTTCGGCATACCCGAGGCCACCGCCTTGGTCATGCCGCCCATCGCTTCGACCTCTTCGATGATCTTCCAGGCCTCGGTCGCCAGCTGATCTGTCAGGCTTTCGACATAGTAGCTGCCGGCAAGGGGGTCGACGACATGCGTGATCCCCGTCTCCTCCTGCAGCACAAGCTGGGTGTTCCGGGCAATCCGCGCCGCGAATTCGGTAGGCAGCGCAATCGCCTCGTCCAGCGCGTTGGTGTGCAAGGACTGCGTGCCGCCCAGAACTGCCGACATCGCCTCATAGGCGGTGCGGATCACGTTGTTGTAAGGGTCCTGTTCCTGAAGGCTTACCCCCGAGGTCTGGCAATGGGTCCGCAGCATCAGGCTTGAGGTCTGCTTGGCCCCGAATTCGGTCATGATCCGGTGCCACAGCATCCGCGCGGCGCGCAGCTTGGCGATCTCCATGAAGAAGTTCATCCCGATGGCGAAGAAGAACGACAGCCGGGGGGCGAAGTCATCGACATCCATGCCGCGCGCGATGGCAGTGCGCACATATTCCCGTCCGTCGGCAAGGGTGAAGGCCAACTCCTGCACCAGGTTCGCCCCGGCCTCCTGCATGTGATAGCCACTGATCGAGATCGAGTTGAATTTCGGCATCTCTTTCGCGGTGTATTCGATGATATCGGCCACGATCCGCATCGAAGGCTCGGGCGGATAGATATAGGTGTTGCGAACCATGAATTCCTTCAGGATGTCGTTCTGGATCGTGCCGGACAGGGCCGCGCGGGGCACGCCCTGTTCCTCGCCCGCCACGATGAAGCTGGCCAGGACCGGGATCACCGCACCGTTCATCGTCATGGAAACACTGACTTTATCCAGGGGGATGCCGTCAAACAGCACCTTCATGTCCTCGACGCTGTCGATCGCGACACCGGCCTTGCCCACATCCCCCAGCACGCGGGCATGGTCGCTGTCATAGCCCCGATGGGTGGCAAGGTCGAAGGCAACGGAAACGCCCTGCTGCCCGGCAGCCAGCGCCTTGCGGAAAAAGTCGTTCGATTCCTCGGCGGTAGAGAAACCGGCGTATTGCCGGATCGTCCAGGGCCTACCGGCATACATCGTGGCGCGCACCCCACGGGTAAAGGGGGCGATCCCCGGCAAGCTGCCCATGTGCGGCAGGTGGGCCACGTCGGCGGCGGTGTAAAGCGGCTTGACCGGGATCCCCTCCAGCGTCTGCCAGACCAGCGTCTCGGGCGCGGCACCTTTCAACTCGCGGGCCGCAAGTGCCGCCCATTCCCCGTCCTTGTCCGCGTGCTTGTCTGCCATCATCCGTCCTCGTCTGGGTGCCGGGGTTCGTCCCCGGCATCTCCTTGGGTTTCCTGCGGCCTTGCCCTATATCGGGGTCAGAGGGGTTCCGCATGAAACTGTTCCAAATTCTTGCCTTCGCCGCAGTCATGCCGTTCGCGGCCCTGGCCCAGGATACGCCCGCGTTTGCGGTGGGGCCCCATGGCGCTGACGAGATCGCGGACCTTGACCAGTTCCTCTGGCTGCGGCGCCCGCTGGTCGTCTTTGCCGACAACCCGAACGATCCGAACTTCCGCCGCCAGATGCAGAACATCGAAGCGGACCTTGCAAGTCTTGCAGAACGCGATGTCGTCGTGATCACCGATACTGATCCGGATGCCCACAGTGCCGTGCGCCAGCGGCTGCGTCCGCGCGGATTTTCTCTGGTGATCATGGACAAGGATGGCGAGGTCAAACGTCGCGCGCCGGCCGCCTGGACGATCCGCGAAGTTGTCCATGCCATTGACCGCTTTCCCCTGCGGCGCGACGAGATGCTGGAGCGGAACCCGGCGGGGCGGTGACCGCACTGCCCTGCCGGTTCCGCCTGCGCCTACCCGCCCCCTCGTGGGGCGGGGTCGGGGGTGGGGGGCCCCATTCCATGACCCTGCGGTCATCATTCGAACTCCAGAATCACGTCGTCGACCTTGAGGCTTGACCCCGCGCTGGCCTTGACGGCCTTCACCACGCCCCGCCGTTCGGCCTTGAGGATATTTTCCATCTTCATCGCCTCGACAGTGGCAAGCGCCTGGCCTTCCTGCACCTCGTCTCCCACGCCGACGTTGATCTTGACCACCAGCCACGGCATAGCATGAGGCCGGCCAGCTCGTGCTGGCGCGGGGTGCGGACATGGACCTTGAGGTCAGCACCGCGCAGGCGCATGCGGAACCCCATCGGGATCTTGGCCGTCTTGAGTGCCAGCGTCGTTCCATCAACCCAGACGCGGGCAAGGGGCTGGCCCGGCGTCCAGTCGCTTTCGACCCGCAGCACCTCACCGTCCGGGAAGGTCACGGTTGATCCGTTGGGGTCGGCTGCGATGGTCACCGCGTGAACTTCGCCCTGCAGGCTGACCATCCAGTCATCGCCCACGCGGCGGGTGTGATTGTCCATGGTGCCCGAGATCCGGGTGCGCCGGATTTCGGCCACGCGGTTCATCGCGGCGGCAGCAGCAGCGACCCGGCGGAGCATGGATGCGTCCAGTGTCGCGCCCTTGAAGCCGTCCGGGTATTCCTCGGCAATGAAGGCGGTGGTGATGTTGCCGCT
>JAPLPF010000116.1:3701-4364 GCA_026400325.1 Rhodobacterales bacterium
GCGCTGCAGAAGGGCAGGTTGTGGCCGATGCCCTCGACCTCGAATGTGTCAAGCGCCAGGCGCATCTCTTCGATCGCTTGCGCCCGGGTCGGGGCCCAAGTGCAAAGCTTGGCGATCATCGGGTCGTAGAACATGCTGATCTCGCCGCCCTCGAACACGCCGGTGTCGTTGCGCACGATCCCGGTTGCGGTCGGGCCTTCGACTGGCGGGCGGTAGCGGGTCAGCCTGCCGATGGAGGGCAGGAAGTTGCGATACGGATCCTCGGCATACAGGCGGCTTTCCATCGCCCAGCCGTTGATCTTGAGGTCGCTTTGCGTGAACGGCAGCGGCTCGCCATGTGCGACGCGGATCATCTGTTCCACCAGATCGACGCCGGTGATGAGTTCGGTCACCGGGTGTTCCACCTGCAGACGGGTGTTCATTTCCAGAAAATAGAAGTTGCGGTTGCCGTCGACGATGAATTCCACGGTCCCGGCGCTGGTGTAGCCCACGGCCTTTGCCAGCGCGCAGGCCTGTTCGCCCATCGCCTTGCGGGTGGCCTCATCAAGGAAAGGCGAGGGGGCCTCTTCGATGACCTTCTGGTTCCGGCGCTGGATGCTGCATTCGCGCTCATGCAGGTAGACGCAGTTGCCGTGCTTGTCGGCCAGCACCTGAATCTCGATA
>JAPLPF010000044.1 GCA_026400325.1 Rhodobacterales bacterium
TCTTCATCACCCATTACCAGGGCGAGGCGCTGGCCATGTCCGACCGCGTGGGGGTGATGAGCCAGGGCCGCCTGCAGCAGGTCGCCGACCCGCGTGATATCTACAACAACCCGGCGAACGGCTTCGTGGCCGGCTTCGTGGGCGAAAACAATACCTTTGGCGGGTCCATCGGCCCTGCTGCGGACGGCTTTGCCACCTTCGAGACCCCCGAGGGCACCTTCCGCGCCCGGTTGGGGACTGGGGCCAGGTCCGGCAATTCCAAACTTTATGTCCGGCCCGAGCATACCGCGCTTTCGACCTCGGCGGCGGCCGAGAATTCGGTTGCGGTCACGGTTGGCGACATCTCGTTCGAAGGCGCGTTCATTGCCGTTTCCGGCCATACCGACAAGGGCGCGCATCTGACCGCCGAGATCCGGAATGATGGTTCGGCCACGGTGCCGGCACCGGGAACCAGGCTATGGATGACCTTCGACGCCGCGCGCGCGTCAATCCTTCCCGATCACGACCGCGATCAGGTTGGGGCCTGACCCGCAATGCAGGATCTTCTTCGCCGCTACGGAAAGACGTTGACGGGTTTCTTCGTGCTTCTGGTCGCATTCTGGCTGCTCGCGCTGATCATTCTTCCAAACTTCGCGATGTTCGAGCAAAGCTTTCGGCCCTACCTGCCCGTGACCGAGATTGGCGGGCCGAAGGATTTCTATTCCTTCGCCAACTACGCGAAATTCCTGGAAACGCCCTTTGATACCACCTTCTTTGGTCTCCCCGTCACCTTGCCCATTCACGTTCTTGTCTTCATCGACACCGTCTTCTACTCGGCGTTGGTCACCGTCATCACGCTGATCCTTGCCTATCCGCTTGCGTACTTTCTGGCCAAGGTCGCAAGCCCCACGTCGCTGCCGACGCTTTTGCTCCTTCTGTTCATCCCTCTGTGGGTGTCCGAGGCGCTTCGGGCCTTTGCCTGGTATGTGATCCTGACGTTCAACGGGCCGCTGAACCAGCTTTTGCTGGCGATCGGTGCCATCGATCAGGCCGTCCGCTGGCAACAGGGCGTCCTGACCGACTACGACGCCATCGTGATCGTGCTGATCTACTGCTATGTCCTGTTCATGCTCTTGCCGCTGTATTCGGCGATCCAGTCGCTGGACACCAACCAGATCGAGGCGGCCGAGGATCTGGGCAGCCCCTGGTGGCGCACCCATCTGCGCGTGGTCATCCCGCATTCCAAGCCGGGTATCGCCAGTGGCTGCGTGATGGTGTTCATGCTGTCGGCGGGGTCGCTTCTTGTGCCGACCGTGGTGGGGTCGACGCGGGCGAACTGGTTCCCGCAGACGATCTACACCAAGTTCAACGACTCGCTGGATTGGCAGCTGGGCGCCGCCTATTCGATGATCTTCCTTCTTCTGTGCATCTTCTTCGTGATCCTGATGATGCGACTGTTCCGCGTCAAACTGTCGGATATCGCCAAATGACCCGGCAACGCGCGTTCCTTGGCCATCTCTACATGGTCCTGTTCATGGTCTACCTGCTTTTGCCGTTGCTGGTGATGGCGGGGGCGGCGTTCAACGACAGCAAGCTTCCAACGATCGTTCCGTGGCGTGGCTTCACGCTGCACTGGTTCGGCGACCTCTTTGCCGATCAGCGCATGTGGCACGCTGCCCTGAACTCGATCCTTGTGGCGCTTGCGGTGGTTGTCCTGGCGGTGCCGATCGGGACGGCTGCGGCGATCCTGATCAACTCGGTCTCGGGCAGGGCGCGCGCCACGCTTTACGGCTTCATGATCGCCCCGGTGCTGGCACCGGGTCTGGTCATCGGCATTTCGACCGTGCTCTTCTGGAACAGTCTTGGGCATGTGACGGGCGCGACGGACTTCTTTTTCTTCAACCCCGGCCTGCATCTGTCGACACTGGGGCAGGTCAGCTACATCGCGGCCTATGTGATGCTCTTGGTCCTGGCGCGCCTGCAAAGCTTTGACCAGGGGCTGGAGGAGGCCGCCCTCGACCTTGGCGCCAGCCATGGTCAGGTGCTGCGGCGGATCCTCTTGCCGCATCTTTATCCGGCCATCGGGGCAGGGGCGGCCATCGCCTTCTTCCAGTCGATCGAGAATTTCAACGTCACGCTGTTTACCCGGGGCGGGCAGGATACGCTGACGGTCTATGTCTTCAGCCAGGTCCGATCCGGGATCACGCCGACGATCAACGCACTGGCGCTGATGCTGATGCTGTTCACCGTCGTTTGCGCGGTGATCTATGAGACGCGCCGCCGCAGGCGTGCCGCGATCGAGGCCGCGCGCGAGGCCGAAGCGCGCCGGGCCGAAGCAGCCATGCTGTAGACCGGGCTGAAGCCCGGCCTACAGCCCCTCGACCAATACCTGCGTCAGAGGTGATGCGGGGTCTGCCAGCCCTTCGATCACGTCGAAATGGTGCTTCCCGGGATCGCAGGTCCAGGCGCAGCCCCATTCTTCGGCCAGAACGCGGGCGTGCCACAGGAAGGCAGGTCGCTCGGACGCGCCCACCCAGACATGGGCTGCCACATCCCGGCGCAAGGCCAGACGTGCCGGGCTTTCGCCCGCAGCCTCGGCCGCATCGATCTGCAAGGTTGCGTTCATCGTGGTCTCGATCAGCGG
Source organism: Rhodobacterales bacterium (assembly GCA_026400325.1). Lineage (GTDB taxonomy): Bacteria > Pseudomonadota > Alphaproteobacteria > Rhodobacterales > Rhodobacteraceae > Tabrizicola. Next base: position 2,624 of record JAPLPF010000044.1, read on the forward strand.
CGCAAGTTCGGACAAGGGCGAGATCGGCACCACTCGCGAAACCGGAACGGCCAGGTCGGCGCAGCCCATGCGTGCGGCAAGGTGCCCCCCGGCGGAATGACCGGTCGCAACCATCGGCCCCGCCACCCGGGTGCCGACGAACCAGCAGGATCGCGCGATTTCAGCCGTCATTTCGGCGATCCTTGCGGTCGGGGCCAAAGAGTAGCCTGGCATCGCCACGGCAAAGCCGCGGGCCAGCGGCCCGGCCGCAAGGTGCGACCAGTAGGATTTTCTGAAAAGATGCCAGTAACCGCCATGGATGAAGATCACGACGCCCCGGGCGTGTCCCTCGGGCAGAAAAAGGTCCAGCCGCTGGCGCGGACCCGGCCCATAGGCAAGGTCAAGCTCGGCCCGCGTGCCAAGACTGGCGCGGAAGCCTGCTGCCGCTTCGGCCCAACGCGCGGGGTAGCTGGCGCCTTCGGGGATGAAGGCCCCGTTGGCATAGTCCCGGTCAGGGTCTGGCCAGCGGTAGGGCGGTCGGGTCATGCGGGCGGCTCCTCCAGCCGTCTGGCCGTGATTGCTGGGTCCCGCACAAGATCAGGGCTGCAAGGACCGAAACACGAACTCGGCACCGCCAAAGCCAAGCTCCTCGGACAGGGTTTGCTGCCCGCTGGCGGTGGCGATGATCTTGTCAAGGATTTGCCGGCCCTTTTCCGCGATGCTGACCCCGTCAAGGACGTCGCCGCAGTTGATGTCCATGTCCTCTTTCATCCGGGCATACATCTCGGAGTTGGTGGCGAGCTTGATGCAGGGGCTGGGCTTGTAGCCGGACACCGACCCCCGGCCTGTCGTAAAGACGATCAGCGTTGCCCCGCTGGCGATCTGGCCGGTGACGCTGCAGGGGTCATAGCCGGGGCTGTCCATGTAGACAAAGCCGGGCGAAGTGATGGGTTCGGCGAACTTGTAGACGCCGGACAGGGGCGCGGTGCCGCCCTTGGCGACCGCGCCAAGGGATTTTTCAAGGATGGTCGTCAACCCGCCCCGCTTGTTGCCCGGTGAGGGGTTGTTATCCATCTCGCCACCATTCTGCGCGGTGTAGCCTTCCCACCAGCGGATACGCTCCAGCAGCGTTTCGCCCACTTCCGTGCTGATCGCGCGGCGGGTCAGCAGGTGTTCCGCGCCGTAGATCTCGGGTGTCTCGGACAGGATCGTCGTGCCGCCCATCCGCACCAGAAGATCGCTGGCGGCGCCAAGTGCCGGGTTGGCGGTGATGCCGGAATAGCCGTCCGACCCGCCGCATTGCAGGCCGACCACCAGCTTTGACACCGGCGCCGGGGCGCGCACGGCCTTGGCAGCGACCCTTGCCATCTCGCGGATCACTGTCAGCGCGCGGTCGATGGTGGCGCGGGTGCCGCCTTCGCCCTGAATGGTCATGTAGCGGAAGTTGCCGTCCGGGCGCAGGCGGCCCTGGCCGACGAGGTCGGGGACCTGCATCACCTCGCAGCCCAGGCCGACCAGAAGAATGCCGCCGAAGTTCGGGTTGCGCGCATAGCCCTTCAGCGTGCGCATCAGGGTCAGGTAGCCCTCGTTCGTGCCCGACATGCCGCAGCCTGTGCCATGCACGATGGGCACCACCCCGTCGATCCCGGGCATCGCCAGAAGTTCAGGGTCTTTTTCGGCGGCTTCCGCAATGAAGCGGGCGACCGAACCCGAGCAGTTCACCGAGGTCAGGATGCCCAGATAATTCCGCGTGCCGACCGACCCGTCGGCGCGGTGAAAGCCCATGAAGGTTTCTGGCGGCAAAGGCGGCAAGGGGCGACATTCCGACCCGATGGCATAGTCGCTGGAATGGGGGCCCATGCCAAGGTTCTGGCTGTGGACATGGCCGCCTGCCGGGATGTCGGTTGTCGCCTGACCGATGATCTGGCCATAGCGGATGACCTCCTGGCCACTGGCGATGCTGCGAAGCGCGATCTTGTGTCCGCGCGGCACCGGGCCGGGCAGGGGCGTGTTCAGCCCGGCCACCGTGCTTCCGGCGGTCAGGTCCTGAAGGGCGATCACCACATTGTCGGAACCGTGCAGCCGGATTACCCCTTCAGCCATCGCAGGCCCTTTCTTGACAGTGCGGCACAGTCGCCTAACATGTTAGCATGTTACAACCAGCCGTGCCCGCCAGACAAGTGCCGACCGCTGCCGATCGCCTGCAGCCGCTGGCGGGTTTTTCCGGCTCGCTGGGCCAGCGGGTCTATCAGACCCTGCGCCAGGCCATCCTGTCGCTGGAATATCGCCCCGGCGAGATCCTGCGCAAGCCCGACATCTGCGAGGCGCTGAATGTCAGCCGCAGCCCGGTGGCCGACGCTGTGGCGCGCCTTCAGGCCGAGGGTCTGGTCGATGTGGTTCCGCAGGCCGGAACCTTTGTCGCGCGCTTTTCCATGCAGGAAATCCGCGAAGGCGCCTTTCTGCGCGAGGCGATCGAGGTTGCGGCGATCGAGCGGGTCGCGGCGATCATCACTGACGATCAGCTTCAGCTTTTGCGGCGCAACCTGACCGTGCAGGCCGTTCTGGTGGCCCATGGCGACATTCCCGGCTTTTACGCCACGGACGCCGCCATGCACGAACTCTTGCTGTCCTTTACCGGGTTTCCCCGGCTGGCGCAGGTGTCGGAAAGCGCCTGGGCACATGTGAACCGGGCGCGGCAGCTGGTCTTGCCGGTGCCGGGCCGGGTGCAGGCGACGTTGGCCGAACACCAGGCGATTTGCGCCGCGGTCGAGGCGCGTGACCCCGTCGCCGCGCGTGAGACGGTGCGCAGCCACCTGCGCCAGCTGCTCACCTATCTGGAGCCGCTGGAACGCGAGCGTCCTGATCTTTTCAACCCCGGTTGAGGCACCCAGAATGACCACCCCAATCCGCCCCAACCGCCCCCGCTATGCCGCACGTCTGAACGCCTTCAAGACCAGGGGCAGCACTGTGGCCGACATGATCCGGCTGGCGGGCCAAGTGGGCGGGCTGACGGCGGCCGACTTGAACTATCCCGACCATTTCGCCGCCCATGACCCAGCCAGCCTGGCGGAGATTCTTGCCGGGCAGGGGATGGCCATGAACGGCCTTGCGATGCGCTACTATACCGAGGAGGGCTTTCGGCTTGGGGCCTTCACTCACCCCGATGCGGGCGTCCGCCGCGCGGCCATCGACCTGACCCGGCGCGGCATCGACGCCTGCGCCGCGATGGGCGGGGGCCAGATGACGCTGTGGATGGGGCAGGACGGCTTTGACTACAGTTTTCAGGCGGATTACGGGCGGATGTGGGACGACACCGTCGCCGCCATCGCCGAGGTTGCCGACCATAACCCCGCCATCGACATCGCCGTGGAATACAAGCCGAACGAGCCGCGGGCCCATGCCCTGATGCCCGACATGGCCACGACGCTTCTGGCTCTGGCCGAGGTCGGGCGCAAGAACACCGGCGTCACGCTGGACTTTGCCCATATGCTTTATGCCGGCGAGATGCCCGCGAAAGCGGCGATGCTGGCCGCCCGGTCCAGCCGCATCCTGGGGCTGCACCTCAACGACGGCTATGGCAAGCGCGATGACGGGCTGATGGCGGGGTCGGTCCATCCGGTCCAGACGGTCGAACTTCTGGTGGCGATGATCCGCGCGGGCTATCGCGGGATCATCTACTTTGACACCTTCCCGGATCATTCCGGCCTGAACCCGGTTGACGAGGCGCGGGCCAACATCCGCATGACCGACCGGCTTTTGCAGCTTGCCACGCAGTTGGCCGACGATCCTGCCCTTGCGGCCGCGCAAGGCCGCCAGGATGCCGCCGCTGCCACCACGCTTGTCATGGCGGCGCTGCTGGGGGCGTGAGCCTCTTGACAGACGCTTCCCCTTGCCAGATGCACGGCACCGCTTATTCTTGGCCACACGTCCGACTGTTCGAAGTGAAATGACCCTGACTGTCCCTGTCTTCAGCCCTGCTTTGCAAAGCCAGCGCGATGTCGTCTAGGCCCGTCGTTCTTTGTGCGGGGTCGCTGCACCATGACATGATCGTGCAGGCACCTGCTGCGCACCGCCTTTGGCGGCAAGGGCGGCAACCAGGCCGCCGCTGCCGCCCGCGCCGGGGCGGATGTGCATATGGCCGGTGCCGTTGGGTCGGATGAGGCGGCGATCATCCTGCGCGCGGCGCTTGACGCATCAGGGGTACGCCGTGCTGCCGTCCAGACCCATCCCGGTCCGTCGGGCATGTCGGTTGCGATCTCCTTGCCGGACGGAAGCTATGGCGCAGTTATCGTTTCCGGCGCGAACCTGCTGTTCCGGCCAGAGGCTGTGGTGTTTCCGAAGGACTGCTCCCTGCTTCTCTTGCAAAGTGAACTTCCCGAGGCCGCAAACCTGCACCTTGCGCGGCGGGCCCGGTCCGCCGGGATTCCGGTCGTGCTGAACGCCGCCCCGGCCCGGGCTGTGGCGGCGGAACTTCTGGCCCTGATCGACCTTCTGGTCGTCAACCGGGGCGAGGCAGCCGACCTTCTGGCGCTGCCGGAAGCCGGGCTTGACCCGGCACAGGCCGCAACCGACCTTGCCAGCCGGACCACCGGCGCCGTCATCGTCACACTTGGGGGCGACGGGCTGGTGATCGCCGAGGCGCGCGGACTGGTTCGGCAGGCGGCCCGTCCGGTTCGCGTCCTCTCGACCCACGGGGCGGGGGATGCGTTCATCGGCGGTCTGGGGGCCGAATGGGCCCGTGGCGCGCCGCTTGCCAAGGCCGCGGCCTTTGGTCAGGCCGCGGCCGCCCTGCATGTCAGTCTTCCGCCCGACGCACGGGGCGGCGTCACCGAGGCTGACATCCTCGCTGTGGCCTGACCAGGGCCTCTCAATCCTTTTCGGGAACCATCTCTGGCGGGATCAGCCCCTCGGCTGCCAGCGCCTGCCAAAGATCGACGGGGATTGTCGCCCCTGCCGCGCGCAGATTGCTGTCCATCTCGGCCCGGCCCTGACCGCCGGGGATCACGCTGACCACCGCCCTGTGCAACAAGGGAAAGCGGAAGGCCGCATCGACCAGCCGCACGCCGTGGCCTTCGCAGATCGCCTGCAGACGGGCAGCGCGGGCCAGCACCGAAGCCGGGGCCGGGGCATAGTTGAAATGCGCACCGGGGCGCGGACCGGTGGCCAGGATGCCCGAGTTGTAGGGGGCACCGATCACCACCCCCACCCCTTGCGCGGCGGCGCGGTCCATGAAACCGCGCGCGCCCTGGTCCAGCAGGGTAAAGCGCCCGGCCAAAAGGAAGATGTCGAACCTGCCGCGGTCCATCAGCCAGTCACAAGGCTCCCACTCGTTCACGCCGGCGCCAAAGCCTGCAATCACGCCTTCGTCGCGCAACCGGCACAGGGCGCGATAACCGCCGGCCATGAACTCTTCCAGGCGGGCTGTTCTGGCGGCTTCGGAACCATGGGTGAAGATGTCGAGGTCGTGGACATACACCAGGTCCACGCGGTCCAGCCCCAGCCGTTCCAGCGAGGCGTCAAGGCTGCGCAGCACGCCGTCATGACTGTAGTCGAACCTTTCGTGGCGTGACGGCACGTCGATCCATTTTCCTGCACCGTCTCCCTGGCCCGCAGGTGCCGCAGACAACAGCCGTCCGACCTTGGTCGACAGCACATAGTCCGCCCGGGGTTTGCCGCGCAGGAAGTGGTTGATCCGGGTTTCAGACAGGCCCAGACCGTAAAGGGGTGCAGTGTCGAAGTAGCGCAAGCCGCCGGCCCAGGCGGCCTCAAGTACTGCTTGCGCCTCTGCCTCGGAAATCGCGCGGAAAAGGTTGCCAAGGGGGGCCGCGCCAAAGCCGAGTTCGGTGAAGGTAATCCCGCCGCCGCCCGCCCGCTTCCAGTGTCTTTGTGCCAGCATGACTGCCTCTCAGTGTCCGCTGACATGCTAGTATGACAAACACTTCCCGACCACCGTCTTTCGCGCTAGCGTCCTCTCAAGGGAGAAAGTCATGTCACGTTTCCAGCAGGTCTTTGGACGAAAGAAACCGGTCATTGCCATGGTGCATCTGGGGGCCATGCCTGGCACGCCGCTGCATGATGCAGGCGGCGGGGTCGAGGCGATCCTGAAAGGGGCCGAGGCCGACCTTGCGGCGCTTCAGGCCGCCGGGGTGGCGTCGATCCCGCCTCTACCGCCACGATGGCCTATGTGATCGGGCGGTTGCGCGACCGGATCACGGTTCCTTTCGGGGTCAACGTTCTGTGGGACCCGATGGCCACGATGGCGCTGGCTGCCGCCACAGGGGCGGCCTTCGTCCGCGAGATTTTCACCGGCACCTATGCCAGCGACATGGGCCTCTGGGCGCCCGATGCCGGGGCGGCGCGGCGCTATGCAACCCGGATTGGTGCGGGTGGGGTGGCCACGCTTTACAACGTCTCGGCGGAATTTGCAGGTTCGCTTGATCCGCGTCCGCTGCCGGACCGGGCGCGGTCGGCGGTGTTTTCGTCGATCCCCGATGCTGTCCTGGTGTCAGGCGCGATCACCGGAGAGGCGGCGCGGATGGAGGATCTGGAGGCGGTCAAGCGCGTGCTGCCCACCACCCCCGTTCTGGCCAACACCGGGGTCAAGCATGCCACCGTCGCCGACGTGTTCAGGATTGCGGACGGTTGTATCGTCGGGTCGGCCTTGAAGGTTGGAGGCGATACCTGGGCAGCCGTGGACGCGGACCGCGCCCGCGACTTCATGGACCGCGTGCGCGCCGTGAGGGGACAATGATCCGCGACACGCTGGCCGAGTTGATGCTGATCCCGGGCCTGTCCGGCCATGAAGACCGGGTGGCAAGCGCCATTGCAGCGCATCTGGACCGGATGGGGCTGCCGCACCGGTCTGACCGGCTGGGAAACCTGATGGCGACGATCCCCGGTGACCCGGCGTTGCCGTCTGTCATGGTCTTCACGCATATGGACCAGCTTGGATTCATCGTCCGCAAGATCGAAACCAGCGGGCTGATCCGGCTGGAACGGCTTGGCGGGGTTCCCGAGCGCGCCTTGCCCGCGCAGGCCGTGGTCCTGTGCACGGCGCAGGGCGATCTGCCCGGCGTCATCGCCAACAAGTCGCACCACGCGACCACGCCCGAGGAGAAGTACAAGGTCCTGCCCTACGGTGAGTTGTACGTTGACGCGGGCTTTGCCTCGGCCGACGCGGCGCGGGCGGCTGGCGTGAAGATCGGCACCCCGGTGACCTATCTGCCGCGTGTCCTGCCGCTGCAGGGGACGCGACTTGCCGGCACCTCGGTCGATGATCGGGCGGGCTGTGCGGTGTTGCTGGCGCTTGCCGCCGCACGGCGGGGGCGGCCGGGACCGACGCTGCACCTCGTCTGGTCGGTACAGGAGGAATACAACCTTCGCGGCGTGTTGCCTGCGGCCACCGCCATGCAGCCAGATATCGCGTTGCAGATCGACCTTCTGCTGGCCTGCGACACGCCGGACATGGCCTCGCGCGGTGAGGTGACCTTGGGCGGCGGACCGGGGATCAGCCTCTATTCCTTCCACGGGCGCGGCACATTGAACGGCGTCATTCCGCATCCCTCCCTGGTGAAGCTGGCCGAAGAGGCGGCGGAAAAGGGCAGTCTGCCGCTGCAACGCTCGGCCCACACCGGCGCGTTGACCGACCTGTCCTACATCCAGTTCATGGGGCCGGAAGGGGTGGCCTGCCTCGATGTCGGCTTTCCGATGCGCTATTCGCATTCGGCGCTGGAGGTGGTGGATCTGGCCGATCTGGATGGGCTGGCGCGGCTGCTTGACCTGATGCTGGATGGCATCTCTCCGGCATTGAGGCTGACACGGTCGCCATGACACATACCCTTGGCATCGACATCGGCACTTTCGAGACCAAGGGCGTTCTTGTCGCCCATGACGGCACGATTGCCGCCACCGCCACCCGCCCGCACAAGATGCTCGTCCCGCGTCCCGGCTGGGCCGAACACCGTGCCGAGGAAGACTGGTGGGGCGATTTCGTCCATGTCACCCGCGACCTGCTGGCGCAATCGGGTGTTGATCCGCAGAAGATCGTGGCCGTGGCGGCCAGTGCCATCGGGCCTTGCATGTTGCCGGTGGATGCAGCCGGCGCGCCGCTGATGAACGGCGTCCTTTACGGTGTCGATACCCGCGCGACCGTGCAGATCGCCGCGTTGAACGCCGCAATCGGCGAAGATGTGATCCTTGCGCGCTGCGGAAATGCACTGACCTCGCAATCGGTGGGGCCAAAGATCCTGTGGCTGAAAGAGACGCATCCCGACCTTTTTGCCCGGACTGCGAAGGTGCTGACCTCGACCAGCTACCTGACCTGGAAGCTGACGGGCGAACATGTGATCGACCACTATACCGCCGCGAATTTCTCGCCGCTTTACGATGTGGACCGGCAGGAGTGGACCAGTGACCTTGCCGACTTTCTGCCCGTGGAGCGTTTGCCGCGCCTGATGTGGTCAACCGACATTGCGGGCAGGATCACCGCCGAAGCCGCCGCCGAGACCGGACTTGCCGTCGGTACCCCGGTGACCTGCGGCACCATCGACGCGGCGGCAGAGGCGGTCAGTGTGGGCGTGGCGGCTGCTGGCGAGATGATGCTGATGTATGGCTCGACCATCTTCATCATCCAGGTGACAGCGCTGCCCGTGCGCGACCCCCGCCTGTGGTATGCGCCCTGGTTGTTCCCCGGTCGCCATGCCTCGATGGCCGGGCTTGCCACCTCAGGCACGCTGACCCACTGGTTCCGCGATCACCTTGCCCGGGACACCGACTTTGCCAGCCTTGCCGCAGAGGCGGCGGCAAGTCCGAAGGGGGCCAAGGGCCTGCTGTGCCTGCCCTATTTCTCGGGCGAGAGGACGCCGATCCACGACCCCGGTGCCAAGGGGGCGTTTTTCGGGATGGACCTGACCCATACCCGGGGCGACCTCTACCGCGCGGCGCTGGAGGGCATCGCAATGGGCACCGCCCATGTGGTTGAAACCCTGTCCGACATCGGGGCAAGCCCGACCCACGTCCGCGCCGTTGGCGGGGGCACGAAGAATGGTGTCTGGCTGCAGGCGACATCGGATATTGCGGGCGTGCCGCAAGAGGTGTGCGGCAAGACCATCGGCGCAAGCTATGGCGACGCCTTCCTTGCGGCACTGGCGGTTGGCGTGGTGACCGAGGACCAGATCGGGCGCTGGAACCCGGTCGCGCGTGTAATAAGGCCGGAACCGGCCCCGGCCTATGCCCGGCAATATCCGCTGTGGAAGGCGCTTTACACCCAGACCCGCGACATCGCCCATGCGCTGGGAAACCAGGGCCCCGGGGCCGGCTGATGCAGTTCGACCGGATGCGCCCCGACCAGATTGCCGCAGCCGTTGCGTCCGGCATGCCGGTCGTCCTGCCCATCGGGGTGATGGAGTATCACGGACCGCACCTGCCCGCCGGGGTGGACCTTCTGGTGGTGACCGAGACCCTGAAGCGGCTGGGTGACCGGATCGTCACGCTTCCGCCCTTTGCCTATGGTGCGGCAAGCCATGCTGTTGCCGGACCGGGGGCTGGAACGCTGCACCTTGACCCGGCCAGCTTTCTGCCGCTGGCCGAGGCGCTGTTCACGGCCCTGCTGGCCACCGGATTTCGCAACCTGCATGGCGTGATTCATCACCAGACCGAGAACTTTGCCCAAGGCATGCCGACCGACCTCAGCTTTCGTCTGGCCGCGCGCAACGCGACCTTCCGGCACCTGGAGGGCACGCGCGGCCCCGGGTGGTGGGGCGACAGGGGGATGCAGGATTATTACGCCCGCCATGCGGCGGGGGAGGATCCGTTCAACTGGATCCGCATCCATCCCTTGTTTCCGAAAGGGTCGGACTTCCCCTTTGACCATGCCGGGGTTGGCGAGACCGCGCTCATGCTGGCGCTTGCGCCGGATACGGTCGACATGACCTGTGTTCATGAAGGCGGACACTGGTACACCAAGACGGCACCGCAAGCGACTGTCGCCTTGGGCGAACACGGCCTGAAGATCGCACTTCGGCATTTGCAGGACGTTCTTGGGCTGGGCGCGTGAAGCGGGCAGGGACCAGCCTCGGGGACAGGTACCCTGCTTGGAATGGGACAGGGGAGGGGCGAGAGCGGGATTTCCGGCGAAGACCTGATCGCAAGATGCAATTTAGGCGTCGGTCCATGCCCGAACGATGCGGCATTGCCAATGGAGTGCCGTTTCGAGGAGTGTGACTTGACGGCATCCCGCCAGTGATGACTACCCTTCCCGGCGAATACCTTTGAGTTGCCATCCATGGCCAGCGCATCTGTCCCGATTTATCTTGTTGTCCCTTCCGGACACCATGACCTTGGCAGCGCCAAGATGCGCAGCGTCGATCTGGCCAGGATTGTCGCACCGCACCTTGGTGGCCGCCTTGTGCCAAGCGTGATCACGATGCCAGGCCGCAAGCTGCCCATCCTGCAGCGCCTTTGGGCGCGCACGCGGCCGCGCGGCGGGATCTACTTCATGACAAAAACCGCCTGCCAGGTGGATTCCGAGGCAGCGGCCTTGCTGAAGGCCCGCAGCATTGGTCTTTGCTACGACTATGTCGACCATGATCTTGGGCGGATCGCGTCGGACTTGGCCGATGAGCATGTGTGCGCCTCCTACGCGCAGCAGGATCGCATCCTTGCCATGCAGCAGGCCGGACAGTTCGCCAAAGGACCGACCCAGGTGGTCCTGCACAATGCGGATGCGGCTCTTTACGGGTTTCGGCCTGAAGATCGCCCAAGCTTTTCGGCGGTCTACTGCGGAAACCTGCGGAATACCTTCGTGCCCGAGCGGCTGGCGCGCGACGTCGTGATGATAGATGCGTCAAAGCCCTACAAGATGAAGCGGAACCGACAAAGACTGTCCGGTTTTGCCCTGCATTACTGTATCCGGGATGACAGGCCTGTTTCTGAAAATGTGGTCAAGCCGTTCACGAAGGGCGTCACCGCCGCCGTATGCCGCGCCAATCTGGTGACCAGCCGGGACGTGCCTGATGCCGTGCGGCTTCTGGGCGAGGATTATCCTTTCCTGGCAGACGGAAATGCGGAGGGCCAGATCGTCGATGCCTTCCTGCGCGCCCGGGACGCGTTCGGCGGGCCGGACTGGCGCCGCGGGCTGGCTGCGATGGACAGGTTGCGGGAACGCGTGTCCGGGCCGGCCCTTGCGGTGCAGATGCGACGGATGGCAGAACTTCTGGGGGTGTTCTAGCCCGGCCTGCAGACTGGAGTTTGGGATGCCGGACGGTCAGGGCTGGGGGCCGACTTTCAGCTCTGGCAGGTCGATCACACCCTTTTTCAGGATGAAACAGCCATAGGGCCCGGAATCAGCCGTACGGATGATGGCAAAGGATTGCCGTGCCGCCGCGTAAAAGGCGAAGCGTTCCAGCGATTGCATGCCGACGCGGCGGCCCTCTGCGCTGTCTGCGACAGCTTGCATTCGGGAAAACACCGGCTGAAAGCCGGTGGGGTCGTCCACCACCTCCATCCGGGTGATCGGGGCGGGGACGAAGGTATCCAGCGGCATCAGCGACAGGATCGCACGGGCGGCGGTAGGGATGTCGCAGCCGGCCATGTCGACCAGCTTGCCGTAGGTCGTGGCCGCGGCGATCGTCGCCGCGGGGTGGTTCACGTCGCAGATCACCAGATCGTCGCCGTGCCCCATGAGCATGAGGACATGGACGATCTCGGCCGACAGCCGCTGGTCGATACCTTTCAGCATGTGATTGCGCCCTGGTGATGTGCGATCTTGCGTACCATTACTTCACCGCGCCCGCGGCCATGCCCTTGATGATGAACCGTTCCAGCACGACCCCGATCACCACCAGCGGCAGGATCGCCGCAAAGGCCAGCGCCGCCATCGACCACCAGCTTATGCCATTCGATCCGGTCTGGCTGGCCAGCATGACGGGCAACGTATTGGCATGGGTCGAGGTGAGGAGGGCGGCGAAGAAGTATTCGTTCCAGGTCAGGACAAGCGACAGGATGAAGGCCGCAACCATGCCTGGCAGGGCAATAGGCAGGATGATCGTGAAGAAGGCACCCCAGACGCCAAGGCCATCGACCATGGCGGCCTCCTCCAGCTCGGTCGGGATCCCGGCAAACTGGTCGCGCATGATCCAGATGACGATGGGCAGCACGGTCAGCGTGTAAAGCAGGATCAGCCCGACGGTGGTGTCGAGAAGCCCGAGCGCCTTGTAAAGGACAAGGAACGGCAGGGCGAGCACGACGGGCGGCAGGATCAGCTGGCTGAGGAAGAAGAACGAGATGTCGTCGTTTTTCATCCAGGCGAACTTGTAGGTGAAGCGCGACAGCCCGTAGGCCGCAAGGCTGCCCAGAAGGACAGCAAGGACAGAGGAGGAAAGCGCCGTGATCGCAGAGTTGAGAAAACGCTTCATGAACTCGTCCCGCACGGTGGATTCGGTGCCGATGGTGTCGGGCGACAGGCCAAGCGACCGCCAGCCCAGCCAGGCAGGGTCATAGTCGACCCAGGGGACCAGGTTTCCCTTCATCACGTTCGGGGCCATCTTGAAGCTGGTGGTGATGGTCCAGTAGATCGGGAACAGGCAGATCACCGCCCAGAGGATCAGCACCCCGTAGATCAGCACACGGTTGGCGAACCATCTGGTCCGGTGCTGCCGGTCGGCCTCGCTGTCCTTGAAGATCGCGGTTTCGGTCATCTGCGCCTCATGTGCGGGGCCTCATGTCCGGGGTCTTGACCAGCTGGCGGCCAGCTTCATCAGGACGGTCATCACGATGACGATGATCACCAGGTAGACCATCGCCAGCATCGTGCCATAGCCCACGTTCGACCGGTCGCGGTATTCGCGGAAGATGAAGCTTGTGACGGTGTCGGTCGCCCCGCCAGGCCCGCCCGAGGTGACGTTGATGACGATGTCGGCCAGCTTGAGCTTGAAGATGATGCGGATCAGGATCGCCGTGATGCTGACCGGCAGCATCAGGGGAAAGGTCACCTCCCAGAACGACCGCCAGCCGGTGGCGCCGTCGACGCGCGATGCCTCGGTCAGTTCCTTGGGGATCGCCTGCAGCCCGGCCAGCAGCATGATCATCATGAACGGAATGAAGGTCCAGGCGTCCATCAGCATGATGGTGAATCTGGCAACCTCGGGCGAGCCGAAGAACGACGGGTTGTCCCAGCCAAGCCCGCGGGCAAGCCGGGCAAGGGGGCCGAACCGGGCCTCGAGCATTGATTTGCCGATCATCCAGCTGACCGCGACGGGCGACAGCATCAGGGGCAGAAGGAAGGCGACCCGAAAGAACTTGCGCGCCCGGATCTGGGAGTTGAGCAGCAAGGCCAGCCCGAAAGCGACGGCATATTCGACGACAATGGCCAGCGTATACCAGACCATGTTGGTCATCGCGTTCCAGTAGAACGGATCGGCCCACATCTGCCGCAGATTCGCCAGCCCGTTGAACTGGCGGCCGTCGGGGCTGGACAGGTTCCAGTCCGAAAAGGCGATCACCAGACCGAAGAGCAGCGGAAACACGGTCAGCGAGATGACGAAAAGCGCCGCCGGCAGGACAAAGAGCGTGCGTCTGCCCTGCTCGCCGCGAATGATGACCTGTCCCCAGCACAGCGCCGTCGCCCAAACGCAATAGGCGTAAAGTGTTGGCCGCCAGGTCTGAAAGCCGAAATCGCGCCAACCCGCTTCCTGCGCGGTTTGCGCCAGGGCCACCACCCCCAGAAGGGCTGCCGATCCCCAGATAAGCCCCATCCCAAGGCGTCTGCGCCCCGGGGTGATGGCATCCGAAGTCACGACGTGGAGGTGGTCACTACCGCTCATGCTAACATGTTAGCGGGCAGAGTGTGCGACGCAAGCAGAATGACGGCTTGACCCTCAAAGACGCGACCCCGGGCGTCGCCCGCGGGGCGGGGGCGGCCGGGACCGGTGCGTGTAAGTCGAGTCGCGCGACGCTGTGCCGCACCGTGGAATCGCACCAACAAAACCCCTGAAGCCGGGAATTTCTGCAGCAGAAAAAGCACGGAAGTGTTTTCAGGCTGCAGGAGAGAAAGTTCAGGAATTCAATAAATGCATGAAATGAAGCATAAAAAATTTGTCCTTCTTGATTTGGTGGATATGACAGACGCACGCTGTAAGGAAAAAAGAACAGTTGAAACTGTAGCGACAAGATGTCACAGTCTGGGGACGGGTACCTGGGGCGGAAGTCCGGACAAGGCACTCAGGGCAGCAAACAGTGTCGTCGACTGCCCGATTTTCCGTGTGACGACGAAGGCAAGGAGGAGCGTCCATGTCCAGTGATCCAGACAAAGTCTGGCCAACAGGCCTGACCCTGAAAGAAGCTGAAGAGCTTCATAGCTACATCATCGACGGAACACGGGTTTTCGGGGTCATCGCCCTGATCGCACATGTCCTTGTCGCCGTCGCAACGCCCTGGCTGGGCTGAGGAGGCATCATGAACAACGCAAAACTGTGGCTGGTCGTGAAGCCGACAGTCGGTGTCCCGCTGTTTCTGACCGCTGTTGCGGTCGGGTCGTTTGCGGTCCATGTCGCCGTACTGACCAACACGTCCTGGGTGAAAGACTTCCTGTCAGGCAAACCGCTTGGGGCCGGCATGGCGTCCGCCGTGATCGAGGATGCCACCACCGCGAAGGTTGCCTACATGGCTCCGGGCGGCAAGGACATCATGGTCAGGATGCCGGACGGCAGCATGGCCCACGCTGTTCTGGCCGAGGACGTCGCGTCACTGAACTAAGGGGGCTTCGGCCGCCGAGGCGAGGAAGAAAAACGGCAAGCTCCGGTAGCCTTCTGGCGGGCGGAGCTTTCCTTTTTGGAAATGGTGGCCGGTGGATCGGCTGCAAGGTCGAAGGGGCTGTCTGCCGATGTTCGACTATCGTCGCTTTGCCTTGGGCAAGATCGCGGGCATCGCCCCGCGCTTTCTGCCCTTTGCCGATGTCGCGACACGGGAGGTTCCCTTGTCGCGCCTGCTTCGGCTGTCGCTGTTTCAGGTGACGGTCGGGATGGCGCTGGTTCTGCTGGTCGGCACGCTGAACCGTGTGATGATCGTCGAATTGAAGGTGCCTGCCACGCTGGTCGGCGGGATGCTGGCTTTGCCCCTGGTCTTTGCGCCCCTTCGGGCGCTGATCGGGCACCGGTCCGACAATTACGTTTCGGCGCTGGGCTGGCGGCGCGTGCCCTATATCTTCAAGGGCACAATGCTGCAGTTTGGCGGCTTTGCGATCATGCCTTTCGCGCTTTTGGTTCTGTCGGGCTATGGTGACGCGGTGGATGCGCCCCGTTGGATCGGGCTGTCCTCGGCGGCGCTGGCATTTCTTCTGGTCGGCGCGGGCGTGCATATTGTCCAGACTGTCGGGCTGGCGCTGGCCACCGACCTTGTGCCCGAGGAAGACCATCCCAAGATTGTCGGCCTGATGTATGTGATGCTGCTTCTGGGCATGATCGTCAGCGCGTTTCTCTATGGGTTGCTTTTGCAGGACTATACTCCCGGCCGGTTGATCCAGGTCATCCAGGGGTCGGCCGTTGTGACGATCGTCCTGAACGCCATCGCCATCTGGCAGCAGGAACCCCGCAATCGCGCCAGGGCCGAGACGCCGCAGCGCGTGGTACCCTTTGCTACCGCATGGGGTCGGCTGACCGAGGGGCGTGGCGTGCTGCGCCTGCTTGCGGTGATCGCTTGCGGCACGGCGGGCTTTGGCATGGCGGACGTCATCCTTGAGCCTTTCGGCGGCCAGGTCTTTGCGATGAGCGTCGCCAGCACCACCCGGCTGACCGTGGTGCTGGCATTGGGCAGCCTGATCGGGTTCCTTCTGGCCTCGCGCTGGCTGGGCCGGGGGATCCGGCCCTTGTCGGTTGCGGCTGGCGGGGCGGTTGCGGGGATGCCGGCCTTTGCGTTGATCATCGTCTCGGCCCATCTGGGCCTGCCGTCGCTGTTCGTGGCGGCTACGCTGTTGGCCGGGTTCGGCGCCGGTCTGTTCGGGCATGGCACGCTGACCGCTACCTTGCGGGCAGCCCCCCGGGCGCAGGTTGGTCTGGCCCTTGGGGCCTGGGGGGCGGTGCAGACCACCGCCGCCGGTGTGGCCATCGCTGTCGGCGGCGTGATCCGCGACACGCTTGCGGCCCTGCCGCATCAGGGGGCCACTGCGGCAACACCGTACATTCCGGTTTTCGCACTGGAAATCGCGCTGCTGGCGCTGGCGCTGATTCTGGTTGTGCCGCTTCATCGCGCGGGGCTGGACCGGCGCACCGATCTGGCGATGGACAGGATCGTGCAGCGCGATACATCCAGAGACGAGGCTGTTGTCGCGCCCTAGGCGCGTCACGGCAAGACAAGTGGGGCTAAACGAACGGATTCAGTCGTTTCGAACAACAGGGTGACACATGACGACGATCATCACGAGACTATTCAAGGACACGGCAGGCGCGCAGGCAGCAGCGAATGACCTGCTGGATCGCGGGCACAGCGACAGCACGATCGAGGTGATCTCGGGCGGGAGCAGCGCGTCGCTGACCGACCGGATCCGCGCGGCCCGGGTGAACGCCCGGTCCACCGCCGTCTATGCGCCGCTGGTGGCGAAGGGCCATGCCCTTCTGGTGGTCCGCGCGCCCTTCAACCCGATGGGCGCCGCGCGTGACGCGATGCGGACGCTGGACCGACATGCCACGGTTGCCGTCGAGGGTGTGGACGCCAACGACTACATCCGGGAAGAGCCGAGGACCGATGTCCGCGACAACCTGTATCAGGGCACTGTGTTCTTCATGTCGAACCCGCATCGGCCGCTGGGGCATGGGCATGTGTTGGGGCAGAATCCGATCCTGCCAAGCCGTCCGCGCACCTCGGCCATTGCCGGCGGGGCCTACATGTCGACCAAGTTCTGGCCGATGAAGCTGATCTCGACGGCGCGCGAACGGCGGTCGGTCACCGACGGGGCGTGGCATTTTTCGTCGATCTTCGGCATTCCGACCCTGATCAAGGACCTGCCCTCACGCGAGATGGTCAAGACCACGATCTGACCGCGATCTGACCGCGTCGCAAACGCTGAAAGACGAACGGCGCGCGGTTCCCCCCGCGCGCCGTTTCCATTTGCCGGGAATGCGCGGGGAACAGGCCCCGCGCCTTTTTCCGGATCACATGCCCAGCGATGCCTTGTACAGCGCGATCTGGCTGTCGCGGCCGATCTGGTCGGTGATCTTTTCCCAGGCAGCTGCGATGGCATCGGCGGTTTCCTGCGCCGACTTGTAGGTGCCGGCATAGCCCTTGGCCAGTTCATCCTCGGCCACCGAATAGTACTGGAAGATACCGGGAATCCGCGGCTCGATTGCCGGGTTGGGGTGGTTGTAGCTGTCAAGGTTGGACCCGAGGTAATCCTCGACAAACGCCTGATCGTAACCTGCTGCAACCCATTCGTCGTAGTTGAAGTTCGAGTTGCGGTAAGGCTGGAAGCCCGACGGATAGGCCGACATCCACAGCGAGATGTCCTTGCCGCCCAGGTGGGCCGCTGCCGACCAGGCCGCCTTGCGCTTTTTCTCGTCCGCCGAGACGCGGTTGGTGACATAGACGCCCCAGCCGAGGTAGGCCATGTTGGGCGCTTCGTTGTAGGTTTCCTCCCAGGCAGCGGTCGCGGCATTGTAGACGCGGTCGGACCCGCGGTTGATGCCGAAGCCGATGACATCACCCACGACCGAGGTGTCAGACGTCCGGGCGTTCGACCCGATGTCACCCCACCACATCAGCATCGACCCGGTTCCGGCCAGGAACTGCGAGAAGCCGGTTGTGCCGGGGTCGGCGTTGATCTGGTCGGCAGGGTAGGCACCCGCCGCGATCAGGTCCATCACGTCCTGGATCGCCTGTACCCAGCCCGGATTGTTGACGCGCGGCTTCATCGTGTCGGGGTCGAACAGCCAGGCCGGATCCGACGGGTGCTTGACGTAGGCCGCCGCCCGGTTTTCCAGGAAGTAGAAGCCGAAGCCGCCCCAGCCCTTCAGCGGGTCAAGATAGCCGACAGCGGGTTGACCGGTCAGCGGGTCGGTCTTGCCGATCAGGGCCTTGGACACCTCGTTCACCTGCTGCCAGGACTTGGGCACTTCGGCCCCACCAATCGCATCCGCGCCGAAATAATCGGTGCGGTATGAGAAGGTGTGGCAGTCACCGTCGATCGAGATGCGATAGGTCTTGCCGTCCCAGGTGCCGACGGGCGCCTTGAGGTAGTTCACATAGTCGTCCATCTCGATCTGGGTCTTCACCCAGTCGGGCATCTCGTCGAGAAGACCCTTGCTGGCGGTGTCGCCTTCCAGTGGCGCGCCCATGGCAAGGATGTCGAAATCGACGGTTCCAGTGGCAATGCTTTGCTGCAGGCGCGGGTTGTAGTCGGCCTGAGCAAGGTCGATCCAGTTGATCTTGGCCCCGGTATAGGTCTCCCAGCCTTTCAGAAGGCCGCGGAACAGGATGTTGTGCAGCCCGTTGTTATTGATGCCGAAGAAGGTCAATTCGACCCCTGCAAACTCACCCTCGGCGACGTTGGCCTTGGTGGCGCCCAGCGTCATCTCGCCGACCTTCTGCCAATCGGCATCGGTCGGGCTGCCCATGCCCACGCCCGGGATCTTCAGAATCGCCGCGCGCACGTCATCCTGGGCTGCGGCCATCCGCGCCGACATCGGCAAGGCGGCAATCGCGCCAAGGGCTGTTGCCCCCTGAAGCATCTGGCGGCGGCTCATCTTCGCGCGCACCATTGCGTTGTAGATTTCGACTTTCACGGTAGTCCTCCCATTGATTTCGTCCCGTGGCTTGCAGTTCGGCCAGGGATGTTTGCTTGAAGCATCGGTACGCAAGACGACATGAACAACTGTCGGAACAAAGCGGACAACGACCGCGTTTGCGGGCCGTCCTCCCATGCGGCAGCCTTCCTCCCGGACAGAGATTGGCAGCGGGGCAGGGGGCCTGTCAAGATTCTAACATGTTAGTATGATCAGCCGATGGACAGCCCGCTTCTGCACCGCTAGCTTTCGGGGCAGACTGAGCAGGGGGAAAGGCCGATGGCCGGGGTCACGATCCGCGATCTGAAGAAATTCTACGGCGGGGTGCAGGTTGTTCATGACCTTGACCTTGATATCGCGGATGGCGAGTTTGTCGTGCTGGTCGGCCCGTCGGGCTGCGGCAAGTCAACGCTGTTGCGGATGATCGCAGGGCTGGAGGAAGTGTCGGCCGGCGATGTCCGCATTGGCGAGCGGCGGGTGAACAACCTGCCGCCCAGCGAACGCGACATCGCGATGGTCTTTCAGAACTATGCGCTTTACCCCCACAAGACCGTGGGCGCCAACATGGGGTTTGCGCTGAAGATGCGCGGGATGGAAAAGGCCGCAATTGCCGAAAAGGTAGCGCGGGCGGCCGCGATCCTGGGACTGACCCCCTACCTGGACCGCTATCCCCGCGCGCTGTCGGGCGGGCAGCGCCAGCGGGTGGCGATGGGCCGCGCGATCGTGCGCGATCCGCAGGTTTTTCTGTTTGACGAGCCCTTGTCGAACCTTGACGCCAAGCTGCGCGTCCAGATGCGCACCGAAATCCGCGAACTGCATCTTCGGCTGAAGACGACAACGGTCTACGTCACGCATGACCAGATCGAGGCGATGACCATGGCCGACAAGATCGTCGTCATGCAGGGCGGCCGGATCGAACAGATGGGCGCGCCGCTGGACCTTTATGACCGCCCGGTGAACACCTTCGTCGCGGGCTTCATCGGCAGCCCGGCGATGAACATGCTGGCGGGCCTGGTGCGAGGGGGCGCGGTGGATGTGGGCGACGCGCGCCTGCCGCTGCCGCCGGGTGCTGACGTGCAGGACGGGCAGGAGGTGATTTACGGAATAAGGCCGGAACACCTGTCGGTCGCGGATGCCGGGATCAGCGGCACGGTCGCGGTGGTCGAGCCGACAGGATCGGAAACACATGTCGTCCTGCGGTCGGCAGGAAATGGGGCGGGGGGGCATGAGGTGGTGGCGATGTTTCGCGACCGGGTGTCGTTCCGGCCGGGTGACAGCCTGACCTTTGCGCCGGATGCAGAGAAAGTGCATCTCTTTGACAAGGCCACGGGGGTTCGGCTGGGTTAAGCGGCGGAGTGGGGGCCAGCCCCCACACCCCCGGGATATTTGAACCAGAATGAAAGGGCTTGGGAGGGTTCACATGCTCAAGGGAATAGACAACCGGCTGAATGCCGATGTGCTGGCCTGCCTGCGGGCGATGGGGCATGGCGACGTTCTGATCGTTGCGGATACGAACTTTCCCGCTGACAGCGTGGCGCGGGCGACGGTGACAGGCAAACTGCTGCGGATGGAGAACCTGACCTGCGCGCAAGCCGTGAATGCGATCCTGTCGGTGCTGCCGCTGGACACCTTCGTCGATGACTTCGCCGGACGAATGGAAGTGGTCGGCAAGCCCAAGGAGGTGCCGCCGGTACAGAAGGAAGTTCAGGCCGAGATCGACCGCGCCGAGGGCCGTCCTCGCAAGATGGTGCGGATCGAACGGTTCGCCTTCTACGACATGGCGCGCAAGTCCTATGCGGTGATCCAGACCGGCGAGCGGCGGTTCTACGGATGCTTCATGTTCCGCAAGGGCGTGATCCCGCCTGAGGAGTAACACCTTGAAACCGATTGTCATCCTTGGGATATTCGTGGCCGATACCGCCTATCGCGCCGAGCGGCAGCCGAAGATGGGGGAAACCATCCTTGGCACCTCGTTTGTTCTGGGGCCCGGGGGCAAGGGGTCGAACCAGGCCGTTGCAGCCGCGATGGCCAGCGGAGGCGGCATGCCGGTGCATTTCATCACCCGGCTGGGACGAGACGCCTTTGCCGATATCGCCCGGGCAACCTGGGCGCGCGCCGGGGTGAAGCCGGAGGTGACCGAAGACGCCGAAAGCTATACCGGGGCTGCCTACATCTTCATCGAGAACGCCACCGGTAACAACGCGATCATTGTCGCACCAGGGGCAGCGGGCCGGGTTTCCGTAGCGGATGTCGAGGCCAAGCGGGGCTTGATCGAGGGGGCATCGGTCTTTGTCACCCAGCTGGAACAACCCATCCCCGCCGCGCGCCATGCGCTGGCGGTTGCCCGGGCGGCAGGCGTGGTCACGATCCTGAACCCGGCACCCGCAGCCAAGCTTGACGATGCGATGCTGGCTCTGTGCGATTTCGTGACGCCGAACGAAACCGAAGCCGAGGCGCTGACCGGCATGACCGTCACGTCGGTGGCAGAGGCCGAGCAGGCGGCGGATGCGCTGCTGGCCAAGGGTGTCGGGGCTGTGGTCATCACGCTGGGCGGCAACGGCGCGCTTTACCGTGACCGGGAAAGATCGGTGCATGTGCCAGTGATCAGCGCCGGGCCGGTGGTGGAAACCACAGGGGCCGGGGATGCGTTCAACGGTGGCTTTGCCGTGGCCCTGTCAGAAGGCCGCGACGTGATCGAGGCGGTGCGTTTCGGCTGTGCCACGGCCGGGATTTCCGTCACGCGCCCGGGTACGGCCCCGGCGATGCCGGCACGGGCCGAGATCGAGGCCCTGCTCGCGCTTTCCTGATCGCGGTAGACCGGCTCTGTCATTCTACTGTTACAAATCCGACGCATATGCGTCACCATGCGGGCCTAGACGCTTGGAATGGGCGAAGCTCACGGCGCGCAACGGAGAAGGATCATGGACGATGTGCGAACGGCTGGCCAGACCGCAGGGGTGAACGCCTCCAAGATCTCGGCCTCCGGGGTTCAGGTGCATTACGGCACGAACCATGCGCTGAAGGATGTGAACGTCGAGATCCTGGACAAGGCGGTTACCGCCTTCATCGGGCCGTCGGGCTGCGGCAAGTCCACCTTCCTGCGCTGCCTGAACCGGATGAACGACACTGTCGCCTCGTGCCGGGTGTCGGGGAAGATCCTGCTGGAGGGTGAGGATATCTACGACCCCCGGGTCGACCCGGTGCAGCTGCGCGCCAAGGTCGGCATGGTGTTCCAAAAGCCGAACCCCTTTCCCAAGTCGATCTACGACAACGTGGCCTACGGGCCAAAGATCCACGGCCTGACCCGCAACAAGGCCGAGCTGGACGCCATCGTCGAGGCCAGCTTGCGCAAGGCGGCGCTCTGGGGCGAGGTGAAGGACCGGCTTGACGCCTCGGGCACGGGCCTGTCGGGCGGCCAGCAGCAGCGGCTGTGCATCGCGCGCGCCATCGCGACCGGGCCGGAGGTTCTGCTCATGGACGAGCCGTGCTCGGCGCTTGACCCGATCGCCACCGCCCAGGTCGAGGAACTGATCGACGAACTGCGCAGCCAGTTCTCGGTGGTGATCGTGACGCACTCGATGCAGCAGGCGGCCCGGGTCAGCCAGAAGACCGCCTTCTTCCACCTTGGGAACCTGGTCGAATACGGCGAGACGACGCAGATCTTCACCAACCCCAAAGACCCCAGAACCGAATCCTACATCACCGGCCGGATCGGATAAGGAGTGCCAGGCATGA
>JAPLPF010000094.1 GCA_026400325.1 Rhodobacterales bacterium
GCCGGTCAGCAATCGGACCAGCGTGACCAGCTCGTCCTTCATCGCCTTGCGGTGCACCACACGGTCCAGCATTCCGTGATCCAGAAGGTATTCAGCGCGCTGAAACCCCTCGGGCAGCTTTTCACGGATCGTCTGTTCGATGACCCGCGCGCCGGCAAAGCCGATCTGCGCATTCGGTTCGGCGATCTGCACGTCGCCAAGCATGGCATAGCTTGCCGTCACGCCGCCGGTCGTCGGGTGGGTCAGGACGACGATATAGGGCAGCCCCGCCTCTTTAAGCATCTGCACGGCCACCGTGGTGCGCGGCATCTGCATCAGGGACAGCATGCCTTCCTGCATCCGCGCCCCGCCACTTGCGGAAAACAGCACCAGCGGCCGCTTCAGCTTTACCGCGCGTTCGGCCGCCGCGATGATGGCGTTCCCGACATACATGCCCATCGACCCGGCCATAAAGGCGAAATCCTGCGCCGCCGCGACAATCGGCGTGCGGTTGATCTCACCCTCGGCCACCAGCATTGCGTCACGCTCGCCGCTGGCCTTCTGGGCGGCCTTCACCCGGTCAGGGTATTTCTTCTGATCGCGGAAATGCAGCGGGTCGGCCACGGGTTCGGGCACCTTGACTTCGGTGAAGATGCCGCCGTCGAACAGGGCCTCGAACCGCTCACGCGGGCTGATCGCCATGTGGTGATCGCAGTTGGAGCAGACGTTGAGATTGCCCGAAAGCTCACGGTGAAACAGCATCGTTCCGCATTCGGGGCACTTCGTCCACAGGTTCTCGGGCACCTCGCGGCGCGAGAAAAGCGAGTTGATCTTGGGGCGGACGTAGTTGGTGATCCAGTTCATTTGGCCTTGGTCCTGCCTCTTGCGGTCAGCTTGTTCGAGATAAGGCCCACGGGGCGGAAATGCAATCAGCGACCGGACGACCAGGCCATGTGAAACTTATCGCTCGGCGATCCGTTGCTTCCGTCAACAGGAAAGGAATTGCCATGCCAAACGGCCCGCTTGTCTACCGCCAGCGCCTGCTGACCCGGGTCACCCACTGGATCTGGGCCGTCAGCCTGTTCTTTCTTTTGCTCACCGGCCTGCAGATCTTCAACGCCCATCCCGTCCTGCATGTCGGCCTGGAATCGGGGTTCGACTATGACAACGCGATCCTGGAGATCGGCGCAGTCGATGCAGGCGGCGAGTTGCGCGGCGTCACTCGCGTGCTGGGCACCGAGTTTGACACGACCGGCGTGCTGGGCGTGTCAGGCGGTGAAGTGCGGGCCTTTCCGGCGGCGCTGACGATTCCGTCGAAGCAAAGCCTTGCCACCGGGCGGATCATCCATTTCTTCTTTGCCTGGGCGCTGGGGATCACGCTGGCCGTCTGGCTGATCGCGTCCGCCCTGAACGGCCATCTGCGCCAGTTGGTCCCGTCGCTGGCCGACCTTCGCGCCCTGCCCCGCGATCTTGCCGACCACGCGCGGCTGCAGTTTCATCACACGGCTGACTACAGCGTCCTGCAAAAACTGGCCTATGCCTCGGTCCTGTTCGTGGCGCTGCCACTGATGATCCTGACTGGGCTTTCCATGTCCCCCGGCTTCAACGCGGCAGCCCCCTGGCTTCTGGACCTGTTCGGCGGGCGTC
The DNA here is from genome assembly GCA_026400325.1 of Rhodobacterales bacterium. Taxonomy (GTDB): domain Bacteria; phylum Pseudomonadota; class Alphaproteobacteria; order Rhodobacterales; family Rhodobacteraceae; genus Tabrizicola. The sequence goes on from JAPLPF010000094.1 coordinate 1,627, forward strand.
AGACCGCCCGGACCATCCATTTCCTGACCATGACAGCACTGGTCGGCTTTTTTGCCGTCCACATGGCGATGATCCTGCTGGCCGGACCGTTCAACGAGATGCGGTCAATCCTGACCGGCTGGTATCGCACCGATGGAGGCCACAATGAGAACGGGCATGATTGACCGGCGCAAGCTTCTGCTTGGCAGCGCGGCACTGGCGCTTTCCGGGTGCAAGGTGTTCGACACCGCAGCCGATCAGGGCAGCACCCTGCATCAGCTTTTTGCCAGCCATGAAGGGCTGACCAGACCCGCCCAGCGCGCCCTGATCGGCGACAGGCTGGCCCCGGAATACACCGAGGCCGACATCCGCCAGGGCATGCGCCCCAACGGATCGACCGACCCGGTCAGTGCGGCCTATCGCCAGATGGCGGAAACGGCGTTCCGCGACTACCGGCTGTCCGTCACCGGCCTGGTCGAGGCCCCCGTCACCCTGTCGCTGAGGGACCTCACCGCCCTTCCCGCGCGCACCCAGATCACAAGGCATGACTGCGTCGAGGGGTGGTCCTGCATCGCCAAATGGCAAGGCGTCCCGCTTGGCACGGTCCTCAACCTTGCGCAGCCAAAGCCTGCCGCCCGCTACGCCGTGTTCCATTGCTTTGATGCCATCGAACGCAGCCTGTCGGGCGAGGTGCTTTACTACGAAAGCATAGACCTCATCGACGCCTACCATGCCCAGACCATCCTTGCCTACGCGATGAACGGCACAGCCCTTCCGGTGGCCAACGGCGCCCCCTTGCGCCTTCGGGTCGAACGGCAGCTTGGCTACAAGATGGCCAAATACGTCCACACGATCGAGCTGACCGACAGCCTCGCCAGCCTCGGCTTTGGGCGTGGCAGCTATTGGGCCGACCGCGGCTATGAATGGTATGCCGGGATCTGAGCTTCCCGGCCTTTCCATTCATCTGTCCTCAAATATCCCACGGGGAGCGCGAGGGGTGTGAAACCCCTCGCTTGCCCCGTCAAAGCCTGCGCCGCGCCCGCAAGGCGGCCCCGATGGTCCCGTCGTCCAGATAGTCCAGTTCGCCCCCGATCGGTACGCCCTGCGCCAGCGTGGTGACCTGCACGCCGGACGGGTCCAGCGCGTCGGCAATGTAATGCGCGGTGGTCTGGCCATCGACCGTCGCGTTCAGGGCCAGGATCACCTCGCGGATACCCTCTTCAGCCACGCGCGATACCAGCCGGGGAATCCCCAGCTCATCCGGGCCGACCGCATCCAGCGCCGACAATGTGCCGCCCAGCACGTGATACCGGCCCTTGAAGACCTGCCCCCGTTCCATCGCCCAAAGATCGGCCACGTCTTCGACCACGCAGATCTCGCCCGTCGCCCGGGCCGGATCGGCGCAGATCGGGCAGGTGTCGGTGGTGGAAATGTTGCCGCAAAGCTGGCACTCTCTGGCCGAAAGCGCCACCTCGGCCAGCGCCTGCGCCAAAGGGGCCATCAGCTGCGCCCGCTTCTTCAGCAGCACCAGCACCGCACGACGCGCCGACCGGGGGCCAAGGCCGGGCAGCCGTGCCATCAGGTCGATCAGTGCCTCGATGCCGGTGCTGTCCGCCATCCTAGAACGGCAGTTTCATGCCCGGGGGCACGCCCATCTGTTCGGCAAGCCGGGCCATCTCCTGCTCGGTCCGCGTGCGGGCATTCGCTTGCGCATCGCGGATCGCGGCAAGGATCAGGTCCTCGACCACTTCCTTTTCGCTGGCCATCAGGATGGACGGGTCGATGTCCAGTGCCGTGACCTCGCCCTTCGCCGTGGCGCGCGCCTTCACCAGCCCCGCGCCCGCGTTGCCCAGAACGACCACACGCGAAAGCTCGTCCTGCAGTTCGGTGTATTTCGCCTGCATTTCGGTCGCGGCCTTCATCATCTTGGCCATGTCGCCAAGACCGCCCAACGCACCCAGACCCTTCAGCATTGCCGTCACCCTCCGTTTCGTCTGAGATACGGGTCCGGGGGCCGCAGCGCAAGATCAGGGTGTCGCGCGAAACAGCATCCGGCGCACCTCAAAGCCCTCTGCGCGGAAAAACGCATGGGCCTCATGGTTCGCTTCCCATGTATCCAGCAGGATTTCGTCAGCCCGCAGATCTTGCGCCAGATCCCGTGCTGCCCCCAGAAGGGCGCGGCCATGGCCCTGTCGGCGCGCTTCGGGCGCCACGGCAATGTGGTCCACCAGCAACCGGCGGATCGCAGGCGAAAAGACCGAAGCTTCGCGGCTTTGCAGCATGCAGATCGCATAGCCCAGGGCTGGATCGCCGATCAGAAAGGCCGTGCAGGCCGGGTCAGCCAGACGGCCGGAGAAGTAGGCGACGAGGCCCTCCGGATCAGGCAACGGATGAAAGACCTCAGGATACCGTGCGGCATGCCAGCCCTGGACATGGACGTTCAGGCGCGCAAGCGTTTCGGCGTCATCGGGCGTGGCGCGACGCAGGCCCGTCATTCCTCGAAGGGGTTCCAGTCTTCGTCAGTCTCGGACTCGGCCTGCGGCAGGGCGTCCTCAGCGGCCTGCGCGACCGCTGCCGCCGGGCTGCGCACAGCCGACACGGCCGCACCGGGAAACGCGGAAAGGATTGCCTGAACAAGGGGATCCATCGCCGCTTCGGACCTTGCGGCGGTCAGTTCGGAATTGCGTGTTTCCGCAACTGTCGGCGCCCCTCCCGAGGAAACCACGGATACGGCCCAGCGGGCGCCCGTCCAGCCTTGCAGGCGCTGGCCAAGCCGGGCCGCAAGGTCGGGTCTTGCGTCGGGGGCGGGTTCAAACTCTACCCGGCCGGGGGAATAGCGGACAAGGCGAAGGCCGGTCTCGACATCATTCAGCAAGACCATGTCCCGCTTCTGGCGGATCAGGTCGATGACGGCCTCGAAGGTGGCGTAGACCTGCAGCTGGCTTTCGGCCAGCGCAGGGGCGGCGGCGGTCATCACAGGACCACGGACCGGGGCGGACAAGGCTGGCGCAAGGCGCGGAGCGTGGACCGTGCCACCGCCGGCGGGCACCCCACCGGGCATGCCGCCCGCAGGGCGCGGGCTGTCGGACAGTTTCCTGACCAGCGTTTCGGGGTCAGGCAGATCGGCAACATGGGTCAGCCGGATCATCGCCATTTCGGCGGCCATCATCGCGTTCGGGGCCAGGGCCACCTCTTCGATGGCCTTCAGCAACATCTGCCACATCCGCGTCATGGCCCGCATCGGCAGCCGCCCGGCCATGTCAAGTCCCCGGGCCTGTTCATCCGGTGGTGTGGTCGGGTCTTCGGCAGCCGCCGGATTGATCTTGATCACCGACACCCAATGCGTGATTTCCGCCAGATCGCGCAGAACCGCCATCGGGTCGGCCCCGTCGGCATATTGCGACGAAAGCTCTGCCAAAGCCGTGGCGGCGTCTCCCCGCATGATCATGTCGAACAGATCCAGTGTCCGGCCCCGGTCGGCAAGGCCCAGCATCGCGCGCACCTGATCGCCCGTCGTCTCGCCCGCGCCATGGGCAATCGCCTGATCCATCAGGCTCATCGCATCACGGACCGACCCTTCGGCAGCGCGGGTGATCAGGGCAAGCGCGTCCAGGGCCAGGGTTGCGCCTTCCCTGGCGGCGATGGCGGCCAGATGGGCCATCATCACCTCGGGTTCGATCCGCTTGAGGTCAAAGCGCTGGCAGCGTGACAGGACCGTGACCGGAACCTTGCGGATCTCGGTCGTCGCCATGATGAATTTGGTGTGCGCGCGCGGCTCTTCCAGCGTCTTCAACAGGGCGTTGAAGGCGTTGATCGACAACATGTGCACTTCATCGATGATGAAGATCTTGAAGCGCCCCTCGGCCGGGCGGGTGTTGGCCATCGCGTTCAACTCGCGGATGTTGTCCACCCCGGTTGACGAGGCCGCGTCAATCTCGAGCACATCGAAAAAGCGCCCCTCGCTGACGCCGATGCAGGGTTTGCAGACACCGCAAGGTTCGGTCGTGGGGCCGCCCGTCCCATCGGGGCCGACGCAGTTCAGCCCCTTGGCGATGATCCGCGCGGTCGTGGTCTTGCCCACCCCGCGCACCCCGGTCATCACGAAGGCATGCGCGATCCGGTCAGCCGCAAAGGCGTTTTTCAAAGTGCGCACCATCGCCTCTTGCCCGATCAGATCGGCAAAGGTCTGGGGGCGATACTTGCGGGCAAGAACCTGATAGGCGGGTTGGTCGGACATGGGGTCAACCTAGCGGGGGGTGGCCTGCAGGGCAACCGGCATCGCTGCGGTCCAGCCATACCCAGCGCCGAAGGAGTGGCCTGTCGTTCTTTCAACCCACAACACCCCGAAAGGGCAATGCCCGACCGCCGGGTGGGCAAGCAAGGGCAGTTCCAGGCACTTTAGGGGTCAGCCAATCCCACCGAAGTTCCACTGGTGACGTTGCAAAATGCCCGCCCGAGGGGGGTGATGAGGGAAGAGCAAAGGTCCAGTGGACCTTTGCCCCGAAGAACGCCCGGCCCGTGGCCGGGCCGGGAAGCGGGCATTGCCCGGCGCGCGTCGCCCTTGATTCCGGGCAGTAGAGACAGATTTAGCGCCATCACCACTCAACCCGATGGCTACCGCTTTTTCGCGGTCTTCTTCTGCTTGCCACCGGTGTTGAACCGGCGCTGGTGGGCTTGGGCCCTGGTCTGGGTGGCGATGCGGTCTTCGTCCTTCAGCTTGCGCCAGCGGGCAAGGCGGTCAGGCGACAGGTTCCCGGCCCTGATGGCAGCCTGCACCGCGCAACCGGGTTCGTGGGCGTGCGTGCAGTCACGGAATTTGCAATCGTCGATCAGCGCCGTGATCTCGGCAAAGACAGTGTCGATTCCTTCGGGCGCATGCAGTTGCAAGGCGCGCATGCCGGGGGTGTCGATGATCCAGCCGCCCTGCACCATCGGGCGCAACGCGCGAAACCGGGTGGTGTGACGGCCCTTGCCATCGGCTTCACGGATCTCTCCGGTTTCAAGGGCCCCGGCGCCAAGGTCATCACCCGTCAGCGTATTGGTCAGCGTGGATTTGCCAACCCCCGATGACCCGACAAGCGCCACGGTCTGGCCAGCGCGGCACCATGGGGCAAGGTCCCGCGCGATACCCGGATCCCGCGCATCAAGGGTGACCACTTGCAAGCCGCGTTGCAGGTCCTGCGCCTGGCTGCGGAAACCTTCGGGGTCGTCGGTGCCATCGGCCTTGGTCAGGATCACGACCGGCACGCAATCGGCACCCGCCGCAAGGGCGAGATAACGCTCCAGCCGGGCGACGTTGAAATCGGCGTTGCAGGAGGTGACGATGAACAGCGTGTCAACGTTGGCGGCAATAAGCTGGGTGGCGGACCCGGTGCCATCGCGCCCGGTGGTGATGCGGTCCAGCACCGACGTACGGTCAAGCCGGTGCTGCACGGTCTTTGCATGGTTCACCAGCACCCAGTCGCCGACGGCATAGGCGGCAGAATCCTGATGCGGGGCCACGATGTCGCAAGGGCCATCCGTGCCGATCGCAAGCATACGGGTGCGGTGAACCTCGGCGATGCGCAGCGGAGTAAGGTCCGCGTCGTCCCACTGGGCCTGAAAGGCGTCGGACCACCCAAGTTCGGAAAGGGTCAGCACGACGCAGCCAACGGATACACGCGGCTGTTCCCCGCAGTTTTCGCCGCGCGTATCACGCTTGCGCAAGGTGAGAGGCCGGACTTCTCATGCAATGAAAATATCTCATTATGATCAATTCATTGCAAGCGGTCATCCTCTTCGTTTGTAGCAGCAGCTGAAGCTCGTGTTGTGGCAAAGGGACCTCTCTTCGTGCCTGCACAACGGCTAGCTTTACCAGGGAACCATTGCAAGACGTATCATCTGACAGCTCCTCGGCCCTGTTTGAACGATGAAATGCCAGTCAGACTGAGGCCCCCCCTGGATTTGTGGACGCAGTGCCCCCTTTACCTTCAGGCAAGGAGGCCGAGGTGGGGACGAGCAATGACAGTGACGAGGTCAGGCCTGATGCAGTGCAGCAGATACGGGTGCGTGGGTAATTGATCCGTTCTAGCGCTATATGGTCGCTGGTCGGCCCAGCCCCGCATGACGACTGACCTTGCCCTGCGGGCGCAGTGGCGCACCCGGCCCTGACCCGCCGTTCGGCCATCTTGGGCCACCACCTGTCCTGGGCGGTCGAAGCGCTGGTCCTGAGCGGCAGCTCGTGTTTCGCGGGGCCCCTGATGGACAACCCCAATCCCCCCGCCAAAGATCGATCGCGAAGGGCCCATTTTGGGTAGGGGCTTCGGCCCGGGCGCTCGACTCCGTGTGGCCGAAGACTTAGGCCAGTGATCTGTCGTGTGCGA
>JAPLPF010000210.1 GCA_026400325.1 Rhodobacterales bacterium
AATCGCCAAACCCGGGCGCGGGGGGGCCCCCCTCGCGCCCGGACCCTTTTGCATGAGGCAGGCATGGCCGAGGCGACTTCCGAACTTCTGACCACTGCCGACGGCCGCCCCTTGAAAGAGGCGCTGGCCACCGCACAGTCCCGCGCAAGACGACGCGCCTTTCTTCTGGTCCTGCCGCTTCTGGTCTTTGTCCTGATCACTTTCCTCGTGCCCATCGGCTATATGCTGAAGCGGTCGTTCGAGCATGACGGTTTTGCCAAGTCGGCTCCCGGCCTGGTCGACTGGTTCGCTGCCAACCCGGATTTTGACCCCGCCAATCCGCCGGAAGCTGCCTTTGCCGTGCTGGTGCAGGACCTGGCCCGGATGCAGGTGGAAAAGACCACCGGCCTTGCGGGAACCCGGATCAACTATTCCGTCCCCGGCTCGATCAGCCTGTTCAAGGGTGGCGCGCGTGCTGCCAAGGACCTGACCCCGCCCTTCAAGGAGGCTCTGATTGCCGTTGACGCGGAATGGGGCAAGCCGGCGCTGTGGCGCGGGATGGAATCTGCAAGCCACGTCTACACGCCGGAGTTCTATCTGGTCGCCGCCGACCGCAAGCTGACCGACGACGGCTGGGCGCGTGGAGACGATGGCCAGAGGATCTATCTTTACCTTTTCTTCAAGACCTTCCTGATCTCGGGCATCATCACCTTCATCTGCCTGCTGCTGGCCTTTCCGGTGGCCCATCTGCTGGCAACCCTGCCGATGGCGAAATCCTCGCTGTTGATGATCCTTGTCCTCTTGCCGTTCTGGACCTCGCTTCTGGTGCGCACCACGAGCTGGATCGCGCTGCTGCAGGAACAGGGGGTGGCGAATGACATCCTCGTCGGGCTGGGCCTGATCACGGATGAGGGCCGTCTGACGATGATGTACAACCTGACCGGCACGATTGTCGCGATGACGCATGTGCTGCTGCCGTTCATGATCCTGCCGCTTTATTCGGTAATGAAGGTCATTCCGCCCAGCTATGCCCGTGCCGCGCGCAGCCTTGGCGCGACATCCTGGACCACCTTCCGCCGGGTCTATCTGCCGCAGACATTGCCGGGCATTGCGGCGGGGTCGCTTCTCGTCTTCATCCTTGCAGTCGGTTATTATATCACCCCTGCGCTGGTCGGCGGGGCGGATGGGCAGTTGATCTCGAACCTCATCAGCTTTCACATGAACAAGTCGAACTGGTCGCTGGCCGCCGCGATTGCCGGGATGCTGCTGGCAGCAATCCTGCTTCTCTACTGGCTTTATGACCGGCTGGTCGGCATCGACCGGCTGAAGTTCGGATAACGGAGGCAAAGATGGCCCTTCCCACCTATGCCTCGCCGCTGGAGCGGATCTGGTACTACACCTACATCGTGATCTGCGCCCTGGTGTTCCTGTTCCTGATCGCGCCGATCCTGATCGTGATCCCGCTTTCCTTCAACGCCGAGCCCTATTTCACCTTTACCCCAAAGATGCTGGCCTTCGACCCCGCAGGCTACAGCTTGCGCTGGTATGACACGCTTCTGACCCTTGGCCACCCGGACGAGGGCGGCGTGCGCGACAGCGTCTGGTGGTCGGCCGTGTGGGAGCGGTCAACCTGGGTGCAGGCGGCAAAGAATTCGTTCTGGGTCGGGCTTTGGGCGACCATCCTTGCCACGGTCCTGGGCACCATCGCGGCGCTGGGCCTGTCACGTCCGGAAATGCCCTATCGGCGGCTGATCATGGCGCTGCTGATCAGCCCGATGATCGTGCCGATCATCATCATCGCCGTGGGGATGAGCTTTTTCTACGCCAAGGCCTGCGTCGCCCCGGAGAGCGGCATGGCGTTGATCTTCGGCTGGGCGCTTTCGGAAAAGGGCTGCCTGGCCAACTCGCACCTTGGCATCATCGTGGCCCATGCCGTTCTTGGCATCCCCTTCGTGATCATCACCGTGACTGCCACCCTGTCCGGCTTTGACCAGTCGCTGATCCGGGCCGCGCAATCGCTTGGGGCAAACCCGCGCAAGGTGTTCTTCAGCGTCGTCATGCCACTGATCCTGCCAGGCATCATCTCGGGCGCGCTGTTTGCCTTCGTCACGTCCTTCGACGAGGTGGTCGCAGTTCTGTTCATTGCCGGTCCCGACCAGCAGACCATTCCGCGCCAGATGTTCAACGGGATCCGCGAGGCGATCAGCCCGGCGATTCTGGCGGTGGCGACGATCCTTGTGGTCGTCTCGGTGCTGCTTCTGGCCACGGTCGAGCTTTTGCGCCGCAGGTCAGACCGGCTGCGCGGCGTGACGGGCCATTAGGGCAAAACGTGCAGCCAGCCCCATATCGAAAAGATCGACAGGGCTGTCGCGACCAGCACGGCTGAGGCGTTGACCCGCTTTGCCACCCCGTAAAGATGGGCAAACATGTAGGCGTTGACCCCCGGCGCCATGGCTGCGGTCACGACGGCCGACCGCATTCCGTCACGGTCCAGCCCGAAGGCGTAGGTGCCAAGAAGCCAGGTCAGCCCCGGATGCAGGATCAGCGCGCAGCCGCAGATCATGGCGATGGTGCCGCGGTCGCCTTCGGTCTTGTAGCGGACAAGGACACCGCCAAGCCCGAACAGGGCCGTCGGAATCGCTGTCCCGGCGATCATGTTCACGGCTGCCGATACCGGCCCATACAGCCCGAAGCCCGCCAGGTTGACCGCAAAGCCAAGGGTGATGCCGATGACCAGGGGTTGCGTCCCGATGGCCCGCCCGATCTTCAGCCCCAGCCTGCCCGGCGATACCCCATGCCCTCGTGCCTTGGCCCATTCCATCATCGCGATCCCGAAGCCATAGAACAGCGGTGCGTGGATCGAGATGATGGCAAAGTTGCCGGTCAACGCCTCGGGGCCAAAGGCGCGTTCGGTGATGGGCAGGCCCAGCAGCAGCGAGTTGGAGAAAAGGCAGGCAAAGCCGATGGCGACGGCATCGGTCAGGGGCCGCTTGAACAGCACCAGCGCCCCGGTCATGCCGACGCCAAAGCTGATGAAGGCAGCAAGGTAGAAGGACAGCATCAGCGCCGGGTCATAGGCATGGCCAAGGTCCAGCCCCGCGATGGACCGGAACAAAAGGCAGGGCGCGGCAAAGTTCTGCGCATAGCGCATGACCCCGTCCACCGCAGTTTCGCCGAAAAGCCCGCGCCAGGCGGCGGCATAACCGAAACCGATGATCAGAAAGACCGGCAGGATGACGTCCAGAAGGGCGCTCACGGCTGGTTGTCGTAGGTCACGGTCATTCCGTCAAAGGCCGGGGTGATGTGCGGCGGCAATTCGGCGCACAGCGTTTCGTAGTCCAGGTCGATGTGCATGTTGGTCAGGACCGCCCGGGCGGGTCTGGCACGCCCGATCCAGTCCAGCGTCATGGCAAGATGGGCGTGGGTCGGATGGGGCTTTCTGCGCAGGGCGTCAACGATCCAGCAGTCCAAACCCTGCAGCAGCGGCCAGCTTGTCTCGGGGATGGCCACGGCGTCGGGCAGATAGGCCAAGGGGCCGATGCGAAAGCCAAGCGCGTCCATGCTGCCGTGTTCGGCGCGGAAGGGGGTGAACGTCACCGGCCCGCCATCGCCCGTTATCGTCACCGGGCCGTCAAGCGCATAAAGGTCAAGGATCGGCGGATAGGGGCTGTCGGCGGGCTGCACGAAGGCATAGCCAAAGCGCGACAACAGCGCCTCTTGTGTCGGGCCGTCGGCCCAGATGGGCAGGCGGCGGTCAAGGTTGAACACGATCTGGCGCAGATCGTCGATCCCATGCATGTGGTCGGCATGGCTGTGGGTGTAGATCACCGCATCCAGCACCCCGACCCCGGCATCCAGAAGCTGGTCGCGCATGTCGGGCGAGGTGTCGATCAGGACGCGGGTCACCCCGCTCTCGGCCTCACGCGTGACAAGAAGCGAACAGCGGCGGCGGCGGTTTTTCGGGTTCGCGGGGTCGCAATCGCCCCAGTCACCGCCAAGCCGGGGCACCCCGCCGGATGATCCGCAGCCAAGGATGGTGAATGTCAGCCGGGCCATCAGGCGGCCACCCTTGCGCGCGCGGCGCGGGTGAACAGCCGGTCGAAATTGGCGGTTGTCCGGGCGGCGAAGGCCTCAAGGCTCAGCCCGAAGACCGGGGCCATGGCGCGGGCGGTGTGGGCGACGTAAGCCGGTTCATTGCGCCTGCCCCGGTGCGGGGGTGGTGCCAGATAGGGGCTGTCGGTTTCCACAAGCAGCCGGTCCATGGGCGCGCGGGCAAAGATGTCGCGCAGGTCTTGCGACCGGGGAAAAGCCGCGATGCCGGAAATGGACAGGTAAAAGCCCATCTCAAGCGCCGCTTCGGCCAGACGGCGGCCGCTGGAAAAGCAGTGCATGACACACCCAAAGGGACGCCGTGCCATGCCTTCGGCAAGGATTGCCTCCATGTCGTCATCGGCGTCGCGGGCATGGATGATCAACGGCAGCCCGGTTTCCTGTGCCGCCTGAATGTGGATGCGCAGCGAGGTTTGCTGGATCGCCTTCGTGTCGGCAGTGTAGTGGTAGTCCAGCCCTGTCTCGCCGATCCCGACCAGACGCGGATGGCGGGCAAGGGCGACAAGACCCTCGACCGTGGCAAGGGGTTCTTCGGCGGCGCTCATCGGGTGGGTGCCGGCGGCGTAGAACACCTGGGGGTGCGCCTCGGCAATGGCGCGGACGGTGGGTTCGTGCTTCAGCCGGGTGCAGATCGTCACCATCCGGCCCACGCCCGCCGCTTCGGCACGCGCAATAACCCCGTCCAGGTCGGCCAGAAGCTCGGGAAAGTCGAGGTGGCAGTGGCTGTCGACCAAGTCAGGCAGATCGGGCAGGGCGGGGGACATGCAAGGTGCCTCAGGAGGGGCGGATCTCAGGCGAGGGTTCCCGCCGTCTCGTCTACTTTCAGGAGGATATCCATCAGAAGGGCGGCAGGGTCAAGGTTCACCGCCTTGCCGCGCCGCGCGCGCGACGAAAGCGTCCGCGCCAGATCGGCCCAGGCCCGCGCCGCAACGGGGTGCGGGGCCAGGCGGGCCAGAAGGGCTGACTCTTTTGGCGCAGCCTCGGACACGGGCTGGCCGGTCGCGCCATGACGGGCCAATCTTGCCAGAAAGAGGTCGACCAGCGTGACCAGAAGGTCGAAGGTTTCGGCCTGACCGCGGCCGGCAGACAGCTCTGCCAGCTGCAGGGCCTGTGGCCTGTCCATCCGGGGCAAGGTGGAAAACAGGCGGACCAGGGCTGCGTACAGCTTCAGCCCGTCAAGGTTGGTCAGGCGGAACGCCTCGCCCACGGACCCTGCGGAGAGTTCGGCCAAAGCGGAGCGATCTTCGGGGGCCACCTCGCCCCCGGCCTGGGTCAGCGCGTCGCCAAGGTCTTGTGCGCCAAGCGGGGACAGCCGCAATTCGCGGCAGCGCGAGCGGATGGTGGGAAGCAGTCGCGCGGGCTGGTGTGCGATCAGCAACAGCGTGACATTCGCGGGGGGTTCCTCGAGAAGTTTCAAAAGTGCGTTGGCCGAGGCGGTGTTCATCTCGTCTAGGCTGTCGATGATCGCGGTGCGGCGGCCACCATCGGCGGCGGAAAGCGTGAAGAACGACTTCATCTTGCGCACTTCATCGACCGAGATGACCTGACTAAGGGCGGTCTCCTTGTCGTTCGGCCCCCGGCGCAGCAGGTAATTCCGGGGTTCGGCAAGCTGTCTCAGGCGACGGGCGACCGGGTTTTCTGGCGGGATGTCCATGCTGGTGGGGGCAGGAGCAGAGAACATGCCGCCGTCATCGTCAGGCGTGGCAAGAAGAAACCGGGCCATCCGCCAGGCGAGTGTGGCCTTGCCCACCCCCTTCGGGCCGGTGATCATCCAGGCATGATGCAGCCGCCCGGTGGCATGGGCCTGCAGAAAGGCCGCCTCTTGCGCGGCATGGCCAAACAGCACCGGCGTTTCACGCGGGTGAGGTGCGCCGTCCAGACGGTCGGGTTCGGGAAGGGGGTCAGTCGCGGCCATGGGCCGCAGATTGCACGGGCGGCAGGGCGGGGGGAAGGGCCCCCGTACAACTGCCTGCGCGTCGATGGCGTTGCACGGTTTTTCCCCCGCAGTCACCCAAGAAAAACGTCAGGCCAGATGCGCCGTCACTTTTTCCCAGACCCGCGCGGCCACCACGTCTTCCTCGGCATCGGCGTCAATCACCCGAAAGCGGACGTGCCGGGCGGCAAGGGCAAGGAAACCGGCCCGGGCAGCGGTCTGAAAGGCCAGGCCCATGTCTTCGAACCGCATCTCGGCCCCGGCGCGGGCGGTGGCGCGGGCAAGGCCCTTGGCTGGGTCAAGGTCGAAAAGAAGCGTCAGGTCAGGTTCGACCCCGATCATCAGGTCGTGCAGGCGGTCGACGGCAGCGGAAAGGTCGCCGCGCGTGATCCCCTGAAAGATGCGGGTGCTGTCGGCGAAACGGTCAGTGATGACGATCTCGCCCCGGGCCAGCGCCGGGCGGATGGTCTTTTCAAGATGGTCGCGGCGGGCGGCGGTGAACAGAAGAATTTCGGTTTCGGCGGACCAGCGGTCGGGATCGCCCTCAAGGACCAGACGGCGGATTTCCTCGGCCCCCGGGCTGCCGCCGGGTTCGCGGGTCAAGGTGACCGGGTGGCCTTGGGTGCGCAACCTGTCTGCAAGACGGCGGGCCTGGGTGGACTTGCCCGAGCCGTCGATGCCTTCCAAGCTGAGAAAAAGCCCGGGCATTCAGCTGGCCGGTGACCCGACATACTGCCCATAAAGCACGCGACCGGCCGTCATGACCCGACTGACGAAACCGGCCTTGCCGACATCGGCCTCAGCCACCAGCGGCACGCGACGGTCGGGCAGATCCGGGACGTGCACGATCAACTCGGCCACCGCAGTTCCAGCCGCGATCGGGGCCAGGAGGGGGCCGTTGTAGACGACTTCGGCGGTCATGCTGTCTTGCACCTGCGCGGGGACCAGAAGGCGCAGGTCCGTGGCCGGGACCAGCCCGACCGTATCGGTATCGCCCAGGTGCACTTCGGCCTCGGCGACGCGGATGCCGGCCTTTGCCACGGTCTTTTCCGAAAACTGCCGGAAGGCCCAGCCGACGATGCGTTCGGATTCCTCTGCCCGCGCCGTATCGCTTGGCAGGCCGGTGATCGCAAAGATGATCCGGCGATCGCCCTGCTTTGCGGATCCGACCAGCCCGTACCCTGCCTCAGAGGTATGGCCGGTCTTCAGCCCATCCGCGCCGATCCCAAGTTTCAAGAGCGGGTTGCGGTTGAAGCGGTTGTCCGGTGCGCGGTCCTTGTAATTGAACTCTGTTTCGGAAAACACCGGATAGTATTCGGGGAAATCCTCGATCAGATGCTGGGCGAGAATCCCCAGATCGCGCATCGACATGCGGTGGTTCGGGTCTGGCCAGCCAGACGCGTTGGCAAAGGTCGAGGCCGTCATTCCCAAAGCCCGGGCGCGTTCGGTCATCTGGGCCGCGAACGCCTCTTCCGTGCCGGCAAGGCCTTCGGCGACCGCAACGCAGGCGTCGTTGCCCGAGTTGATGATCATCCCGTGGATCAGTTCCTTCACGGTTGGCCGGTCGGTCTCTTGCAGGAACATCGTCGATCCGCCCATGGCCTTGGCCCGTGAGGAAACGGCAAACTCGGTCGCCATCGTGACGCGGCCGTCGCGCAACGCCTCGAACAGCATGAGGATCGTCATCAGCTTCGACATCGAGGCTGGCGGTACCGACTGGTCGGCGTTCTTGTCCATCAATACGGTCTGGGTCGTCAGGTCATAAACCCACGCGGCCGTGGAGGCTGTCTCGAACGCGAGGGCCGGGTGCGTGGCCAAGGCCACGACCAGAACGGCCAAATCCGGCACCCTTGATGGATTTCAAAAGCGCGTCGTCACCCACGGCGACCACGCCCCAGACGATCTTGCCACCCTGTTCGGATTTTTGCGGAGTGGCCACGACGCCGATCTTGGCCAGGGCCTCGACGGCGCGGTTGGCATTCTCCTCTTTCGAGAACGACGCAATCTGGATCGGTCGTCCTGAAGCGGCAGCCGCCGGTTCGGCCGGTGCGGCGGCTTCGGCAGCGGCGGCGGCTTCTGCGGCGGCCTTTTCTTCAGCCCGGATCTGCTTGCGTGTCTTTTTCTCCGGTACGGGCGGGGCATCGGTCACAGCCTCTGCGGCGGCGGCAACCTCAGGGGTGCGGGCGTCCAACGGTGCAGTCTCGACCGCGGCGACCCCGGCACTTTCCGCGGTGGGAGCGGCCCCTTCCGCGGCTTCGGGCGCGGCCTCACCGGTCGCGACTGCTGCTGCCTCGGCAGCGGCGGCGGCCTTTTCCGCCTCACGTTTGGCCCTGGCCTCGGCGCGCCGCTCTTTCCATGTCTTGGGTTTGGCAGGCTCGGCGCCCTCCACGGCATCGACCGCATCAGCGGCGACACCCGCGGCGGCAGCTTCACCAGCGTCTGCCGCACCGGCTGCAGCCTTGGTGTCTGCCTTCGCCTCTGGATCGCCAGCCGTCGCTGCAAGGGCCGCAGCAGCCAGCGCTGCCGTCGCTTCGGCCGATCCATCGCCGTCGGCCGGCGCAGCGGCGACATCTGCGGCAGCGCCCTCCGCTACCGGTTCCACCGCAGCAGGAGCCTGCTTTTCGACCTTCTTCAAGGCGGTAACCCGAAGTTCGGTCGGCTGTCCGGCCAGCATCCCCAGCGCATCGGCTGCATCCGAGGATACCTGCAAGGTCGGACCGGGATTGTCACGCTCACGGCGGAACAAGGCACCGGTCACCGATTTGCCAGTCGCCGGGTTGAACATCACAACCCGCTCGGGATCGACCGCTTCGGGTGAGGCAACCCAGATGCCGCCCAGCGACGGACGCCCATCCCAAAGCGCGCTGTCTGTCGTCTGAAACACCTCTGGCGCCTCAACTTCGCGAGATCCGCCGGCTTTGGACTGGCTGGGCAGGGCCCCCGCTGTTCCTGCGCCAGCGCCGCTTGTCGTGCCGGTGTCGCTGCCGCCAACACACCCTGACAGCCACGTGGTGACTGCCAGGCCCATGACGATATGACGAAGTGTCGCTCGTGCCATATTCCGCCCTCAAGATTGCGCGGTCTGAACGCCGCGCTTTGGTTCGCGCCATCGCGGTGGGCCATTTCCCGGAAGCTGTTGCTCGCCCCCCTTGACCGTCGATGGACACCTGCTTTGTTGCAACCATACCGGCTTAAGGGGCCAGTGTGAAGGGCGCTGACAGGTGCGCCCGTTCACGATCAGCGCAAAATCGCCCTGCGCGGCGAAATTCGGTCCCCCGCTTTCAGAATCATTCTCTCCCGGGTATGCCGCTCGGGTCGGAGGAGTGGCGGAGTGGTTTAACGCACCGGTCTTGAAAACCGACGTAGGGGAAACTCTACCGTGGGTTCAAATCCCACCTCCTCCGCCATTGGTCCTTGCCGCAGCCTTCAGGTTCCGGATTTGGCCCATGCCCCAAACCGGTCTTTCATCTGCCTGCAGAAAATTCAGCGTTGTTCACCCGGCCTCAGCGTCGTGACACAACCTGTGCCCGGTCTGACAGCGTGACAATTCCATCCTGTTCAACCGAACAGTAAAGGCCGCGAAGCCGGTACTCCGCATGTTCGGTCGCGCGGGTCCAATCATAGGCCGGCCTGCCGCACCTGACCTTCCATTTCGCGCAGCCGTCATTTGGTTCGTCGCTGACGCGCAGCACGGCAGACCCGATCCTGAGCAGCGTTCCGATCGGCAGATTGGTATGGCTGAGATCCAGATCGACCGCGATATTGTCACCCGGGTGATTGCGCGGATTTCGGTCACGCCAGACAAGATCAAGCACCCGTGCCGACATCACGCTGACCTGATTGCGCGGATCGGGACTGCTGTCAGGCAGCACCAGCCAGGGGCGGGACGCTTCGAAATCGCCAACCACGCCGACGGCGCGGGTCAGGGTCAGGCTTTCAGGAAAGCTGCGCTGGTTCGGTTTCGGTCGGGCGCACAAGAGGCGCACCTGACCGTCGGTTCGCGGCGCCGACAGCACCACTGGCAGGGCAAGGGCCAGGGTGGCGGCATCGGCGAAATCGGTTTTCAGGTCGGTCATGGCAATTCCCCTGATTGTCTGGCCAAGGCGATGCGGCCAATGCGCTGATATCGGGCCGCGCAACTGTCGCAGGGCGTTGTCAGCGCAACACCCGGCGCAGGCAGTGCAAGGGAGGTCTGGCCCGCTGGCCGGACCGACAGCGCAAGGATCAGTCCCAGTGCCACCAGCGCCGGAACCAGCCAGATCACGGTGGGCCAGCGCGCGGTCATTCGGCCGCCGTGCGCCAACGTGCGGGCAGTTCTGCGCCGACGTCGATCTTTTCGTGCTGCATCGGCATGTCGATATCCACCGCGCGGTCAAGCTCTTGCGCATAGCGGTGCCCGGCATAGGTGGCGGCGGCGATGATCGCCGGCGCTTCGCAATCACCGATCCGTGCCAGCGTGAACGGCAGCGGTCCCGCCCCTTGCAGGGCAAGGTAAAGGTCATCGACGGGCGCGCGCTGGCCAACGACGACAAGGCCCGTCGCGGGCAATGTCCGTTCGCGCCCCGAATGTTCGCAGGCAAGCGTCACCGTTTCACCATCGAACCAGGTCAGCCCATGCGCGCACAGAAGTTCGATCCCGAGGGACATGAGGTGTCCCGGCACGCGCCAACCTTCGCCGGTGTTCAGGGCCCATTCCGAAACCCGGTCTGCCGGCGTAACCAGTGTTACCGCAAGCCCGGCCTTGCGAAGCCGTTCGGCGATGACCCCGCCCATGTAATAGCCGTCGGCATCAAAGACCACGGTCGGGCCGGTTGGCAGGGTTCCATCCATGATGTCGTCGGGGGTAAGGACGCGGGTGATCTCGTCGGCGATGGGCGCGAACGCCTTGCCGTTGAACACATCGCGCCGCCAGCGGGCGCCGGTGGCGATCACCACATGATCTGCCCCGAACTCCCTGACGTCTTCTGCGGTCAGGCGGCTGTCGAGATAGACCTCGACACTCGGCATCTTCTGCAGTTGCTGCAGCCGGTAGTCGCGCACGCGGATGTACTCGCTAATCCCAGGCAGGGTCGCTTCGCGGGTCACGCGTCCGCCAAGGACCTTGCCCGCTTCGGCCAAGGCCACACGGTAGCCGCGCGCGCCAAGGGCACGCGCCGCCTCAAGCCCCGCAGGCCCGGCGCCGACGACCAGAACCTGCGTGTCCGACCCGCGCGGGGCGATTTTTTCGGGATGCCAGCCGCGCCGCCATTCTTCGCCCATCGTGGGGTTCTGGGTGCAGCGGATCGGCACCGACAGGCTGTCGCCGGAATAGCAGACGTTGCAGCCGATGCATTCGCGGATATCTTCAAGCCGCCCTTCGGCGATCTTGTTCGGCAGGTAGGGGTCGGCAATCGACGGGCGTGCTGCGCCGATCAGATCGGTCATGCCCGACTTTACCATCCGCACCATCGTATCGGCCGACGTGTAGCGGCCCACCGTCACCACAGGCTTTGTGGTGACCGAGCGGACCCATTTCATGTAGGGCTCCAGCGCCCCTTCCTTGACGAACCGCGAGGCGCCCATTTCCAGCGAATAGTCCTGAATGTTGATGTCCCAAAGGTCCGGCATCTCGGCCATCATGGCAAACATCTCTTGCCGTTCGCCCAGGATCGGCTGGCCATCCTCACCTGTTTCGGCATCAGCGGCGAAGCGCACGACCACGCCGCAGCGGTCGCCGACGGCCTCGCGGGTTTCTTCGATCAGCTCGCGCACCAGGCGGGTGCGGTTTTCAAGGGAGCCACCGTATTCGTCGGTCCGCGTGTTGGTTTCGGGGTCAAGGAAATGCGACAACAGATACCCATGCGTGGCATAGACATAGACCAGGTCGAACTCGGCCGCCTTGGCGCGCAGGGCGGCGTTGCGGTGCCAGCGGCGGAAGTTGCGGATGTCCTGCTTGTCCATCGCGCGGCTTTGAAACGGGTGGCCAACGCCATTGGGTCTGCTGGCCACGTCCATCGAGACAAGACGCGTGGCAAGGTTGGCACTGCGCGAGCCGCTGTACCAAAGTTCACACCCGGCAAGCGCGCCGTGTTCGTGGACCTTGTCGGTCATCAGCCGGTGCGAGCGGATGTCGCCGTCATCCCAGAGGCTGGCGCTGATGTGGAGCTGGTCATCCGATGTGGGATGGATCGAGCAATACTCGGTATTGACCACGCCCCAGCCGCCCTGCGCCTTGACGCCCCGCATCTCGGCCAGGGTGCGCGGCCGTGCCCAGCCCATGCCGGTACAATGTGGCACCTGGTAGAACCGGTTTTTGGTCGTCACCGGGCCGATCTTCACTGGCTGAAACAGGATGTCGTGGCGGGGGTCGCGGGTCATGGGCGTGTCCTTCAGGATCTCTCAGTCAGCGTTTTCGGCCGCTGCCGGTGTGGTATCGAAATGTCTGGGCAACAGCGCGGCGATCACGTTCAGCGCGCGGGAACGGCAGATGTTGCGGCGAAAATCACTTGGATACAGCAACATGTTCAGCCAAAGCCCGTCATAAAGCGCCTCGATGCCCAGCGCGGCCTCATCCGGGTCCAGATGGGTGTAGCCTGCCTCGGCGATCATTTCGGTCAAGATGGCAACGGTCGCTTCCAGACGCTCGTCATCGACATCCCCGACCGCACGCCGGTAGATGTCACGGGCAGAAGCGTCGCCGTAAAAGGCGAACCACACCGCCAGCTTCTTGCGCGCGCAGATCGCGGCGTCAAAGCGCGAGTCGACGATGGCCAGCAGCAGATCCCGGCTTGTCTGCCGTGGGTCCTGTGACCTTGATCGCCACAGCACGCGCTGTTCCGCCGCCAGATGTTGCAGCACCGCCTCGAAAAGCCGATCCTTGCTTTCGAAGTGAAAGTTCGCAAGCCCCAGCGACACGCCGGCGAGGTCCGTGACCTTGCCCATGGTGGTGCCGGTCAATCCAAAGCGCGAGATGGAGTCTATCGTGGCGTCGATCAGTTGCTGTCGACGTTCGGCCTTGGCCTCGGCGCGGCTTGTCCGGGCCTGCTTTGGTGGCTTCAGTGGCTTCAGGGGCTCGTTCATTGTCATTCCCTCCGCATTCGACCGGCGCGCGCTCGTCTAGTCCGCATCCAGGACCAGGACGGCGTCGTCCTTCCAGGATATCCAGACCGGCTGCCCCGGTGCCGGGGTCAGGGTGACATCCGCCTGTCCGCCCTGCAAGGCCACCGCAACGGGCGTGTCCCGCCCCGCAAGCGTCACATGCACCATGTGCCGCCCGCCAAGGTATTGCAGGGCCTGCACGACTCCGGCAACCCCACCCGTGACCGGTGCTTCGCTGTGCAGCGCCAACTTTTCGGGCCGGATCGCGATCAGCGTCGTTGCCCCGTCAGACCTGGCGCGGACGCGCCCGTTCACCGCGACAAGGCCCAACCCCTGAACATCGACCTGCGGTGAACCGGTGCTGGACGGGGTGGCATCAAAGAAGTTCATGTTGCCGATAAAGCCTGCGATCACGCGGTTTTTCGGGCGCTCGTAAAGGCCGGTCGGGGTATCGACCTGGATCACCGCGCCCTTGCTCATCACGGCAATACGGTCCGACAGGGTCAGAGCCTCTTCCTGGTCGTGGGTGACAAGGACAAAGGTGATGCCCAGCTTTTGCTGCAAAAGCCGCAGTTCCAGCTGCATCTGTTCGCGCAGCTGCTTGTCCAGCGCGCCAAGCGGTTCGTCCAGAAGCAGCACCTTCGGCTTCAGGATCAGTGCGCGCGCCAGGGCGACGCGCTGGCGCTGGCCGCCCGACAATTCATGCGCGCGACGGTTCCCGTAGCCCGGCAGCTTGATAAGGTCGAGCATCTCGTCAACCATCGCTTCGCGCTGCGCCGGAGTTGGGCGAAACTTTCGCAAGCCATAGGCGATGTTGTCGCGCACGTTCAGGTGCGGGAAAATCGCGTAGTTCTGAAACACCATGTTGATCGGCCGGAAGTGCGGCGGCACCTCTTCCATCGCCTGGCCGTCGATGACGATCCGGCCGTCCGACACGGCCTCGAACCCCGCCAGCATGCGCAAAAGCGTGGTCTTGCCGCTTCCCGAAGCCCCGAGGAGCGAAAAGAACTCGCCCCGCCGGATGTCCAGCGACACACCGTCAACAGCCTTGAAGGTGCCGAAGCGCTTGCTGACATCGCGGATCGAGATCAGTGGATCGGAAGGTTCGGTCACTTCGGGATTTCTCCTGTGGCGGCCTTGGGCAGGCCGATGCGGCCGATCCAGAGGCTGAGGAACACGGTCGCGAACGAGGCGGCAAGGATCAGTGTCGAGAGCGCAAGGATCGACGGGAACTGCGAGGGAAATCGCAACTGGCCCCAGACAAAGATCGGCAAGGTCTGCTGCGTGCCGCTGAGAAAGAAGGCCATGATGAATTCATCGAACGAAACGGTGAAGGTCATCAGCAGGCTTGCAGCTATTCCAGGCGCCATGATCGGAAAGGTGACGCGCCAGAACGTCCACCAGCCGTTTTCGCCAAGATCGCCCGAGGCCTCTTCCATCGAAGGATCAAAGCCTTCGAACCGCGGCAGCAGGCTCCAGATCGCGAAGGGCAGGCAGACGACGAGATGGCCCGCCATGACCGTGTAGAGCGACAGCGCCACCCCCATCCGGTTCAGAACGATCAGGATGGCAACCGCGAAGATGATCCCTGGCACGACCAGCGGCAGCATCATGAACGTGACGATGGCGCCGGTTCCCGGAACACGGTTGCGGGCGATGGCCTTGGCGGCAAAGACGCCAATCGCGGTCGAGACGACCGACACGATGGCCGCGACGTAAAGACTGTTCCCAAGGGCGTCGATGACCGGTTCGCGCCGCCATAACTCGCCGTACCAGCGGAAGGTAAGCGCCTCGATCGGAAAGCGGACGTAAAGGGCATCGACAAAGGAAAAAAGCGGGATGATCAGGATCGGCCCGTAAAGAAACACCATGAACAGGGCGGCATAGGCCTGCAGGCCACGGTTTGGACGGTGGGAATGGCTTCGGCCGCTCATGTCGCCCACCGCCGGAAAAGCGCGGTCAGCGCCAGAAAGCAAAGGCCCACGACCGCGATCGCCAGCACCATGACAACCGCAATGGCCGCGCCCATCGGCCAGTTGTTGACGCCGCCGAACTGCACCTGCAGAAGGTTGCCGATCATCGCGCCATCCGGCCCCCCGACCAGTGTCGGCGTGACATAGTCGCCGACCGTGGGGATGAACATCAGGAATACGGCTGCAATCACACCGGGCATCGAAAGCGGCAGGGTGATCCGGAAGAACCGGACCAGCGGGCTGTCGCCAAGGTCCGCCGCTGCCTCCAGCACCGAGCGGTCGATCTTTTCCAGCGAGACATAGATCGGCAACAGCGCAAAGGCCGCCCAGGTATGGGCCAGCGTCAGCGTGACCGCACCGGGGCTGTAGATCAGAAAGTCGAGAGGCGCGTCGATCAGCCCGATCGACATCAGGCCCGAGTTGATCACGCCTTCATAGCCAAGGATCACCTTCCAAGAAAAGATGCGCATCAGGTAGCTGGTCCAGAACGGCAGCGTTATGATGATCAGCCACAACATCTTGTGGCGATGAACGTGGAACGCCACGAAATAGGCCATCGGATAGCAAACAAGGACCGTCGCAAGCGTCGCAATCCCCGACACCCAGAGCGACCGCAGCAACAGCGCCGAATAGATCGGCTTTTCCGCGATCTCGCGGTAGTTCTGCAGCGTGGGCGTGGTGTCGAAATCGAAACCGACCTGGTCCCAGAAGCTCATCACGATCATCAGGACAAAGGGCAGCAGGATCGCCAGCACCATGATCACCAGCGCGGGCGCCAGCATGGTGTAGCCACGCAGAACCTCGTGGCGAAACATCAGCCGGCTCAGGCGTCCGGCCGTTGCCGGTCTGGCCGAGATGACCGCTCCTGTGCCTGCATTCGCACCCGACATTGCCCCGCCATTCCTTCATTGCAGCGAAGGGGCAGCCCCCCCGGACATCATCTTCAGGGTCAGAATCCCGACTTGATCATCTCGAGCTCGGCCACCGTCGCGGCGCCCCATTCCATGCTCTGCGGGGAACTGAGGTGGTTTGCCGCAAGAATCGTCACCGGATCACGGCCAAGTCCGCGTTCGTCAAGTTCGGCATCGGTGAACTTTTCGAAGGACTTCCTGTTCACCGCGCCATAGCCGTAATCGTTCAGCAGGAACTCGCCCGAGGGCTGCGAGATCAGCGAATCCAGAACGTCATAGGCGCGGTCCAGCTTGGGCGCGTCCTTGTGCAGCATCAGGCCGCAGACATAGGCCAGCGCGCCCTCTTTCGGTTTGGCAAAGCGCACCGGCACACCCGCCGCCCGCAGGTAAAGCGTGGAACTGTTCCACAACAGCGACGACACGATTTCGCCCGAGGTCAGGGCCTGGTCCAGCGTCGTGGTGTCATCGCTGTACATCCGGATCAGCGGGCGCTGCTGGCGCAGAACCTCGGCGACTTTGGCAAAGGACTCTGGCGTGCCGATGTCCTTGTAGTCGATGCCCGCCCGGATTGCGGCGCACCACCAGACATCGCCTGCACTGGCAAGGCTGCCCAGACGCTGCGCATAGCGTTCGTCCCACTGCAGCGACCAGGATTCGCCGTCCTCCCACTCGACCAGATCCTCGCGGTAGACCATCGAAGTCAGACCCCAGGAGAAGGGCACCATCCACGGCTTTCCGTCGGCCATGTTGTAGTCATAGCTGTAAAGGTCGGGGAACACGTCGCCCCAGTTCGACAGACGCGAGGTGTCGATCTGCTGGAAGAGCCCGGTCGAGTTCCAGACTGGAACGTCCGACATGCAAGGATGGCTGACCTCAGCGACAAAACCCGAGCGCAGTTTGGTCAGCGCATCTTCGGTTGCGCCATAGGTCGAGAAGTTCGGCAGCTCGCCGTATTTCTCCTGATAGGGCACGAAAAGTTCAGGGATGTCATAGCCGCCCCAGGTGAAATAGGTCGGGTTATCCTCGGGCGCGGCCAGCGTCCGGCGCGTCGAAAGCGGCACGACTGCGGTGCTGATCCCCAGGGCAAAAAGCGACCGATTGAAAGCCCGGCGACTGAGCTTGCCGTCCTTCATGGCCCCAAGCTGGTCAAGGATGTCCATGCTGAAGTCTCCCGTTTTGGTGGCGCCCGCTTCGTCTGCGGGCTTTCTGGTCTTCCCGGCAAGGTAGGTCTGACTGGCCCGGGCAAAGTCAGGGCCGATCCATCTAATTCACTGAACGTTCATTCAAAGAAGCCATCGACACCAGCGGAGAGGCCTGATGCAGCAGACGACCAGAGTGATCCGCCTGGACGCAAACGGCCCGAAAGACGAAGGCCTTCAGCCACTGACCCTTGATCCGGCCGATTTCCAATCCCCATTGCCGGTGCAGCATGTCCACGAATACTTTGGCGACGAAGAGGCTGGCCTTTCGGTCGGTGTCTGGGACACAACGTCGATGCAGGAAGCCTTTGGTCCCTATCCGGGCGACGAATTCATCCTGGTGCTGGAAGGCGCTTTCGCGATGGTCGATGGCAAGGGTGGTGCCGTCACGGCCCGTGCCGGAGACAGCGTCACCTTTCGCAACGGCATTCCGACCAGCTGGAAGCAGGACGGCTATCTCAAGAAGATCTACCTGACCTGGCGCGCCCCGGGTGTGCCGCCACCTGCGATCGATTCGGCGGAAGGTGGCGTGACCGTCCTTGCAACGCCGTTGCAGGCCGGGGAGGTTGTTTTCCGCAATGATACCGGCAACATGACGGTAAGGCATTTCGCAGCAGATACCCTTGGCGAGCCGTTCTCCGCGACGGATGCCCATGAACTGGTGCAGGTTCTGCAGGGCGAGGTTCAGATCACCGAACACTTGGGTGCGACGCAGACATTCGGCGCGGGCGAAGTGGCCTTTATCCCCCGGGGCACGATCTGCGCCTGGGCTGCGCGCCTGGGCTTCTCTGCCTGGCGCATCAGGCTGGAACTCCCTGTCGCAAAGCCGTCCGACAGGTCGTAGTCTGGTGCCGACCGGCCCGGTCCGGCCGCCAGTTGCCTACGGACCAAGCCCGTGATGCCCATCTTGGAAAGGCCATGACCATGCGCTCCTTCTTCAGTGAAGACCACCGGATGCACTTTCCGCAGGCCGAGCTTTCGGGCGGCGAGTTCGTCACGCCTTATGAACGGCCAAGCCGGGTGGAATACATCCTTTCCAGGCTGAGGGAACGGGGGTTTCCCGCAGTGGCCGATCCCGGACCGGTCGACATGGCGCCGGTGCGGCGTTTGCTGGACCCGGACTTCCTCAACTTTCTGGAAACGGCATGGGATGCCTGGATGGCCGAGGGCTATACCGGAGAAATCATCGCCATGGCCATGCCGACCCGGCACCAGCCGATGAACCGGCGTCCGCGTGCCATTGACGGGCTGGTCAGCTATCACTGCCATGCGTCCGAGACGGCGATCACCCGGGGCACCTGGGCTGCGGCGCTGTCTTCCATGGCCTCGGCTCAGGCAGCACAGCGTGCCGTGGCGGCAGGCGCGCGCGCGGCCTTCGCCCTTTGCCGTCCGCCCGGGCACCATGCCACGGTGGATCAATATGGCGGCTACTGTTTCTTGAACAACGCCGCCGTGGTGGCCGACATGTTCACGGCGCAAGGTGCGAAGCGGGTCGCAGTGCTGGACATCGACTTTCACCATGGCAACGGCACGCAGCAGATTTTCTATCAGCGTGCGGATGTGCTGTTTGCCTCGATTCACGGCGATCCGATGGACTCCTACCCCTACTTTGCCGGGTACGCCGATGAGCGGGGGGCAGGCCCGGGTGAGGGGGCAAACATCAACTATCCGCTGCCGCCGGGCACCAGCTATGCGGCCTGGTCGCTGGCGCTGGAGGACGCTATTGCCCGCATCAAGGCCCATGGGGCCGAGGCCCTGGTCGTCTCGCTGGGAGTGGACGCCTACAAGGACGATCCGATCAGCTTTTTCAAACTCGACAGCCCCGATTTTCTGGACTGCGGTCAAAGGATCGGACGCATGGGCCTGCCGACCGTGTTCTGCATGGAAGGCGGCTATGCCATCGACAGGATTGGCCTCAATACGGTGAACGTGCTGGAAGGCTTTGCAAACTGCTGATGGTGACCTGTCCAGACTGACCGAAGCAAGCCGGGCCGCCGATGGCAGTCCCTGCCAGCGGCCCGGCGATGCCGGTACGCCCGGTTGCCCCTAGTTGAATGTGAAGGTCAGTCCGGCAACAAGGGTGCCTGTGCCGTCAAGGTCCGTGTCATGCCAGGTCACGTCGGCTGTGACCATGTCGTTCAGGGCGTAGTTGGTCCCCACGGTCCAGTACCGCCACGAGTCGTTGTCGCCGTATGTGGCCGCCAGAGCCAGACCTTCTACGGGCGAATAATAGTCGACGCGCAGCGATGTATCGAGGGTCTCTGCCTCGTTCGCGTAGGCAAGGTAGGCGGTCAGGTAAAGAGATGCGTTCGCGCCGAAGCCGCCGCTGACCAGAACTTCGCCCGAGTTGAACTCAGAAGCGCCTGGGTAGGTATAGTAGCCGTAGCCGACGTCGTAATAGAACGCCCCGGCCTCGCCACGATAGCCGATGTAATAATCGACCTCGCTTTCCGCACCCAAAAGCTCTTCCGACGCATTGGTGGCCCAGATGCCGGCATAAAAGCCGGCGTAGCCCAGTTCCACATAGGGCTGTACGACCACCCCGTCCGAATACTCGATTCCGTCGGAGACATAGCGTGAGGCGAAGGTCAGCGAGGTCGAAAGTGTCACGCCGTCTGCAGCTGCGGCGTCCGCCGAGGTTTCGGCAAAAGCCGCCGCGGGGAAGGCGAAGCTTGCGGCGGCAAGCAGGTTCAGGCGCATTGCGATATCCTTTCCAGGGGAGGGCAGTTGAAGGTCTTCACTGTGTCGATCTATTGCGGCGTCTGGTCACACCCACACAGCATTGCACAGTTTTATTGGTTGAACAATCATTCAATTTGTGAATTTGTTATCTGTCTCCCCGGCTTCTTTGGCATCGGCATTCGCGTCGGCCGCGACAGTGGCGACCCCGCCCCACGACCTGTCTGACGGTCCGGCAGGTAGCGTGGCAAGGCGACAGCGCACGCGAAAGGGCATCGGGCTGTCCCAGACAACCCCGTGCCCGCAGGTCGGGAATCCCTGTCGTTCAGGGGCGCTTTCGTGATATGCAAAGGCATTAACTGTTCGAACCATTGGAGTCAGAAATGTATAGCGTCACCATCGCCACTGTATTTGTTGTCGTGGCCAGCCAGTCGATTGCCGGAAGCACCAATGCACCGGCGGGCGAAACCCCGGTCACTCTTTCCACTGCGACCGCGGAATTCAGCTGGACGGGCTTTTATGCCGGGCTTGGACTGTCGCGTGGCACAGCCGCCGACGCCACTGACGCATTCGACACTTCGGGCACAAGCGCGCACCTTGGCTATCTGCGCGATCTTGGCACTTTCCTGCTGGGCGGAGAGTTGGCCTATTCCGATGCTGATCTGGATGATGTGCCCACGTCAATCACGTCCACCCGGATCAAGCTGATCGGGGCCTATGATGCAGGTCATTTCCTGCCCTATGCCTTTGTTGGCCTGTCGGATATCGAGATCAGCAATGGCCCCAATTCGATTTCGGACACCGTCTCCAACTACGGGCTTGGCGTCCGCTATGCCTTTGGACTGGACGGCCGTTTCGTCGCGGGACTGGAATACCTTGTCGAAGACAAGAACAACTTCGCAAGCTCGGGTGAGAACTTTGACCTCGATGATGTTACCCTGCGCCTTGATTACAGGTTCTGACGAAGGGAACGCGGGGTATCTGCGTGGTCTGGCTGGCCACGTTGCCTTGGGGAATCACGCCTCTTCGGGTTGAAGCAGGCTGATCTCACCGCTGGCCTGCAGACTGCGGATGGCGGCGACGATGGCTGTCATCGCCTCTTCGGCGTCCTTTTCCTTGACCTTGCCGCGCTGGTCCATCTCTTCGCGCAGGCCCTGGGCGAGGCGTTGCGAGATATTGGCCAGGATGAATTCCGCCGCTTCTTCCAGCCCCGGTTTGCCCATCGCGTTGGCGAGAGCCGACACAAGCTGGGGCTGCTCGACCAGTCGGGTGATCTTTGGCGCGTCGCGCGGGTTCAGCCGTGCCGGAATGTGGACAAAGGTAAAGATCGCACGACGCACTTCGGCGGCAAAGGCGGCGTCCTCGGCATCAAGACCCTGCAGCACATCATCGCGGGTCAGGGATGCCGATACGTTCAGGATCGCCCCCACCCGTTCAACCGGCCCCTGATCAAAGGCGCGTTGGGGCTGGTTGTCCAGTTCCGCCAACAGGGCCGCACCGATGCGGCGCACGGTTTCAGGATCGACGCCGCCCGTCATCGACATCGCATAGGCAACGCGGCGCGCCTTTTCGCCGGGAAGCCGGCCCAGAAGGTCGGCGGCCTTGGTCACCGGCAATTTGGACAGCATCACAGCCCCGACCTCCACGGCTTCGTCCAGAAGGATCGGCATCAGCCGATCCGGGGGCAGGGCGGTGATCCGCTCCCACGGGTCGATCTTCGAGGACGCTGATGCCATCCTCCGCAGCCGTGACGCGGCGGATTGCGAGATATGGCCATCCATCATCGACAACGCACCTTCGATCCCACCCGGAAAGGCCAGCCCGACAGATTCAAGTTCCGACAGGAATTCCGCCACCACCTCGTCCAGCGTGGTGCGGTCGATAAGGCGCATCTTGCCCATCTGCTCGGCAAGGGCGGCCTGCATATGCTCGGGCAGCGATGCCAGGGGCAAACTGGAGCCTTCGGTCAGAAGATATCTGACAATAACGGCGGCTTTCTGGCGCGGCGTCAGCGCGCGCTTCGGCAGAACGGTCGATACCGCCCGACGGTCGGGAAAGATGCGGGCAAGGGGAACGATATCCTGGGTCACGCTGCAAGGCTCCGGTCGACTCTGGTGACCGCAAGCCTTGCAGATGCGGGTTAATGCCCGCTTAGCCGAAATCGGATCAGCTGGACGGCGTGGCCGTGCAGGTCGACGTCACCGGGTCCCAGGTCTGGCCCGGCACGCAGGACGACGCGGTTTCATCCTTCATCTTTTCGCCACCGCAGCTTGCAAAGGCCGGAGCGATCGAGAGGGCAAGCGCGGAGAGGGTCAGTACGATCTTCATGGGTGTCCTCCTAAGGGGTTTAAGGGTCAGTAAGTATAGGTCACGCCGGTCGTGATGGCGTCGGAAAGTGCGCGTTCGGCCCAGGTGCCGCCGCCGCCGTGCATGCGGATCGCCGCAAGCTGAAGCTGGGCAAGCCCGGTCTCGTTCATCTGGACCAGAAGCTGGCCATAATAGCTGCGGGCAAGGATGTTGCCCTTGTCCAGCGCGATGGCACGCTCATAGGCGGCGATGCCTTCCTCGACCCGCCCGGTCTGGCGCAGAAGAAAGCCCTGATAGGTCAGCACACGGGCACTGTCGCCTTCGGTCATGAGCGCAAGGATTGCCATCGCCTCGTCCGGGCGGCCGGCATAGGCAAGTGCGCGCACCGCGCCGAACCGCTGGTCGTTGTCGATCAGGTTGCTTTCCGCCTTGATGCAGGTCGCGGTCTTTTCATCCCAGACCTCGCCCTTGGCACATTCGGTGGTGGTTTCCGTGGGCTTCGGCGGCTCGCTGTCGTCACTTCCGGCGGCAAACGCCAGGTGCGGGGTGAAGGCGAGGGCGGCGGCAAGGATCATGCGCATCGGACAACCTTTCTGAAACTTCCAGAAAGGTAGCACGATGCGCGCGCAATCAAGCAAGTTTCGTTGCGGCAGGCGGCCGCAGGCCGATCACGCTTTCGTCAAGTGCCGAAAACCCGCGCAAAGATCGTGTCGACGTGTTTGGTATGATAGCCAAGGTCAAACTTTTCCTCGATTTCGGCGGGGGAAAGCGCTGCCGTCACCTCGGGGTCGGCCAGAAGCTCGGTCTTGAAATCCGCACCCTTCTCCCAGACCTTCATCGCGTTCCTTTGCACAAGACGGTAGCTGTCCTCGCGGCTGACACCTGCCTGGGTCAGCGCCAGCAGTACACGCTGCGACATGACCAGACCTTTGAACTTGTTCATGTTCTTCAGCATGTTCTCCGGGTAGATCACCAGCTTTTCCACCACACCGGCCAACCGGTGCAGCGCGAAATCCAGCGTGATCGTCGCGTCCGGGCCAATCGCCCGCTCGACCGAGGAATGGCTGATGTCACGTTCGTGCCAAAGGGCCACATTTTCCAGCGCCGGGACCACGGCCATCCGCACCAGCCGCGCAAGGCCGGTAAGGTTTTCCGTCAGCACCGGGTTGCGTTTGTGGGGCATGGCAGAGCTGCCCTTCTGGCCGGGCGAGAAAAACTCCTCGGCCTCCAGCACTTCGGTCCGCTGCATGTGGCGGATCTCGATCGCCACGTTCTCGATGCTGCTGGCGATCACCCCAAGCGTGGCGAAGAACATCGCGTGTCGGTCGCGCGGGATCACTTGAGTGCTGATCGGCTCGGGTGTCAGGCCAAGCATCCTGCAGACGTGATCCTCGACCGCCGGGTCGATGTTGGCGAAGGTTCCGACCGCGCCGGAAATGGCCCCGGTCGCAACTTCTGCCCGCGCGGCCAGCAGTCGCGCCCGGTTGCGCGACATTTCGGCGTAAAAG